>JAZSQK010000040.1:0-1562 GCA_045537915.1 Acutalibacteraceae bacterium
CAACAGCCTTATGAGCAGCAATTTCTCCGAGCTTATGTGGCTTATGGAGCAGATAATGTGGCGCAGCTTTGATAAGCGCCTTGCGGCCTTCCTGCTGGAAGAGATTTTGGTGGAAGACAGCACAGAACTTAAAATCACCCATGAAAAAATTGCCAACCATCTCGGCACTGCCCGGGAGGTGGTGACCCGTATGCTCCGCTATTTCCAGAATGAGGGCATGGTGAAACTGACAAGAGGCGCGGTTGAAGTGGTTGGCGAGAAAAAACTGAGAGCCCTTGCTGAATGAAAATAAAACCCCCGCGGCGAATGGTGGGAGTCCATAAAACAGTTTTAGTCCCGGCAGCTAATCCTGCCGGGACTGTTCTTGTCCAATTTTCAGTAATGTGATAAAATGGATAAAACAATTAGAAAAACTTGAATCTGTGTGATACCTCCATAATTGTATTATTGCAACTTCACGTTGCGTAAATGCAAATATAGGTTGGTGGATTTCCCTTTTCCTGTGTTTATAATTAGTTGTGTAAAGGAGGTAACTGTATGAGTTTTGCAGAAAATCTGAAACAACTACGGAAAGAAAAGCAATTATCACAGGAGGAGTTAGCGGAGATTCTGGATGTGAGTCGTCAAGCTGTCTCAAAATGGGAACAAGGAATTGGATACCCAGAAGTGGAAAAGTTGCTGTTGCTTTCAAGCAAACTGAATATTTCTCTGGATAGCTTAATGGCAACGGAGATTACACAAGAGTCCAATACAAAAAAGCAGAATGCAGCAGGAAAAATCACGATAACATCACCAATTGAACGTGTAATTGCTACTTGTCATAAGGTTGTGTCTTCTCAAAAAATGTCTGGCGGGAAATCATCTCCACAGTATGCGCTTTTCGGTAAAAGTGAAGGAAAAGGAATGTTCGGGGAAGAACCAACGACTTTTTTAGGCTGGTATGCGACTGAAGAGGATATATCAAAAGAAATCATGGAAATCCACGACGCAATTGTTAATGGGATTACGACATATACTTTGCAGTACAGTGTTCGGACGAAAAAACGGTTGCTTGGAATGAAAATTGAATTAGAATAGCAAACAGACAAATTCCAATTTGTCGAACTGATAAGGGCGCACTTCTATACACCTATCGGTGTGTTATACGATTTGCGGTTTTGCACCGCACCAAAGCCTCCCTTGTGCAAAGGGAGGTGGCACGGCGAAGCCGTGACGGAGGGATTGTGCAGCAGGCACTCATTTGATGGCAATTTTTTCGAAAAATCCTACTGCGGAAAAACAATCCCTCAGTCAAAATTATAAGATTTTTGACAGCTCCCTTTACACAAGGGAGCCTTTCCGAAACCGGTGCATATTGAAAAAATCCGACCTATGATCGTGGCCATAGGTCGGATTTAACTGTTTTACGAACCCTGCGGCGAAAGCCGTGGGGATTATATTTTTATACGTCCATACCGCAGGGGCTGGATTTTTCATGAAGGCGCAGGTCGTTTTTTACGGCGCTGAAGAAACGGTAACCGCCGCTGAAGTTATAGGCCTCATAGCCTTCGCCTTCCAGAATT
>JAZSQK010000062.1:0-20859 GCA_045537915.1 Acutalibacteraceae bacterium
TTTTTCATGCATTTAATTTTTATAACTTTCTGGAAATCAGCCCATTAAGTAAATTTACAGCGGATCTCTTACTAGAATCTACCAGTTTAGCATAAGTCGGATCGTAGCCATGTCGTTCTGTGAGCCAAGGAGTTGTAGTGGGGATTTGTCTTCCTAAGACCGCTTGGCCTCCGACTTCCCTTTTTTTCATGCATTTAATTTTTATAACTTTCTGGAAATCAGCCCATTAAGTAAATTTACAGCGGATCTCTTACTAGAATCTACCAGTTTAGCATAGATCTGCGTAGTAGATAACTTACTATGACCCAGCAATTTACTAACGGTAAATATATCTACACCTTTATTTAATAGAATGGTAGCGAAAGTATGTCTAGCTACATGGAATGTAACTCTTTTACTAATTTCTGCCTTTTTAGCCCAGTCTGTTAACACTCTGCTAGTCATTGTATAAGTTATACTAAAGGGAGTATTGTTTAGTAACTGAGCTGCCTGGGAACATATATCTAGATATTCTATTTTACCTGTTTTCTTCTGGGTAAAAGTAAGCCTAGTGTAGCCATTCTCTACAGAAATGTTTTCCCTCTTTAATTGCACTATATCCGAATATCTAAGACCAGTTAAACAACTAAATAAGAAAGCTCTTTTAACTTCTTCATTTCTACAGGGAGTAGAACTAAGTTTAGATAGCTCTTTTTCCGTTAAATAAGCCCTATTATAGGCACTTTCTTTAGGCATACATACAGTAGGCAGTTTAGCTAAATATCCTTCCTTATATGCCCTTCTAAACACCGTTACGACTACACGGGCATAAAAGTATCTAGTAGAACCCTTTAAAGAAGTATTATTAAGGTAATTAATAAAACCCTGTAAGTCTACTTTATCTATACTGATAGAATCAGTATGTAGATAATCTTTCAGCCTGTATCTTACTGGTGTCCAGTTTTTCTTACAGTTAATAAAGTAGCTGAATATGTCTACCTTCTTCCTTTTAATACCTGCTAAACCCTGTTGTATTTCCAGGATCTTTTTCGCTTTAATTAGGTTAGCTACTTCGTAGGCATTCTTATTAGCCTGCTTATCCTTAGTGATGTAAAGGTGTAAATTCTCCCTTACCCTACAACCATCTAGAGTGTAATCTAGATACAATACTGTACCTTCTTTTAGTTTACGCTCCCTTAAATTAACTAGTTCTTTCATGTGCCTAAAAAGTGACAGAAATTAATAAATAATGTTATTAATAGCTAGATTATTAGCCATTTATGGGTATGCGAAAAACTCTACTCTTAAGTTCTTCTATGCCTGTAAATCAACAAGTTAGCTAATAAAGTGACTATTTCGTTACGAATATAATAAAAAAAGAGACTCGATTATCTCAATCGGGTCTCTTTTTTTCTATGTATTTTCGCATGGCAATCTTTACATAAAGCCATAATGTTATTACTATCTAGTAGTAAACTCTGTACTTCCATTTCATCTTTAGCAGTAGAAAGGGGTTTAATATGGTGAACTTCTTCAGCTGCTACTGTTTTATTGTCTAATAAACATCTTTCGCATAATGGATGCTGCATTAAATAAGCATTTCTTAACTTATGCCATGCATAGTTATAAGCTTTACCTGGTAAAGTATGTTTTATATAAGTAGATTTCTTTTTAGGTTTATTTATTGTCGGCATCTTTAGTAAGATCTATTAAGTAATTTACATCTACTGGTCTCTTTAAATGCCCTCTATCATCTATATATTCAGTAGTTTTAACCATTCTACCTACTACACGGTTATTAATGTATACTGCTGTATAATGAGGTACTCCTATAACTTTTTCAGTTAATTTAGCTTTTTTATGTAGTTCAGTTCTTTTATGTACTACTACAGATTTATTACATAGTAGAAATGAAATAGGCTTAACTTGTACTACATATTGTAGTTTAGTACCCTTATAAACTAGTAAATCTATACCGAATGATGTATCTTGTTTAGGAGTAGCATATTTAACTCTATAACCACTTCTAGTTAAAAGGTTAAATAGTAGTGTTTCAGTATAAGCACCATTTAAAGCATTTACGAAACATTTATAATAAATCCATGCTCTACATATTCTAATATCTATATCTGTATCTTTATGTAGTGATTCTGCTGCTTCTATTATACCTTCTAAGCCGAAATTTTCAGCATATAAATCATAAAAGGCTAAATGACTTGCTGGAAATCCATATTCTTTATATAAATCTACTAAAAATCCTATTTTATCAGGAGAACTTAGTCCGTTATTCCATAAATAAGTAAAATCATTTTCATACTGGTTAATTCTATCTTGCATAGATAGATAATTAAGTTGAAATTCTTCTTTAATATTGTCCATTTTTCGCTTTTTAATGTACTGTAGATCTATTTTAGGAAGCTTTTAGTGTAATACTATTACTTATATATTTAGATAGCTAAAAACTGCCTTAAAACGTAAAAAAGAGAATAGTTTTTTAGGCTATTCTCTTTCTAAACAATAACATTAATTAAATTATGGCAATTCAATTAAACTATTTATTGTTGATTTAAACAATAGTTTTTTAAATATTTATTAATAAAATGTCGAATAGTTTAGCCTAAACTATAACTAATTGATAATTAACTGGTTAATTTAAAGGGAATATAGATGGGGAAAAAGTTCCTATACAAGATGGGGAAAAAGTTCCTCCTTTCTAAGCCCTATATCTTTCTAAGCCCTACACTATATCGTAGCTCCGCTGCGACTCCACTACGATGATTGCACGCATAAGAAAAATTTAAAAAAATTGTAAAAAACTATTGTATTTTATAAATATATATTATATATATTGTACATAAGTTTAGAACTAAGTTTAATAAATTTCATAATTAGGGGAAGGTTGCGAAGCCTTCCTCTTTTTCTTTAAAAAGTTCTAATAGATATAAATTAATTATTAATAAAAATTATTATGAAATTCGTTAAACTCAGTAAAAAAATCAATAATCTAAAAACACTAAATGCAATCTATGTATATACTTTACTAAGAAGATATAAGGACAATAAAACTAAAACTTCTTTTATTTCCGAAAGAAGAATTAGCGAACTAAGCGGAATTACTGAAAGAGAAGTAAGAAAGATTATTAGCTCATTTAAAGAGTTAAATAATAATGACTTATTTACTTCTATAGATACTATTAGAAGAGGTAAGAAGACTAATAATCAGTATCATTTCGATGATTCTTTTTCTAATTTTATGCATATAGATTGCGAGTTTATAGATTCTCCTTTAAAAGGCATAGAAGAATCTTTACAGGCTAAATGTAAAGCCTTTCTACTCGCTTTAAAAACAATCTGCGTAAACAATACTAACACTATTAAATTCAATAAAGTAAGAATAGCTGAGGAATTAGGAATAGATAGAAAGACTCTAAATAAATACTTAAATCTACTAGTATCAGCTAATTATATTATTGCTAGAACTAATGAAATAATACTTAATACTGCACTTATAATTATGGACTATTTAGACTCGACTGAAGAAACTAAAAAATTCTTAGCTATGCATAAACAGTGTGTTAAATATAACGTAAAGCCAGCTGAGAGAAAGAGTTTAGCCTTCCTATATATTTTAATATATGAAGCTAATAGACTGCTTAATACAACCTTAAAACAAGATATTTCGGCTTCATTCGCTAAGAAACTAGCAACAGGTAAACCTCTTAACTATAAGAGAAAAATTGAACTACCTAAATACATCATGGAATGATACTACTAATAATTCTAGCCCTACTTAATTTAGTAGGGTTAATTATACTACGATACGAAATATTAGTAATTCTAAAGGAGTTAAGTAAAACTAGAGATATTACTAAAGATATTATAGAATATAGAAAAATTAGGCAATGACAGAACAAGATATTATTAAAGGATTAGAAGATTTCCTAAAGAAAAAATATGGTGATATACCTCCTCAATTTAATTTAATACTAGAAGTAGTTAAGAATAACCTACATAGGTATTTAGAGGTTAAAGAAAATATAGATACTAATGGAATTATGGATGTAACTACTAAAAGCAGACATTCATTACTAACACTAGAATATAATCTATCCCTTTCATTAATGAGACTATGTAGCTCATTAGGAATCAGCCCTTTAGATTCAGCTAGATTACTTAAAGTAGAATCTTCTATTAAGGCAAGTGATGAGGAAGAGGATGATTTCATAGATTCACTAACTAAATGATAGATAAAAAATATACAGCTTATGCGGAATCAGTATTAAATGGGGAAGAAGTAGCCTGTTTATATGTAAAACAAGCATGTAAAAGGTATTTAGATTTCTTTAATAAGTACGATTTTAGGCAAGATAAAGTAGAGAGAGTAGTAAACTTCATTTATAAGCTAAAACACTTTACAGGCAAGTTTAAAGGGCAGAATTTCACCTTATTACCTTATCAGTTATGGATAGTAAGTAGTATATTCGGATTTTACCATAAAGGAACTAATAAGAGAGTATGTAACTATGTTTATATAGAGTTAGCCCGAAAGTCTGGTAAAACTGCTTTAATGGCTGCTATATGCCTTTATTTAATGATTGCTGATAATGAAGCAGCTGCTGAAATAGAATTAGTGGCTAATTCAGCTAAACAGGCTAAAATTGCCTATAATATGTGTTCTACATTCTTAGGAGGATTAGATCCTAAGAAGAAATACTTTCAACGATGGAGGGATAATATACAATTCCCTAAAACTAATTCTTTTATACAGGTCCTTTCTAGTGATGCTAGTGGTAATGATGGATTTAATAGTTATGCTTTCTTACTAGATGAATGTCATGAACAACCAGATAGTAAATTATATGATGTAATGTGTTCTAGCCAGGGTATGCGAGAGAATCCACTAGCAATGATAATTACTACTGCTGGTTTTAATCTTTATGGCTTCTGTTATAAATACAGATCTACATGCTTAGAAGTATTATCTGGGATTAAAGAGGATGATACTTTATTTTCAGCTATTTATACACTAGATGAAGGGGATAGCTGGGATGATCCTAAAGTATGGAAGAAAGCTAATCCTAGTCTAGGCAGTACAGTTACAGAAGATTATTTAAGTAAACAGGTAACCAGAGCTAAGAATGATTCTTCACTAGAAGTAGGTGTAAGGACTAAGAATTTTAATCAGTGGGTTAATTCTAGTAATACCTGGTTAGGTAATGATTTACTGCTAAAGTATTCTAAATCAGTAAATTTAGAGGATTTTAAGGACAGTACATGTCATATAGGGATAGATTTAGCCGCAGTTTCCGACTTAACAGCAGTTTCTATAATGGTAAAAAGAGAAAACATTCATTACTTTAAAACATTCTATTACTTACCTCAGTCTGCTCTCGCTAATAATGTTAATAGCGAGTTATATAAAGAATGGAAAAGAAAAGGCTATTTAACTATTACTCCTGGTAATGTTACTGATTATGACTATGTATTAAATGATATTCTTAAAGTTTCTAAAATACTACCTATAGAAAAGATAGCTTATGATTCTTATAATGCTACTCAGTTCGCTATAAATGCTACTGAGCAGAATCTACCTTTAGAGCCTTTTAGCCAAGCATTATGGAATTTTAATAGACCTACTAAAGAGTTCGAAAGACTTTTAAAGCAAGGTAATGTAGTTATAGATAACAATGAAATTACTAGATGGTGCTTTAATAATGTAGTTCTTAAATATGATCATAATGATAACTGTAAGCCTGTTAAAGAGCAGGATATGAATAAGATAGATGGAGTTATAGCTATAGTAGAAGCATTAGGAGTATCATTAAAACCAGAGTATGATAATTCTATAAGTTATTAAACTTTAGACAGATATAAGCATAAATGATTTATAATCAATAAAATGCGTATATTCGGATTAGAAATTAGAAAGGCAGACAACTGTAAATGCATTTATGATAATGATGCTCTTATATTTCCTAATTTATTAGGTAATCATAGTGCAATGAATTTAAGTACTGTATTTCGTTGTGTAGACCTTATCAGCGACTCTTTAGCAGGTCTCCCTATAAGAGTGGTTAAAGATGAAGGAGACTGTAAAAATATTGTAGACAATCATTCATTAAATTTAGTATTTTCTAAAGGGTTATCTAGTAATCTTACTAAATTTCATTTCTTAAAGCTGCTTATACAGAGTGTATTATTAAAAGGTAATGGATTCGCACTAATAGAAAGAGCAGTTGATGGAACTGTAACAGGATTAAGGTATCTAGAAGCAGGTGATGTTAATATTCACTATGAAAAAGGTAAGAAAGGCAGTCTTTACTATACTTGTACTCTTGTACCTAATAAGAGAATAGAGCCATGTAATATTATTCATCTTAGAAAGTATTCTAATGATGGAGTTAATGGAAAGAGTGTTATAAGTTATGCATGCAGAACTATTAATTTATCTCAGTCTGGAGAAAACCAGGCTAATAAAATCTTTACTTCTGGATGTAACCTAGCTGGAGTATTAACAGTACAGAGTACACTTACAGAGCAACAGAGAAAAGCTATTCATGAGTCATGGAATAAGTCTATGACTGATGGAGGAAATGGATTAGCAGTACTACAGGGTAATATGTCTTATCAACCTATACAGATTTCACCAGAGGATGCTCAACTACTAGATAGTAGATTATTCCAGGTAGAAGAAATATGTAGATTTTTCGGGGTAAATCCTGTATTAGTAGGTGATTTAAGCCATTCTTCTTATGGTTCATTAGAAGCAGCACAGCAAGAATTTTTATTACATTCGCTGTTACCTTATATTAATATGGTAGAAGAAGAATTTACTTCTAAACTATTTAAACCTAGTGAAGAAGGCTATAGAATTAATTTAGATGAAACTGCTATTCTAAGAACAGATAAGACAGCTCTAGCTAATTATTATAAGACTCTATTAGAGACTGGCGTCTATTGTATAGATGAAGTACGTAGAGAAATGGGATTAAATCCTATAGAAGGTGGAGATAAACACCTAATAGCCTATACTAAGATTAATGATAATATAATTAATTCTAAAGAAAATGGATAAACAATATAGATCTTTTAACGGTACAATCACTAAATCTACTGAGGATTCTAGAATAGTAGAAGGTTATGCTGTTCGCTTTAATGAACCTTCGCAGAATTTAGGATTTTATGAAACTATTTCTCCAGGTGCTATTACTGAGGAAACTATTAAACAGTCGGATATATATGCTAGACTGAATCATAGAGAAGATACAGTTTTAGCTCGTTCTAGATATGGAGAGGGAACTTTAGAGCTTAAATTAACTCCAGAGGGGTTAATGTATAGATTCGAAGCTCCTAATACTGAAGTAGGTAATGAGTTACTAGAACATATTAAAAGAGGGGAAATATCTACTTCTTCTTTCGCTTTTACTGTAGATGAGGAGGATAAAACTTCGCAACGCTGGTATAAAGAAGATGGAGTACTTAAAAGGGAAGTAAGAAAGATAAATAGATTATACGATGTAAGCCCGACATTCGAAGGAGCTTATTTAACTACTAGTTGCTATAGTCGAGATAAAGGTAAAGCTATGAAGGAACTAGATGAGAAAGTAACTAAGAAAATGGACTTCTACAAGGATGAAATAGATAAACTTTAATACAATGAACTCCCTAGAAATTAAAGATGCTAAAGCTCAGCTAAAAAAGAGAGCTTATGAAATGATAGAACTCTGTAGAAAAGAAATCCGAATGTTTACAGAGGATGAACAGACAGAGTTTAATGATATTGAGAATAAGATTAAAAATCTTAATACAGATCTAAAAGAGTTAGAAAGATCTCTTTCTAATTCCGATATTAAAGTTAATAATAAATGTAATAAAATGGAAAAACGTTTTTCATTAGTAAATGCAATTAAGGCAGTCGCTAATAATCAACTGCTAGATGATGTAGCAACAGCTGTTTCTAACGCTGGAACAGAGGAAATGAGAAAAGCTGGTCTTTCTCTAGGTGGACAGATTCAACTACCTGTACAAGAACTCCGTGCTATTACAGTAACGGCTGAAGGAGATGATATTGTTCCTACAGATATTTATGACCCACTAGAGCCACTACGTGCTAAAAATGTACTAGTACAGGCTGGAGCTAGATTCCTTACTGGTCTAGTAGGTGATGTACAAGTTCCTATTATGTCAGCTTCTAATGTAGACTGGGAACTAGAAACAGATGATGCTAAAGATGGTGCTGGTGCTTTCACTTCAGTTAAATTAACTCCTCACCGTTTAACTGCTTTCATTGATATTTCTAAACAACTTCTTAACCAGGATGCAATCGGTGTAGAGGATCTAATTAGAACAGATATTGTTAACGCTATTAACAATAAACTAGAGGCTACTATTCTTGGTGATGGTGCTGCTGGTAAAGGTCCTGCTGGTATGTTTAATGGTAAAACTCCTACATTAGCTAATACATTCGCTACTATTGCTGAGCTAGAAGGAACAGTAGAAGCTGCTAATGTTCTAGGTGAGTGTAAATATATTATGTCTCCTTCAGCTAAGGCTGATCTTCGCCCTATTGCTAAAGGACAGAATGTAAATCAATCTATCTACGCTAATGGAGAAATTGATGGTACTCCTGCTTATTCTACAGGACATATTTCTGGACATAATTTTATTTATGGTGATTTCTCTAACCTAGCTATCGGACAATGGGGTCCTATTGATTTAACTGTAGATCCATATTCTCAGGCAGTTAAGGGTTGTGTACGTCTAGTAATTAATGCTTTCTTCGATGCTAAAGTATTAAGAGATGCTGCATTCGTTTATGGTAAGACAGTTGCCTAATTTTTAAATAGTTAAGTCGATATGTATATAGGTTTAAGTGAAATAAAGAAACATCTAAATATAGATGAAGACTTTACAGAAGATGATGAATATTTAATATATTTAATCACTGTAGCTGAAGATGCCGTTAGTAAGCATATCGACCATAATTTAAGTGAAGTTGCAGATGAGAATGGTGGTTTATTACCTACCACTCTCATCCATGCAATGAAGCTATTTATAGGCGATATGTATCAATCTAGGGAAAGCACTTCTTTTAGTGGAAATCCTAGTGAAATACCTTTCTCTTACACTTATTTAACATCACTTTATAAAAAATATTAATAAGATGAAAAGAGCAGGGTTACTAAACGAGATTATAGAAATATATAAAGTAGTCTGGGAAAAAGATAAATATGGTAGCCAGGTAGAGACTTTAGAATTAGTAACTACTACTAGGGCTAGAGTTGTATATAATAATGGTTCTAGAAACATAGAAAATTCCGAGATAGTACATAATTATAATAAAACTTTTATAGTTCGCTATTATGTACCTATAAACGACTACGATAAGATTTTATGGCAAGGTAAATACTATAGAGTACTTAGTATAGATTCTAGTAGAGAATACCAGGAAAAAACTATAAATACTGAGCTTATAAATGACTAATGCAATATTAATAGGAGAAGTTATAGCAGCTAGATTACTTTCTTCGGAAACATTAAAAGAATTAGTAGAAGATAAAGTATTTCCACTTATTGCAGATAATGATACTAAATTCCCTTTTATAGTGTATAAAAGGACAGGAGTATCAGTTATTAATCAGTCTAAAGATGGTTATAATGAAGATTTAGTAAGTTACGAAATTACAGTAGTTTCTACTAAGTACGATGAAAGTATTACTATTGCTAATGAAATTAGAAAGATTATGGAACGTCCTAGAATAGAGACTAACATAATGACTTTATATGATAATAAGATAATGCAAGTTATAGAAGAATATACTGATAATTGCTTTATCCAGAAATTAACTTTTAATTGTAAAATAAATTAACAATGGCACAGAAAATTATTAAAGGTGATGACTTAATGCTATTCGATTCGGCAGGAAAGTCTATTGCTTATGCTACTTCCCATACACTAACTATTACTGCTAGTACTGCTGATGTTAGTACTAAGGATCATGGAGTATGGCAAGGTTCGGAAGTAAATAAAATTAGCTGGGAAATTAGTTCGGAGAATCTATATACTGATAATTCTTATGATGCACTATTTACAGCAATGATTAATAGAACTCCAGTTAAAGTTTATTTCGGACATAAAATCCAGACAGATGTAGAAAAAACAGTAGTTAATGATGATTATCCTTTCTGGACTGGTGGCTGGGCTAAAGATGCCGTAGATGTAGATGTACCAGCAACAACTGCTACTAATACAGGTTATACAGGTTTAGTATTCATCAGCTCACTAACTGCTAATGCTAATACTGGAGAGAATGCTACTTTTAGCCTTACTCTTACAGGAAATGGTAAGATTTCTAAGGAGACAATGATAGCAGTAGACTCAGTTAAATCTACTGATGATCCTACTCCAGATCTTCAATAATAATATAAGGAGTAGTTTATTTATAAGCTGCTCCTTTTTTTACTTTAAATTCACTTAAATTATGAATATAACTATAAATAATAAGAACATAGAATTAAAATATTCTATTCGTGCTTTAATGATGTATGAGAATATTAAAGAAGAAACATTCAGCCCTAGTAATATAACTAATATAGTTACATTTATGTATTGTATTATAGTATCTTCTGCTAAAGATTATAGTATTACTTTAGATGATGTATTAGATGCTATAGATGAGAATAATAATTTACTGAAAGAATTTACTGAATGGCTTGCTAAAACTACTGAAAACCAGAATAAGTTAAAAAAAGATTAAATCTATCTAAAGTAGTGAATGAAAAGATTCTATTATTTCATGACCTATTTAATACTTTAGTATTTCAGTTTAGAGTATGCTCAGTGGAGTATTTTATGGATAAAATGACGGAATGGGAAATAAATGATTTAATAGAAAATCTACCCTATTTAGATAGAAACTTATGGGAAACTTGTAGGCTAAATTCTTATTTCTTAGTAAAGATGAATACTAATAAAAATGTAAATATACAGGATATAATAGCCTTTAAATGGGATACGGATGTTAAACGAGATATAGAAATTTCTAATGAAGATATTAAGAGGTTAAAAGAAAAAGCTAAGCATATTAAGATATGATGAATTATGTATTAAATTTTAATGCTGAAGAGTTTTCTAAAGAAGGAGATGCTGTTATAAATGGAATAGGTAAAGCTGTTATTTCTGCTGCTATAGAGATGAAAAATAGAGCTAGGAATAATCTTAGAAATACTCCCTATAAATTAGAAGATGTAGCTAATAAAGGTATTCTTTTAGGCACTCTTAAAAAAGATTATAAAGTAGATAACTCAGTTAAATTACACGCTTTCGGACATGAGGGTAAAGGTTCATTAGCTAGAATATTCGTAGGGGGAAAAGGAACACCTAGATATAACTGGTATAAAAAGGGTAAATTCTTAAATACTCCTAGACTAACTGGTTATATAAAGCCTATAGCTGCTATAGAGAAAGCATTAGACCAGAGTATCTTAGATAATAAAATTAATAAAGTTTTAAATAAAAATATATGAGTACACTTTCTGCTACGATACAGGCAGATACTTCTGGTTTTAATGCTGCCATAGAAAAGGCAGAGAAAGAATTAAAACAATTCGATAAGACTAATAAGAATCTGACTGATACAATAAAGAAAAATAATATAGTTACAGATCAACAAGTTAAATCTTTTAGAAATTCTATTTCTGCTATGCAGAAAGCTACTAGTGGGGCTAATGGTTATAAACAAGCATCTTCTAAATTATCTAAGGAGATAGAAAAGATGAAAATCCTTTATCAATCCCTAAATAAAGAAGCTCAACAAGGTTTTTTCGGTACTACTTTATTAAAACAGATACAGGCTACAGAAGCTAAAGTTCAACAATTTAATAGTAATATAAGTAAAACTAAAGGGGATTTAAAATCTATAACAACTAATTCCCCTTTTAAAGATATGCAAGGACAGCTTACAGGAATAGGAGGTTCTTTAAATGGAATTATTGGTTCTGTAACTAAATTAGGTACAGCAGCATCAGTTGCTGCTTCTTCTTTTAAATTAATAAAAGATGCCATTAATGAGAGTGAAAGATTATCAGACTGGATGAATGCTATGCAAGCAGGAGGACAGAACGCTTATGCTGAAGCGTTAAGAATAATTAATGGAGGTTCTGGTAATATTGGTGGATCTTTTAAACTAGGAATGGACAGATACAATGCTAGTGATGCTCTAGGCTCTTTTCTTTCTTTAAATGCGGGCTGGAGAGCTAAAATAGAAGAAAAAGTAACTGCTTTAAAACTAATAAAAGGAGAAGGAGGAGTAGTCTCCGATGAAGATTATAATAATGCTAAAAAAGAAATTAATGCTTACTATAGGGAATTAATTAAATATATAACTAACAAGCAGGAAGCTGCAGTAAAAACATTAAAAGGAACGAATGCTTCTGATTTTATGAAAGGATTAGTAGAAGCTTACTTAAAAGCTGATGATAAGAATTTTTATTTAAATCGCCGTAAAGAAGATTTAGAAGATCTTAAAAAGGAACAAGCTGCTTATGCCGCAACTAATCTAACAGTTTTATCTCCTTATAAAGCTAAAATTCAGGACTTAACAAGATTTATAGATGCAGAAACTAAATTACTTGCTCCTATTGCTTTAATACAAGAAGAGATACATAAAGCCGAATCTGTAAAAAATCGAATTTTAAAGGAATTAGAAGAAGTTAAAATTAAAGATAATACTAAAAAGAGTACTACTAAAAACAATTCTATTTCTGGTATAAAATACTTAGAAGGAAGTATAGGAAACTTAGAGAAGCAGATTGATGAATTAGATAAGAAGATTAAAGTAACTCCTGATGAAGCTACTAGAAAATCTTTACAAGATAAATCTAAAGAACTGCAATATCGTTTAGCTAAACTATTATTACCTAATGATGCTACTATAAAAACAATCAATAGAGATATGATACTAGATATTTATAGGGTATTTAATGAAGAAATAGAAGGCTCTCCTGCTTTTTTAAGCCGTCTACTAGGTTTAAATGATAAATATAGAAGTAGATATTTACCAGAGGACTGGATAGGTATTTATGCAGTACCTAAAAATATACAAGATGAAATAGAAGATTTATATAAAAACTTGTATATTAATTATACTATTGGTACTGAAGCTTTCGAAAAAGCCTATCAGAAGTTAAATGAAGAAATTAAACATTTAGCAGAAAAAGCTAAAGAACAGTACTGGTGGGCTGGTAATACAGAAGATATTTACCAAGATATATTAAAATACACTGCTGATCAACCTAATAATGAACCTTCTTTTAGAAGAGGTAATTCAGAGTTAGTACCTATGAAGCCTAATGTAGATGTACTTAATAATCATCTTAAACAATTAACTATTACTACTTCTGCTGTAAATAATTTAGCTAGTGCCTGGAGTAACTTATGGTCAGTAATAGATTTAGGAAATGATACTATTAATAGTACTATGCAGGCTTTAGGAAGTTCAGTACAGAACTTCGCTAATATGTTCGTAAACTTAGCTGAAATACAGGTAGCTGCTTCTCAGGCAGAAGCTTTAGGTAAAGGTACTGCTAGTGCTGCTGGTTTACCATTCCCTTATAACTTGGCAGCTATGGCTACAGTAATAGCTACTGTTACTAGTATGTTCGCTTCTTTCGCTAGTATAGGTAAATTCGCTGAAGGTGGTATAGTAGGAGGTAATAGAAGTATAGGAGACTATAATATAGCTAGAGTTAATTCTGGTGAAATGATTCTTAATGGTAGTCAACAGAAAAGGTTATTCCATTTATTAAATAGTAATGGCACTGCTGAATCTAGTGTACAGAAAGTAGAATTAGTAGTTAGAGGTAAAGACTTAGTAGGAGCTATAGATAATTATAACAGACAGATTAATAGAGTAAGATGAAATACTTTTATAGTTTTTTTAGGGATACTAATTCTAAAAATGATCCAGATGGGCAATTATATAAGGTAGTTATTAAAACTGAGTTAGATAACCCTACTATAACGGATAGAATAGAATTATTATTAGCTGATAAACCATTTACTGTTACTTATGATGGAAATGGTGAGGTATATAAGCCCTTTATAGGTTCTACAGCAGTAGTTAGATTACTAAATAAGGAATTTATACCCGAATTAAATTCTATTGATATACAATCAGTTACAGTAGAATTATTTAAGGCTAAAGAAGGTTATAGATATAATGATTCTTATAAACTACCTTATGCTGATGAAGTATTTTTCGACATAGAATGGTCTGGTTATTCTACACCTAATGCTTATAGCCAGGAATATAATTCCTATTTAGATGTCTATGAATTAGAATGCCAGGATAAATTAAGCGTTCTTAAATATATAGATGTAGATATAGAAAGCAGTGATATTACTTTAAAGACACTTCTAGTATCAGCTATGGATAAATTAAATATAAACTATTGTACTGTTACAGAGAATATTAAAATTCCTAGAACAGTGGATAATAGTTCTTTACTTAATTGCCCAGCAATAGGATATAGATCACTAGAAGATAATGTTAATGAAAAAAAGAAATTATTAGACGTTATATCTAGTTTACTTACAGTATTAAATGTAACTATTGTACAACAGAGAAATGAATTATATATTATTAACTATGATGCTATAGCTAATGAATATACTACTTATACCAGATTCGATAAACTAAATAATACTGAGCTATTATTTACTATTAATAATATAAAAGAGATTGTTAAAGAAGAATCTGCTGCTAATGATACTAATTTATCTTTAGGAGAGATATATGATAAGTTTACTATTACCGCTAAACATGAATATACTGATATACAATTTCCTAATTTAGGAGAATGGTTTAATAAAGTAGAATATGGTAATGAAGATATGTCTTCGGAAGATGCCTATATAGCTGGTTATAGATATGTAATTTACAATAATACAGGACTTTACGGAGAATATAATGTAGCCCAGTATATTAGAAATATAGGTACTCCTAGTATAACTAACTGGATATTATATAATTTCTATGGTATTAATCCTAATGTATATAATGATCCTAATATTATTAATGTAAAATGCTATTGTTACGAAAAGGATAAACAGACTTCTTTAGCAGATAAAAGTTATTACTTTCCTGGATCTTTAATACAGAATTATGAACCAGGCAATCTTACTTTTTTAGGAGGATATGAAGATACAGATCCTTTTTTCGCTACTAAAAATGTAGTTGCTACTCCTTGTTCATTATGTTCTGTAAGTGATAGCGATTACTTAAATAACTGGGGAGTAATTAATGAGAATAATATAAGAGATGGGATAATGATATTCCACGCACTAAGGGGAACTAATGATTTAACTAAGTATGTTTATAGAGATATAGCTGTAGACGAAAATATATTAGTTAAAATGCCTATGGTAGATTTAGAAGTAAATAATATAGCTTTTAGTGAAACTGATTGCCTAGTATTTAATGCTAAATTTAATTTCTCTATAGACTATATGCCTACTGAATCTAGTATTAAACCAGAAACTAATGAAATGGATTTTATCCCTATTTCAGTAAAGATAGATAATGGAGTAGATGTATATCATCTATATAAAGATAATAATGGTGATTTATTATGGACTACTTCTAATAATCCTATTATTGTTAAGGCTAATCTAGATGTAACTAAAGAAACTAATGCTTTTAATACTGATATAGGCTTTAGATCAGCTATTAATAAAAGAAAATATAAACTAGCTGAAAATGTAGATGGGTTTATTATTCCTGCTCCTAGTGATAAATTACTAAATGGTAAACTAACTATTACTATTTATAGACCTTTCGGAGTATCTTATACAGGTAGAGCAGTAACTACTTCTACTTTTATAAGTGGAATTAGTATAACTTCTGTAAATAAAAATTCGGAGAATGCTGATGATTCTAATAATACAGAATATGTATATAAGAATGAACATAATGTATTTACTAACGATTTTAACCTAAATTTAGACTATATAAGCTACGATAGGAAGAAGGTTAGTAATAACTATCTATACAATAGACAAGGCTCTAGAAAGCACTATTTAGACTATTTAAGCAATATATCTACAGGTGATGTAATGAGACCCGAAGAGATGCTTTTAAAGGCTTATGGCAGACAGTATTCCGATAATACTATTATTCTTAATGGAACTACCCATTTAGATATAGATATGCTAAGTAAAGTTACATATAAACGTTTCGAAGATAAGAAATTTATAGTCAATGGATTAGAAATAAATTATGGCTATAATTCTCGTAATGTAACATTAATAGAGAAAAAATGAATTTAGCTAATGATGTAAATAGTAATGAGCTAAAGAAAGCTTATGCAGAATTTATAGAAAGTGGTGATAATAGTTTAGCTGTTTATTATAATGACTTGTATATCAATAGGTTTAATATAAAAGATAGCCAGCTTAACTACTTATATAATGGAGATATTAATTTCGGGGCAGAAAAGAATAAATATGTTAGTTCTTTAAATCATCAATATCATTTCTCTTATAGAGATATAGGTATAGGAGATACTACTAAACTAAATTTCTCTAATTTAGGTGGTTATTTATATGCAATAATGGATGAAGATTATTTAGTTAATTACTATAAATATAATAATGTAGTATGCTGCTATAAATATTTATGGTTCGAAATAATGAAAGACACTAATTTATATGTTTCTGTACCTAACCAGGGAAATATTAATATAGATATATATATAAATGACGCAGGGGAGTTACTCCTGGATAATAATAATGTATAATGGCAGTTTATAATTTAGGTAGAATTTTACCAGTATGGAGAGGAATATGGGATTCAACAGAAGATTATGTAAAGTTAGATATAGTACTATGGAATAGTAATAGCTGGTTAGCTGTTAATCCTAATACTAACAGTGAGCCAGCAGATGATAATGCTAACTGGTTATGTATTGCTAGAGGTTCTAATTATTCGGACTGGTCGCAGGAAGATAAAGATGCCTTTTATAGTGATTTAATGACTAATATGGGAGATGTTATACAGAATGAGGTAAATCATTTCATTCAGCTTTCTTTAATGTCTAATACGACTATTCAGCAATGGATGTCAATGATTACTTACTCGCAATCTCAGTATGATGCATTAGCTAATAAGAATGGTATTCATTTCGTTTATCCTGATTAATAATGAGTGTAATATATAATACTAATAAATGCCAGCCTTTTTTTAATGGCTATAGACCTTTAAATGTAATGAGAAATGGAAGAAAGATAGCTGGCTGGACTAATAAAAGTAAAGGAGGAAATAATAATTCCCTTACTCTTACAGGCACTTATAATGATAAACTAGATTATAGTCTACATGGTAAGACTAAGATAGAAACTAGTGCCTGTATAGGTACATGGAGACAATTAGTACAGAATCCTAGACCTTGTACTGAAAGAACTAACGGAATATCTAGAAGAGGTAGCGGAGTTCTTACATTCGAGGATAATGGGATTAGATTAAAGAATGATGATTCTGGTAAAGGAGCTTTTAGAGTAATATTACCTTATGCATTACAACAAGGACATAGATATTTTATAGGGCTATTTATAAATAGTGCAGTATTAGAAGTAGATACTTATATTTCGGTAGCTTTTAATACTACAGGTACAATGCAATTTAATTATAATAGAATTGCCTATGTACTTTATGCTGGAGAATACGAGGATGGAGTTAATACTGTTACTTTTACAATAAATGGATCTAATCCTAATAATGAAAGTATTTATGTTAATAGAATCATGGTAGTAGACCTTACTACTTTATGGGGTAATGAGAATTTAGCTGATTCAGCTTCTTATTATAATGGGTATAATACTTCTAATATGTCTACTTTAATTTATCATTTAGAACAAGTAGATCCTACTCCAGAAGCTACTACAGAGACTATTATACCTAATGTAGAAAGTCCTTTCTTTTCTGGAGATCCTACACCTATTAATCCTTGTAATGTAATACCTGATGAAGTATGGATAGAAACTACAGACAGAATTACTAGAAATGACCTTTATTCATGGGATACTTTATACAGTGGAGGTTATATTATATCCTATGGTAAAACAGTGAAAATAGGAGATTTAAACTGGTCTTATTATAATAGTAATATATTCTACTGGAATGGTACTAATGAGCTATATAGACCCGAAGAGGTTTACATGAATTATTATAAGAAAGTAGATAATTTCGCTGATTTAGCTAATGAAGATTATGCTTACTGGGTTAATACTTCTAATAACAGGGTATATATTAAAGATATAGAGTATAGTAATGCTACTGATTTTAAGAATGCTAGAGCAGAAGGATTAATTTATTACTATAGTGCTTCTAGTACTAGAAGGGATACAGAAGTAAATAAACCTAATACTTCTCCTTATACTACTATAGTTAATTCTAATTCGGACTATACAGTTACTTATAAGAAATGGGATGATTCCCAGCCAGATTAATGATAAATAGAATTATTATACACTGTTCAGCTACTAAACCTGGACAGAAATGTAACGCTAGTATAATAGATAAATGGCATAAGGCTAAAGGGTTTAGATGTATAGGTTATCATTATGTAATACTACCAGATGGAACTATTGAAAAAGGAAGACCCGAAAATGAAAAAGGATCGCATTGCGTGGGATACAATACTGGTTCAGTCGGTATCTGCTATATTGGGGGACTTAATAAAGAAGGTAATCCAGAGGATACTAGAACGAAAGAACAGAAAATAGCTTTAAGAAAGCTAATAGATGATTTATGTAATAGATACAATATTAAAGATATAGCAGGACATAATGAATTTAGTAATAAAGCATGTCCTTGTTTTAATGTAAAAAAAGAATACAATGAAAAAAATTAGAATCGGTAAAGACATTGAAATTAAATGGACTATTAAATTACCAGAGGGTTCTAATCCATTATCGGAGCTTAATTTAACTCTACAGATGAGAGACCCTAAAGGTAATAAAGTGATTATCAATGATTTCACTGTTATTAATGATGAATATTTACTAATAGGCTTAAAAGGTACTGCTTTCGCTTATTTAGGTAACTATACTCTAACTTTATGGAAAGATAAAGACCTTACAGGGCAGACAATGGTAGATGCAGTTAATGCATTTACTTTAGTAAGCTCTACAGGTGAAGAAATAGGCTGTAACTGTGGATGCGGAGTGTTAGATGTATCTACTGTAGATTTATATGGGGAATTAACATATATTATAGATGAAGGGGTACTTCCTCCTATGGAGACATTAAGAGGACCTAGAGGTTATAAAGGAGACCCATTTACTTATGATGACTTTACTCCTGAACAATTAGAAGAACTTAAAGGACCGCAGGGAGAACCTGGAGAACCAGGACCTAAAGGAGACCCATTTACTTATGATGACTTTACTCCTGAACAATTAGAGGATCTTACTGGACCAGCAGGACCAGCTGGTTTTAGTCCTACTATTACTCCTAATAAGGTAGGTGGAGTTACTCATCTATTAATTAATGATATAGAAGGAGCTAAGAGTGTAGATATTAACGATGGTGAAGTATCATTCGATTCTCTACAGGGAGAAATAAATGAAATGTATGGAGGATTATTATCTACAGCTAATCAATTCGCCTGGAAAGATAGTAATGGAATTATTCATTATAATGAAGCTATTACTACTAGTAATCATGATAATGTTATAGAAGTTTATGCTGCTAATAGAAGTGATATAGATACTACTAATACTAATTATGCTTTAAGATATTGTACTACTGTGTATTCTAAATACTGGGATGCAGCTAAATTCACTACTATTAAGAATATGTTTAAGCATGCTTCGAGATTAACCCATTTAGATGTAAGCAGCTGGAATACTATTAATCTTACTGAAATAGATGGAGCATTCTATAATGTACCTGCTAATATAGATGTATCTAAATGGAATACTTCTAATGTTACTACTTTATACCAGGCATTTCAACAATATAAAGGATCTACTTTAGATGTAACTAACTGGGATACTTCTAGAGTTACTGATTTTAGGGATATGTTATTAAATGCTCCTAATATAACTACACTAGACTTACGTAACTGGTCTATAGCTTCTGTAACTACAGATGGATTAAATGGATTAATCTATGGTACTACTAATTTAACTTCTTTAATAGGTGGTAGTACTTCTCTTAATGAAGTGTTATTTAATGGTGCTAATGTTAATATAGGTATAAGACAAGCTAGAAGTACCCAGACAGGAGGATTAAGAATAGATAGATATTCTATTAGAGCTATTATTAATGGATTAGCTGATAGAACAGGACAAGAAAGTTTAACTCTTACATTAGACCAGAAACAATATAATCAGCTATTACAGGAAGATATAGATATAGTTACTAATAAGAACTGGACTATAGTTATAGGACTTTAATGAAAGAAAATATTAAACATATACTTAGTGTAGTATCTTTTCTAAGTGCAGTAACTTTAGGATTTATATGCGTATTTATTCCACCTACAGGAATAATAGATACTTCTGTTTTATGGTTTACTGCTCAACTATTAATATTTACTAGTAGTATTTTAGGAATAGATTTTAAAATTAATGGACATAAGAAAGAAGTTTAAAAATTTTTATTATCTTCGCAGCGACGTTCATTTTTAGTAAGTAGATATTAAGTCTGTATATTTTAGGTATGGCTTTCGGACTTTATAAATATTAATTTAGGATCAGCACTTCAACGCAATTAATTATAGGAGAGTCTTAAAAGGCTCTCCTTTTTTATAGGGGGGAGGGGTCGGAAAAATGTTAAATGGGCTGAACAAGTCGGAGGCCAAGCGGTCTTAGGAAGA
>JAZSQK010000023.1:0-3361 GCA_045537915.1 Acutalibacteraceae bacterium
GCAACAAGATAAGCCCCCCGCATCATCTTCTTCGGTGCGATAAGACCGTCGCTCTTTTTCAAAAACTGCGGCAGATACTCCTTTCCTGTGGGTATACGGAGGTAGAAGATAAGTAAAAGTACAAGAGCCGCTATCATTGCGTAACGGAAGGCAGAGAACGGAATCGACACGATCTCGTTCTGAACCAAAGCGATCAGAAACACCGCTATGCCGTAGCCGAAGGTCAGATACTTGACACTGCTTTTCTCGGAAAAGCAGTTGACCACAAGAAAGGTCTCAAACCCGATCATCAGACAGCAGCAGAAGATCTGCAAATAAATGTTAAAGCGCAGAGCATCCTCCGGCAGAGGGAGAAAGAAAGCGATGGCCGAAAGGAGCGCAACACCCGTGGCGATCCGCTGTGCATACACGATAATTTTCGGCAGAAAGATCATCGTAAGGATAGCAAGCACATAGCAAGCCGCCGTCAGCAGGGTGCCGTAATCTATGTTAATGTCGATTGGGATCTTTCCGTCGAGAGCCGAGGACGGCTCAAGGAAATAATAGATAAATGCCATCTGCCAAAAACTGAACATTGAGAAGCAGACGAGCAACGGGAGAGGAATATCTCTCCTTTTTTTTTGATTTTCAAAAAGAATCGAATTATTCATAGCCATACCTTTCTTTTTCGGGGGCATCCCCCGTGATTTTTTGCATAAATCCCACGTTTTTGTTAAAAACCCCACCAACGTGGGATATGAAATATTGAAAATAATTTATATAATTATAATATCACAAAACCTTGAAAAATTCAAGACTTTGACGAAATTTGTCAAAAAAGAACGGAGGGATGGCAATGAGGCAGTTTTATAAAAATGTAAAAGTGGATACGGAAACCTTGCAATTTTGTGCCGAATGTGAAATTTGTAAAAAGAAAGAATATGGCTTAAAAATCCCTGTTCTATGCCGCAGTATAAAAACCCTTGCAAGATGCGAAAAAGGAAAAGCAAATAAAATCTGCCAGAGCCTCTATAACAGAGCAAGGGCAAATTCAACGCAAATTATTGCAATAAAGATGAATCAATGCAAACGTTGCCATTCTTGGGTGTGTGATAACTGTTTTATCAGCGAAGATGAATACGGTGCCTGCACAGGTTGCAGAAAAAATGTAAGCGAGGTGTGATATATGGGATATGAAAGCGTAAAATCAGCGGCAGAGCGTATGGGCGTAACAAGCCGTGCAATACAAAAATGGGCAAAGGAAGGCAGACTTCCGGGTGCATACTTTGATAACCGTGTCTGGTGGATACCGGATGATATTAAAGAGCCGCTGAAGACAAATGAAGTAACGCCTAAGAAAACTGTTACCCGTTATCAGCTTCCGCTCCTTCGTTGCTCCTTTAACGTGGGAGAAGCGATGAAGTTTATCGAATCTATTCCCGATCCTGATGACAAAAATATTGCTCTTGCCGAATACTACTATTATCGTGGTCAGGCAGAAGAAGCCGCACAGCTTTTGGAGCAGTATTTTGACTCAGATGACGAATCGCTTCGCTATTCTGCCAACGTTATGTGTACCTTTGCAAATATATTCAGAGGTCATATTCACCTTGCCGGTTTCTTTTCCGAGCGTGTATCAAAAGAGTTGGAGGAAGGACTTAAAAACCAAGACGCACCAAAAGAGCTACATGCTATCGGTGTGCTTACCGCATATATCGGAAAATATCTTTTGAACGTGCCTGTTCCCGATGTGCCGCCCCTTGAGGAATATCTGCACTTTCTTCCGAACGGCATAAGACTTTACGGAGCATACATATTGGCTTACAAGGCATACAGAGAAAAGAATTTTGAAAGAGCAATCGGTATATGTGATACAGCCCTTGCTTTTTGCAACAGCTTTTATCCGGTTGCGGCAATTTATGTGCTTATAGTTGCGGCAGCATCCTTTATGGGACTTAAAAAGCCTCTTCTTGCCCGACAGCACTTTATGATTGCATGGGAAACTGCAAAACATGACGGCTTTATAAAGCTGTTCGGCATACATCATAATTTGCTTCAAGGTCTTACAGAACAGTGCTTAAAAACAGACTATCCCGAAGACTATAAAAAGATAATGAAGGTTGTAAAGGAATTTAATGACGGCTGGTATCGTCTGCACAAGCCTGATGAACACGACTACTCACACACCCTTTCGCCACTGGAAATCAGTATAGCAATGCTGTATAACCGTGATTGGGGAACAAAAGAAATTGCTGTGCATCTTAATATATCGGAAAGCTCGGTTAAAAACCATATAAAGCACATATATCAGAAGCTTTGCATCAACAAAAAAATAGACCTTCAAAACTACTTAAAAAGATAAAAAATATTTTTTGCATCTCGTTCGCTTGCGAACGGGGTGCTTTTTTCTTTGAAAGTGGCTTGTTTACTGGCTTTTCGGGGATTTGAGGTCTTTTGGAAAGCCTTAATTTGGCAAAAAAAGCATCAAAAATTGTACTTTTTTACCCCCAAAACGGGACTATTTTTAAGAAATTTTTGCCTGTATAATATAAGTAACATAAACGAAAAGAGGTGTTAGCGTATGAGGGATGACAAAAAGAAGGTTTACACTCTTGACGGCGATTCACTTGAAATTACCTTTCGATATGATGAGCTGAGCAAGAAGCATCTTGGCGAATATCCCGATTTTATCGAATGTCCAAGAATAACCCCCGGTGGCAGAAAATGGGTAGATGTCATTACAGAAGACTGTCCATACGCTGACGGTGAGGACAAAACCTGCGGAACCTGTAGTTTTATGTTAAAGCAGGATGAGAAAGACATAATCGGAATTTGTATGAATGATAATTTGAAGGAGGCATAAGTTATGAGTTTCTTTGATTTGGAAAGAGCAATCAGACGAGGTGTGAGTCAGGGAATCGGCAGAGCCGTTGGCGATGCCATAGGCAAAGCCATTGAGCCGACAGCCACAGATCTTGCAAACAAAGCGGCAGGTCATATAGATAATGCCGCAGGCAATCAAAACGGAGGTGAAACTCAGGGCGGCGGTTTTCAGGGCGCATTTGCAAATTTGGAAAGAAGCGTAAATAATTACGCAACCGAGGCTGCAAAAAATATGAAGGTTTGCCCGAATTGTGAAAAGCCGACCACGGCGGATAAAAAGTTCTGCCCCGAATGTGGAGCTGCACTTCCTAAGCAGTCGGTAGCTGAAGGTGCTGTTTGTACCGCTTGCGGAAAGCAAAATGCAATCGGCACAAAATTCTGTCAGGACTGCGGAGCAAAGCTCCCGGCAGCAATCGCAGAAGAACAAGCGGCGGCAGAAAAGAGTGCAAAGGTAATGGCTGAGTGGGACGAAAAGCTCCCCCAATATCCCAAATGGAAC
>JAZSQK010000030.1:0-113251 GCA_045537915.1 Acutalibacteraceae bacterium
AAGCTTCTGCTTGTGAAAGCTTATTTTTCTAATGAGATAAACAGTAATAAAGCTTATTATGAGAAGCTGTATGATGAAATTATTATCCCTGATGCTGTAGCAGGACTTTATCCTAAAGCCGCAATCAGAAAAAGAAACCGATGGATGGTTGAAAAAAGCGATTTTATTGTTTCGTATGTAATTAGAGATTTCGGTGGTGCATACGATGCCATAAAATATGCTATGAAGCTTGGCAAAAAAGTAATGTCGGTTGCAGAAAAAAGGGTAAATTTTGATATCCTAAGACAACTTAAATAAAATCAATTTTATATCAAAAAACCATGTACAGCATACAGTACATGGTTTTATTGTATAACGAAAATCACACGCTAAGTGTGGTTCCAAAGAGGCTTTTGCCGATGATCAATCTCGCCGCAGCGGTAGGCTCCACTTGTCAGGGGAGCTGGCAAAACCAAAGGTTTTGACTGAGGGGTAGTTTGGCAATAATTATATTTCTCTCCCTCCGTCTTTTTGCTTCGCAAAAATCCACCTCCCTCATCAGATGGAGGCGGACTGCCGTATATACGGCAGTGGGGCATACTTGCAAGTGGCAGATTGTTCGGTGGACTTTCAGTCCAGCCAGTAACAGCGGCTTACAGCCGCAGAGCAAACTACCGGCTTAGCCGGTAGTCATGATTGTGCATTTTTCTTTTATATGGCCCAAATTTGTTGGCATAGTAAACAAAACAAGTCGCTTAAAATAAGGCTATTTGCCGATTTTGTCGCATTTGCAAAAATTTTCCTTGATGTTTTAATAAAATTAGTATATTATTACTAAAGGTTGTGATTATTGTTATACAAGGGTAGGTATGCGTTAGGTGTTAGATTCTGTATATGAAAATTTGACCGATTCGCAGCTTATTTTGTTGGTCCGTGAAAATGATTCGGAGGCTTATAGGGTTCTTCTGGAAAGATATAAGCAGATCATAAAGCGGATAGTAGCAAAGTATGCCAATTCTTATGATAGCGATGATCTGACTCAGGAGGCTAATATTTCCTTTTATTATGCAGCAATGTTTTTTGATTTTCAGTCTTCGGCTTTCGCTACATTTGTTACGGTGTGTGTTGAAAGAGGGGTCTTGACTGCGGTTAAAAAGATGGCTGCAAAAAAAAGAATTCCGCAGAATATGCTTGTTTCACTCGACCAAGCCGTTACAGATGACATTGATCCCGAAAGACTACTGCTTGATAAAGAGGCTCACGAAACGGTATCAGGAGAAATAGTTGAAAGGCTATCGTCCTTTGAACTGTCGGTTCTGAAAAAGTTTCTGGATAGCGGTAGCTACGAGCAAACAGCGAGGGAGCTTTCTGTAGCTAAAAAGAGTGTAGATAATGCTCTTTTGCGGATAAGGAAAAAGTTAGATTCTCTGAAATAAAAATTTTATATGCCCATGTAGTTTAATGAGGAGAACGTTTAAAAAAAGATGTCGGTGCGATTCCGTCCGGGGCAAAAAACCAAAAATCGAGAGAGGTACAAAAAATGTTTGAAGACAAGACACTGGTCTGCAAGGATTGCGGAGAAGAATTCGTATTTACTGCAAGAGAGCAGGAGTTCTACGAATCTAAGGGATTTGTAAATGAGCCCCAGAGATGCAAGCCCTGTCGTGATAAGCGTAAGAGAGCAGATCGTGCACCCAGAGAACTGCACGAGGCAGTTTGTAATGCCTGCGGCGGCGTCGCAAAAGTTCCTTTTATTCCCCGTGATGATCGTCCGGTATACTGCAGTGAATGCTTCGCAAAGATGAAGGAAGAAGCTACTGTATCCGAAGAAGAATAATACATATTGTAAAACCAGTTGTATTATAGACATGGTGTTGCTATGCAAAACCGTGTCTTTTTCTTTATTCTTCAAAAAAACAAAAAATATTCATACTCTCTTAACAGAAATGTGTTATATTTATACTAGTATATATTTGAGGTGGTAATATGTCTGCTGAAAAAATATTAGTGGTTGACGATGATATTAACATCTGCGAACTATTAAGACTTTATCTTGTCAAGGAGGGCTATTCGGTCGTCATCTGCAACGACGGAGCTTCTGCCGTATCTATGTGTGACACCGAAAATCCGGATATGATACTTCTTGATATTATGCTGCCCATTCTTGACGGTTGGCAGGTTTGCAGAGAAATCAGAAAGAAATCAAATGTGCCGATAATAATGATAACTGCAAAGGGAGAAACCTTTGATAAGATACTCGGTCTAGAGCTCGGCGCAGATGACTATATTTCAAAGCCCTTTGATACCAAAGAGGTTATCGCAAGAATAAAGGCAGTATTAAGACGAAGCTCTGCCGATTCCAAACAGCATATTAAAGAGGTCAGATTTGATAAACTGGTCATCAATCTGACAAACTATGAGCTTGTTGTTGACGGACAGGCTATTGATACGCCCCCTAAGGAGCTTGAGCTTATATTTCACCTTGCAAGTAATCCTAACAGAGTTTACACAAGAGATCAGCTTCTGGATGAGGTTTGGGGCTTTGATTACTACGGCGACTCAAGAACGGTTGATGTCCATGTCAAGAGACTTCGTGAAAAGTTGGAAAATGTTTCTGATCAGTGGATACTTAAGACCGTTTGGGGCGTAGGTTATAAATTTGAAGTAAAATAAGCGGCAAAATATGAAACTAAAAATATTCAAGAGCTTTTTCGTTACTACCTCCTGTATTTTGTTTGTAACGCTGACCCTTTTGTTTGTAATTATGTCTTTTGCAGTCAACGCCTCAATAGCCGATAGCAAAAGAGATATTTTGACAAGATCGGTAAATTCGGTAGCAGGTCTGATTGAGGAGGATATCCCGTATAACGAGGTTCTTACCAACACAAAAACCGTTGCCCTGATAAATGAAATAGATTTTTTTGTTTGCAACGGGCAAGGCGAGATTTTTTTATGCTCCTGTAACCAGTTTAGCGAAAAAGAGTCCTGCGCCCACGCCGATATTCCGATTGATCAGCAAACCTTGCACCAAACCGATAATAATGTGAATTTTGAGCTTACGACGCTCAGCGGAAGGTTTGAAAATTTTCGGTACACCGCAACTAGAAAAACCAAGGTTCCATCCTCCGACCAAGAGGTTTATATCTTCGCAACCGCAACTACAGTGTCGGCAATGCAAATGCTGTCGCTACTCTTCAGGCTTTATGCCGTTTCGGCTATTATTCCTCTGCTTTTAATGTTCTTTGCCGAATATTTTCTGACCTACAGGCTGACAAAGCCGTTAAAATATATGTCGGCGGCGGCAAAATCAATTGCCAAGGGGGACTTCTCAAAACGAGTCCCTGTAATGAGTGAGGACGAAATCGGAGAACTATCGGTACTCTTTAACAGAATGACCGATTCTCTTTCAAAGAACGAAATGGTCAGAAGAAACTTTATTTCAAATGTTTCCCACGAGCTTAAGACACCTATGACCACAATAAGCGGCTTTATCGACGGAATAATAGACGGAACAGTAGAACCCGAAAAGCAGAAGCATTATCTTAATATCGTTTCAAGCGAGGTAAAAAGGCTCTCCCGTATGGTTCAGTCAATGCTTAGCATAGCAAGGCTTGAATCTGATGAGAGGGTATTAAATCCGACAGATTTTGATTTTGCCGAGCTCGTACTTTCTGTAGTTGTTTCTATGGAACAGAAAATAACCGACAAAAACCTTAATATTGAGGGCTTGGATCGGCTTTCACATACCGTAATCAATGCAGATAAGGACCTTATTCATCAGGTAGTATATAATCTGGTTGATAATGCCGTAAAGTATTCGGCCCAGGGCGGATGTGTAAGCTTCTCTTCACATAGGATATCCGATAGATTTGAGTTTTCTGTAAGAAATGACGGAGTGGGGATATCCTCTGAGGATATGGAGCATATATTTGAAAGATTTTATAAGGTCGATAAATCCAGAGCCGACCACAAGGACAGCCTTGGACTTGGACTTTATATTACAAAAACCATAGTTGATATGCATGACGGAGATATTTCGGTAAAAAGCGGGGAGGACTCTTATACAGAGTTTAAGGTTTCATTACCGATTTTACAAAAGTCAAAAGAATAGTTTAGGAGAACTGTTAATGAATAATTTTAATAATAATCCGTTTGAAGAAAAGCCAAACCTACAAAATAGCAGTGCGGCTGATAATACAGGGGACTTTGAGCAATCGCCTGATATTGATTTTGTAACAGGAGAAGAAGCTTTTGTTGCGCAAAAGATTTTTATTCCCGAAACAAAAAAGAGCGAGTCAACGCCAGACAGAAAAGGCCTTAAGGTTTTTTGTTTAATTCTTGTTTTAACCCTTGTTCTCAGTTGCTTTGCAACCGGAGGATATTTTCTGGGCAAAAACTCCAATAAGGTGCTGACAGGACCGCAGCTTAATTTGAATCTTGAAAGCAAGCCTGATTCAGCCGAGCCTTCCTCTGCCTCAACCGTTTATGAAAATATCAGCAAAAGCGTTGTGGGAATTTATATGTATAATGCGGATAAGTCGGTTTATAATGCCTCGGGAATAGTCTATACCGAGGATGGATATATTATCACAATCGATTCGGCATATACTACGGTACCCGCAGCAAAGTTCAAGGTTGTAACCGCAGACGGCAAGGAATATGACGCTTCTTTTGTCGCAGGAGATTCAAGAAGCAATATTTCGGTTATTAAGATAACCGATAAGGTAACCCTTACCCCTGCAACCCTTGGAAATTCGGATGAAACAGTGACGGGAGAAAAGGTCTATACAGTCGGCTTTGCTGACGGATATAGTGAGTCGGCGGTCTTGGCAGAAGGCATTGTATCGTCTGCTAAATCAAGGGTTTCCAACTCTATTACAAACTATTCTTCGGTTATGCTTCAAACAACCGCAAATGCAAACCCCGGCGCCTTCGGAGGAGCTCTTGCAAATGAGTTCGGTCAGGTTGTAGGTATGATTTCCACAAAAATAGTTACCCAAGGCTATGAAAATGTAACCTATGCTGTTCCAACCACCACCGTTAAGTATATTGCAGAAGCCCTTATTGCAGACGGAGCAGCTCCCGATCGTGCAAGAATAGGAATCAGCTATGTCTTTAAAAACAGCGCCGAGGCCGAGCTGGAGGGCCTTAAATCAAGCGGACTTCTGATTGCTGAAATTGCGACAGAAAGTGAGCTTTATTCTAAGGCAAAAGCAAATGATATCATCTCTAAAATAAACGGTATTCAGATAACGAGTGATAATGACGTTTTAGATATAATCGAATCCTTAAAGCCGGATGACTATGTAACCCTTACGGTAGTAAGTCAGGAAGGTAATGTAACCGAGCATACTGTTAAGCTTCTTACCTACGAGGGTACCTCGTCATACTATACTCTGAATAATAATGATTCTTCCTCCAATAACGGAGTTTTCGATTTCCCCGAAGGATATTAAAAAACGAATAATAAAGCACCCTGTGACGCTTATGCATTACAGGGTGCCTTAATTTTTTATCGCAATCAAAACCACAACAAGATTATTATATCATAAAGGTCGAATGTTTACAAGGATTGAAAAATTTCTAATTTACCGTATAATAAAAAACGAGAAAATGCGTAGTTTACTGTATGATTATTTTTATTTAAAGTTAATTTCATTTAAAAATGTCACATTAAATATATTTTTTTCGTTTTAAAATTTAGAGAAGACTTATCGACTAACAGGGGAGTTACTATTCGGCTCAAAAAAGTTAATCAATCATAGAACCGTCCCCTGATTGACTGCGTCCCCTGATTGACTGTATGCAAGATAAATATGATTTAGCTAAAACGCAAATAATCGGGATATATGCAGATCTTAAGCACCCAATTTTGAAGCAAATCGCCGATGAAGTATTAAAATCAAAAAATTAAAAAAATTTTTCAGCCGTAACACAGGTGACGGTCCTCTGTGTTGACTGAATAATTAAGACGGCGAATATTCGCCGTCTTTTTTGATGAATTGCCGTTTGACGCTACAATTTAGTTTTTTTATTCGACACCCACTTTCGACAGTATTTATCTTTCAAAAGGTATATAATTTTATTGTCGGAGGTGGTTTTTTGGTCATTTATGCAGACATTCTGTTTATACTCAATATGATTATCGACTACCTTCTTATAAACCTGACCTTGTGCTTTATAAAAAAACAGGTTGGGCTGATACGGCAGATAATATCTTCGGTTATCGGCGGACTATCATCATTTTACATATTTTTTGAGAGTGAGATTATAATAATTGATTTTGCCTACAGGCTTTTTATCGCATTGGTAATGATGCTTGTTCTCCTTGGATTTAAAAGGATTAAAACCACAATTAAGGCAACAGTAGTGTATATAGTCATTTCTCTTACACTAAGCGGCGTTATAGGACTTATTGCCACAAGCTTTTCGGTAAGGTCGGTTGCACTGAATAATACATTTTTTTATGTCGGGATTTCTCCCGTTATGTTGGCTGCCTTATCTGCTGTATTTTTTATTATCTCAAAGGTGATTTACAGATTAAGAAAGAACACACAGGACGCTGAGTTCTGCGAGGTGGTGCTTGAATTTGCAGACAACAGTATTGCAATGAACGGACTTATTGATAGCGGTAATAGCATTACAGACATACTTTCAGATTCGGAAATATTTATATCGGAAGAGGAGGCGCTTGTGAAATTGACGGGCATGAGAATAAATGAATTGTTTTCAAAGGATGAATTTAAGATGCGCTGCAGACTCATTCCGACACAAACTGTAGGCGGACAGACAACACTTCCCGCCTTCAGATGCGATAAAGGAAGGCTTATATTAAAAGACACTGTTTTAGAATTTGATAAGCCGATTCTTGCTATATCCTCAAATCTTAACAGCGATGATTACCAGATTATAATTCCTAAGGGGGCCTTGAGAGGAAGATGAGTATGAGATTTTTAGCCAAAATAATAGAATATTTTTCTCGCTTGTTCCCAAAAAATGCGGTCCATTATATTAACGGTCCCGATGTTCTGCCGCCGCCGCTTACGGCAGAGGAGGAGAAGGAACTGCTTTTGGGGTATGACGGTATAGACCCAAAGGTAAAGGAAACCCTTATTACAAGAAATCTGCGATTGGTTGTATATATCGCTAAAAAATACGATGCGCCCGGAACAGGAATAGAGGATTTGATTTCAATCGGCTCTATCGGCCTTATTAAAGCGGTAAATACATTTTGTCCCAACCGTAATATAAAAATTGCTACATACGCATCAAGATGCATTGAAAACGAGATTCTTATGTATCTTCGTAAGTATTCTTCTCTTAAAAACGAGGTTTCAATAGACGAACCTCTGAATATTGATTGGGACGGAAACGAACTGCTTTTGTCTGATATTCTCGGCAGTGAGGTAGATGAGATATCGGTCGGTCTTGAGGCTGAAGATGAAAAAAACACCCTTATAGAGCTTGTAAACGGCCTGTCGGATAGGGAAAGGGAAATAATGTGTATGAGATTTGGAATGGGCGGATATACAGAACTAACACAAAAAGAGGTTGCAGATAAGCTCGGCATCTCCCAGTCCTACATTTCAAGGCTCGAAAAGCGAATAATTTCCAAGCTCAAAACCGAATTTGAAACAATAGCATAAAAAAATAAGTCGGAGCTTCTCCGGCTTATTTGTTTGTCTGTGTTTTACTTTTATGACCTTTGTTCTGCAGCTCTTTTATCGGAAGCCCGTGAGCTATCGTCGGAAAAAGATTTGAAGTATCGCAGGTGTCCTGTACCTGATAGGTCCCATATTTGTTAATCTGGTCAAAAGCGTCGGTTTCGCTGTATTCTCTTGTAATTTTTTTCTTGTTTTTCATAAAACTCACCTCACTATTATTATCTCTAGAATGACGATATCTAATTATTGAAAATCTTGCTCTTTTTGCTTAAAAATGGTAAAATAAAAAAGAGGTGGTTAGTTTGACCGAACAACAGATATTGGTAGTTATTGCATATCTTGTTTTTGTGAATTTTTTAAGCCTTATAATTTGCATTTTTGATAAATTTGCAGCAAAAAAGGGAATGTCAAGAGTGCCTGAAAAGGTTTTGTTCTTGCTTTGCTTTTTAGGCGGCTCGGCAGGTATGCTGTCGGCTATGAAGACTATCAGACATAAAACACTGCATAAACGTTTTATGATAGGAATACCCTTTATTATCGTGCTTCAGCTTATTCTGGTTGTTCTAATTATTCACTTGACAAAATAATAATATGAATATATAATCTATTTGTCTTCGGGGCAAGGTGTAATTCCTTACCGGCGGTTAAAGCCCGCGAACCTTTTTGGTTGATTTGGTGAAATTCCAAAGCCGACGGTTAAAGTCCGGATGTGAGAAGGCGCTATACTTGTTTTTTGCCCCGAGAGTTTTTCTCGGGGATTTTATTTTTTGGAGTGGTATTTTTGAAGAAAACAGATATTAAAAAAATCAGCGTAGCCGCAATGCTTACGGCGGTAGCTTTTCTTTGCACCTTTGTCTTCAGGTTTAAGGTTAGCTTTTTAACCTTTGACTTTAAGGATGCGGTCATCTCGATAGTATCCTTGCTCTATGGACCTCTTTACGGCGTAATGTCGGCGGGATTGGTTGCGTTTTTTGAGTTTATTTCCTTCAGCGATACCGGTCCTTACGGGTTTATAATGAACTTTCTTTCAAGCGGCACCTTTGCTCTGACTTGCGGTATGATTTATAAATATAAAAGGTCGTTTGTCGGAGCAATTATTGCAGGAATTTCCTCTGTAGTAACGGTAGTTTCGGTTATGATGTTGGCAAATATTCTCATTACCCCTCATTATATCGGCGCAGATGTAAATGCCGTTTTATCTCTGATACCGACCATTTTATTGCCCTTTAATTTATGCAAAGCAATAATCAATGCTGCGGTGGTAATGGTTATATACAAGCCTGTAACAAGGGCTTTAAAGAAAACGGGACTGGTGCAAAACGACCTTAAAAAAGAGAGAAAATTTACTGCAAAATCGCTGATTCTTCTCATAGTTTCGCTTGTTATAATTGTTTTGACAGCATTATTCCTTATTCTTTTCCTCGACGGAAAATTCGAGTTTATTCGCAGCTAGTTATTGACAAATACAATTGCTGATAGTATACTTATTTGTGTCAATTTAATAAATCCCTTATCAAGAGTGGCGGAGGGACAGGCCCTGTGATGCCCGGCAACCTGATTATTCAAGGTGCCAAATCCTGCGGATTATCCGAAAGATGAGGTTTAAAGTAGCCTTGTCGTGTCTGACGATAAGGCCTATTTTTTTGGAGGATACAATATGTCAAAATTTTTATTTACATCTGAATCGGTAACAGAGGGACATCCCGATAAGGTCTGTGACCAGATTTCCGATGCAGTGCTTGATGCAATGCTGGAGCAGGACAAAAAATCCCGTGTTGCCTGTGAGACCTTTGCCAGTACAGGTGTTATAACCATTATGGGAGAGGTTACAACAACAGCTCAGGTAGATATTGAAAAAATCGCAAGACAGGTTGTCTGCGATATAGGATATAACAGCCCCGATGCCTTTTTTGACGGCAACACCTGCAAGGTTAACATAATGCTTGATAAGCAATCGCCCGATATAGCTATGGGAGTTGATAATTCTCTCGAGCTGAAGGGTGGACAGGAGGATCTGCTCAACCAGTTCGGCGCAGGGGATCAGGGCATGATGTTCGGTTATGCTTGTAACGAAACCGAGGAGCTTATGCCGCTTACCGCCGCTATTGCGCATAAGATGGCTATGCGTCTTACCGAGGTAAGAAAATCGGGAGAGCTCGGTTATCTTCGTCCCGACGGAAAAACACAGGTTACGATTGAATATCTTGACGGGAAGCCGATAAGACTTGATACTGTTGTTGTTTCTTCACAACATTCGGCAGAGGTTTCTCTCGAGCAACTCAGGCAGGATATAATGAATAGGGTTATACTTCCCGTTATTCCCGAGCAGTTTAAGAATGATGACTTTAAGGTGTTTATAAACCCGACCGGCCGCTTTGTTGTCGGAGGCCCTGCCGGAGATACCGGTCTTACGGGAAGAAAGATAATTGTTGATACATACGGCGGTGTAGCCCGTCACGGCGGCGGCGCCTTCTCGGGCAAGGATCCCACCAAGGTAGACCGTTCTGGAGCATATGCTGCAAGATATGTCGCTAAAAATATTGTGGCCGCAGGTCTTGCGGATAGGTGCGAGATTCAAATTGCCTATGCAATCGGCGTTGCAAAGCCCGTATCTGTAATGGTCGATACCTTTGGTACGGGTAGGTATTCTGATGAGGAGATTTCTGCCGCAGTTTCCAAGGTCTTTGATCTGCGACCTGCCGCTATTATCCGTGATCTTAAACTTACCGAAACAAAATACCGCCCTCTTGCCGCATACGGTCATATGGGAAGAAATGACCTTGCACTTCCTTGGGAAAAATGTGATAGAGTAGATGCGCTTAAAGCCTGTTTCTAAAAAAACAAAACAAGCCTTGAATTATCAAGGCTTGTTTTTTTATCTCTTCTTTTTCTTCTGTGAGGTGTTTCGGATGGTTTTTTTCTTACTCAAAGGCTTTGACTGTCTTTGATTTTGAGGTCTGTTATCATTTATCAGACATTCTTTACCGTTTCCTATGAGGTCATGTCTTCCGTATTTTTTCAGAGCGGCAAGTACGATTTCTCGGTTTTCGGGCTTAAAATATTGTAATAAAGCCCTCTGCTCAGCCTTTTCTTCGGGTGTTCTTGCGGTATATATAGGCTTCATTGTTATGGGGTCAAGACCGGTGTAATACATACAGGTAGAAACCGTACCCGGTGTGGGATAGAAGTCCTGAACCTGTTCAGGCCGCATTCCTTCCTTTTTGAGAAAGACTGAAAGCTCGATGGCATCCTTCATAGTGCTTCCCGGATGGGAGGACATAAGATAGGGAACAAGGAACTGTTCTTTCCCTTCGCTTTTTGTCAGCTCATAGAATCTCTTTTTAAACTTAAGATAGGTTTCAATCTCGGGTTTGCCCATTGCGGTCAGTACCGCCGCCGAGCAATGCTCGGGAGCAACCTTTAACTGACCGCTGACGTGGTGGCGGACAAGTTCTTTGAAGAATTCTTGGTCCTTATCGGCTAGAAGATAGTCAAAGCGTATACCCGAACGGATAAACACCTTTTTGATACCGGGTATTTTTCGTATTTTTCTGAGCAGGTCAAGATAATCTGAATGATCAACATCAAGGTTGGGGCAGATTTTAGGGGCAAGACATTTTTTGTCTGCGCAAAGCCCCGAGGTCAACTGCTTTTGGCAGGAGGGCGCTCTGAAATTTGCGGTAGGACCGCCAACATCGTGGATATATCCCTTAAAACCGTCAAGAGAGGTAAGCAGTTTAGCTTCTTTAAGTATAGAATCGTGGCTTCTTACTGCAACCTGTCTGCCCTGATGATAGGCGATAGAACAGAAATTACAGGCACCAAAGCAGCCTCTGTTGTGGGTCAGTGAGAATTTTACCTCTTCAATTCCGGGAACGCCGCCCAGCACCTTGTAAGAGGGATGATAATCTCTCATAAAGGGCAGCTCATACACAGCGTCGAGCTCTTCGGTGGAAAGGGGAGGCATAGGTGGATTTTGCACAACTATAAATTCTCTGTGCCTTTGAATTACCGCCTTGCCCCGAACTGCGTCCTGTTCACGCTGTTGTATCCTTGTGGCAATGGCATACTGTTTTTTACCGCTTTCAGATGGCTCCTTTACAAGCTCGTATGACGGACATTCTGCGCAAGGCATCCATTCATAATCCCTGGTTTCAATTCTGTAGCAGGTGCCGAGTATGTCGGTCATAGTTTTTATGCTTTCGCCGCTATTCAGACGGTCGGCTATCTCTACTGCGTGTTTTTCTCCCATACCGAACATGAGCAGATCGGCATCACTATCAATAAGTATTGAGGGTCTGACCTTGTCATCCCAATAATCATAATGGGCAAATCTTCTTAAAGAGGCCTCAACACCGCCGATTGCAATCGGTATATCTCCATAGAGCTCACGAAGCTTTTTAGAATATACAATAACCGCTCTGTCGGGACGGGCGCCGGCTCTTCCGCCTGGGGTATAAGCGTCATCACTTCTGCGCTTTTTTGCGGCGGTATAGTGGGCTACCATAGAGTCGATGTTACCCGCATTTACAAAAAAGGCAAGACGGGGCTTTCCAAACTCCTTGTAGTCAAGGTCACATTTTGGTTGAGAGATTATACAAACCGAGTATCCTGCAGCCTCTAGAACCCTTGAAATTATTGCGGTTCCGAAACTGGGGTGGTCTACGTAGGCGTCTCCCGTAACTATTACAATGTCAGGCTGGGTGATACCCCGTTCAAGCATTTCTTTTTTTGTTATAGGTAAAAAAGGCATAATTGCTCCTTTAGTTTGTTTTATTAAGTCTACTCTAACATAAAAAGGGCTTTTTTACAATATCTTAAATTAAGAGGTGCGGTTATGAACGATAAACTTTTCTTTATTAGATACCTGAAGATATTGTACTTACAGGCGGCTGCGGTTGTTATAATTATTATCTCATTGACGGCGATAAGGTATCTGACACCCGATTTATTCTCTGACCTTAAGGCGCTTTATAACGAGTATTTTAATACAGAGATTTCACTTTCACTCGTAATGGACGGGCAAACAGATTGATATTAAGGGTTTTTGGCCTTGAGATAGAAATTTCATTTTTATTTTGCGCCGTAATGGTTTTGATTCTGGCAACTGATAAAACGGGAAATATCGAGTACTTTTTTCTAGGTGCCGCAATTCACGAAGCGGCGCACCTTGCGGCTATGTTCTTTCTCGGCTATAAACCGAGTGCAATAAGGTTCGTGGTGGGAGGAATAAACATTGAAGAAGTCTTGCCTAAAACAAGGCTTGAAGATGCCGTGATACTTTTTGCGGGACCTGTTGCAAATCTTATCTGCTTTTTAATATTCGGAGATTTGTTTGCCGCAGTAAATTTGCTTATGTTCATTTATAATATGTTGCCGCTTACAAATCTTGACGGAGGACGGCTTATAATACTGGCGCTTAATAAAAGGCTCAGAATGAAAACAATAAGGCGGATAATGACCGTTTTGACGGTTGCTATCGCAGCTATAATAATTTGTGTTTTTGCTCTTTTAGCGAGAAACGGAAACCTTAATTATACACTGCCGATATTTGCGCTTTATCTGATTTCGGGCCTTGCGATATTCAAAAAAGGTATTGAAAGAGAGACGTAATTATTGTATCATTAGTAATATGAAATTTAGGTTAATGGTGAAAATATGGAAGTAAAAAATTTTGAAGAGCTTATCCTTTCGGTTCAGAAGCCCGGAAGATACTCTGGCGGAGAATTAAACAGTATAATAAAGGACAAATCAAAGGTTGATATAAGATTTGCTTTTTGTTTTCCCGATACATATGAGATAGGTATGTCACATCTCGGAATGAAAATCCTTTACTCTCTTTTTAACGAAAGGGAGGACATTTGGTGTGAGAGGGTATTTGCTCCTTGGATTGATTTCGAAGAGGTTATGAGGAAGAATAATATACCTCTTTTTGCGCTCGAGAGCCGAGACCCTGTAAAAGAGTTTGATTTTGTGGGATTTACCCTTCAGTACGAGCTTTCATATACCAATGTTTTAAATATGCTGGACCTTGCAGGAATCCCCCTTGAATCAAAGGACAGGGCGGACTATGACTATCCTATTGTTGTGGCAGGCGGCCCCTGCGCCTCCAATCCCGAGCCTCTTGCCGATTTTATAGATATCTTCTTCTTGGGAGAGGGGGAAGAGGTAGACCTGGAGGTTATCGACCTTTATAAAGAATGCAGAAAGCAAGGAGTTCCAAAACGGGAGTTTCTTATTAAAGCCGCACAGATAGAGGGCGTTTATGTTCCCGAGCTATACAAGCTCGAATATAATCAGGACAAGACTATCAAGGCTGTTATTCCTGATGAAAAGGTACCATCTGTTGTTAAAAAAAGAATAATAAAGGATATGGACACAGTTTATTATCCCAGTAAATTTGTGGTTCCGTTTATAGAAATAGTTCACGACCGTGCGGTAGAAGAAATTTTCAGAGGCTGTATCAGAGGTTGCAGATTTTGTCAGGCAGGCTATCTTTACAGACCCGTAAGAGAAAAATCTGCAGAGGTTGCAAACCGTCAGGCAAAGGCGATCTGCGATAGTACAGGATACGACGAGGTATCACTTTCTTCTCTTTCGACCAGTGATTACAGGCAGATTGAGCAGTTGCTTGAAAAAATGCTCGGTTGGAGTGAGGACTGCAAGGTAAGCCTTTCTCTGCCGTCGCTTCGCATTGATAATTTTCCAAAGGAGCTGCTGCAAAAGGTTCAGTCGGTCAGAAAGAGCAGTCTTACCTTTGCCCCCGAAGCGGGAACACAGCGACTTCGTGATGTTATCAATAAAAATATTACCGAAGACGACATTATGTCAACCTGTCGCATGGCCTTCGAGTCGGGCTATACTGCGGTAAAGCTTTACTTTATGCTCGGACTTCCGACCGAAACCGATGAAGATTTAAAGGGTATTGCAGATTTAGCCCAGAAAATAGTTGACGAGTATTACAGCAATCCCGATAGAAAGAAAGGAAAGCCTGTTAGCGTTTCGGTCAGCTGCGCTACCTTTGTACCCAAACCCTTTACACCCTTTCAGTTTGAACCCCAGATTGACCTTGAGGAAATCGATAGAAAACAAAAATTTCTTCTTTCCTGTATACGTTCTAAAAAGATTACGCTCAGTTGGCACGAATCGCACACAAGTATGCTTGAAGGCGTTTTTGCAAGAGGAGACCGCAATCTCTGCAAGGTGCTTAAAGCCGCTCAGGCTGAAGGACTCCGTTTCGACGGTTGGGACGAATGCTTTGATTACCGTAAATGGCTTGAGATTTTTGAAAAATGCGGTGTTTCCTACGCTTTTTATGCCAATAGGTTAAGAGATTACAACGAGATTCTCCCTTGGGACCATCTTGATTACGGCGTAAAAAAGAGCTTTTTTATTAAAGAGAATATAAAGGCTAAAAATGCCGAAACAACAAAAAACTGTAGGCAGGAGTGCGCTGCCTGCGGAGCAACTTGCTTTGGGGAGGGAGTTTGCTTTGAAGGACGTTAGAATTTTTTTCAAAAAAACTGGTCGGATGAAGTTTATATCCCACCTCGATTTGCAGCGGTTTATGATAAGAATGATAAGAAGGTCTGGAATACCCGTATGGTATTCGGAGGGCTTTAACCCCCACCCGTATATAACCTTTGCACTGCCGCTTTCTTTGGGCTTTGAAAGCAGTTATGACGTTTTGGATATGCGTCTTGACGATGATACCTATCCCTTGTCCGACACTTTGGCAAGACTGAAAGAGGTAATGCCCGAGGGTATAGAGCTTATCAGTATCGGAGAACCGATAATGAAGGCAGGGGAGATTTCCTTTGCCGAATATGAGATTGTTTGTGAGGGGCTTAAAGAAGCTATTGCCGAAAACTTAAGACAGTTTTTAGCCTTGCCGCAGATTTTAACCGATAAAAAAAGCAAAAAGGGCAAGATGAATACCGTTGACCTTGCACCTGCCATTAAAAGCTTTGATGTTGGAAAAGATAAGATAAGATTGGTACTTGCGGCAGGAAGCAGTAATAATCTTAATCCTAAGTTGTTGTTAGAAGTATTTGAAAACAAGACAAATATGAAGCTGCCTTTTGCCCTGATTACGAGGGTTATGCTTTATAATTCAAATATGGAAGAATTTAGGTAAAAAGAAAGTCCGAATGAAAACCATTCGGACTTTATTTTAGTTTTTAAGGCTGTGCATAGGTGCCGGTATCTGACCGCCACGGTTTATAAACTTTTCGGGAGAGTAGGCGCTGACCTTCATAACAGGTCCGTTTCCGAGAAGACCGCCGAAATTTAGCTCATCGCCGACCTTCTTGTTTATTGCCGGAATAACCCTTACGGCAGTAGTTTTTCCGTTTACCATTCCGATAGCGGCTTCATCAGCAATTATTGCGGAAATTACTTCGGGGCTTGTATCTCCGGGAATGTTTATCATATCAAGACCAACCGAGCAAACAGCCGTCATTGCCTCAAGCTTTTCGATTGTCAGAGCTCCAATGGTTGCGGCGTGAATCATTCCCGCATCCTCGGTAACAGGAATAAATGCGCCCGACAGTCCGCCGACTCTGGACGATGCCATAACTCCGCCCTTCTTAACTGCGTCGTTCAAAAGAGCAAGGGCTGCAGTTGTACCACAGGCACCACAGCATTCAAGTCCGATTTCCTCAAGAATATAAGCAACCGAGTCTCCGACTGCAGGGGTAGGAGCAAGGGAAAGATCAACAATACCGAAAGGATATCCAAGACGGTTTGATGCCTCTTGAGCAACCAACTGTCCCATTCTGGTTATCTTAAATGCAGTCTTCTTAATAAGCTCGGCAACCCCTGTGATGTCAAGCCCTCTGGACTTTGCAAGGGCGGCACGGACGACACCGGGACCAGATACTCCGACATTTATAACGACGTCAGGCTGACCGACACCGTGGAAAGCACCAGCCATAAAGGGATTGTCCTCGGGAGCGTTACAGAAGACGACAAGCTTTGCGGCTCCGATACAGTTTCTATCTGATGTCAGCTCAGAAGCTCTTTTTACTGTTTTTCCCATAAGGGCAACCGCATCTAAATTGATGCCGCACTTTGTCGAGCCGATATTGACCGAAGCGCAGACGTGCTCGGTAACGCTGAGGGCTTCAGGTATACTCTCAATCAGGGCCTTGTCTGCTCCTGCAAAGCCCTTTTCAACAAGGGCAGAATATCCGCCTATAAAATTTACTCCGACTGCTACAGCCGCTTTTTCAAGGGTATGAGCAAATTTTACGGGATTTTGTTCTTTGCAAGGGGAGGCGACAATGCCTATGGGAGTAACCGATATTCTTTTGTTGATTATCGGGATACCGAGTTCGTTTTCAATCTGTTCGCAGACAGGAACCAGATTTTTTGCGGTACGGACGATTTTTTCATAAACCTTGGCACAAGCCCTGTCAATATCGCTGTCCATACAGTCGAGGAGAGAAATACCGAGGGTAACGGTTCTGATATCAAGGTTTTCGTCCTGAATCATCTTGATGGTTTCAAGTATTTCGTGAGTGTTTATCATAGTTACAGTACCGCCTTAAATTCTGTGCATAGAGTTAAAAATATCCTCATGCATTACATTTATTTCAAGGGCAAACTTCTTACCTAGTTCTGCCATTTCACTCTTAAAAACCGCAAAATCTATGTTTAATCCGCCTATATCACAAAGCATAATCATACAGAACATATCATCAAATATGGTCTGCGAAACATCGTTAATATTCACACAGTGCTCTGCGCATTTTGCCGATACGTTACTGAGTATACCTACAGTATCCTTACCAACAACAGTAATAATTGCTCTCATAACAGCATCTCCTTAATGAATTTACCGATATATTTTACCATAAGCGGTATTAAATGTAAATAAATTCTTGTGTATTGAGTGATTAAATGGTATTATAAGAAGGTATAGGAGGGAAAAGTTATGAATACTAAACTTTTAAAACTTCTCGAACAGAATGCAAGATACACAAATAAGGAACTTGCTACAATGCTCGGAATCAGCGAAAAAGAGGTCGCTGACCAGATGACCGCCTTTGAAAAGGAAGGTCTGGTAAGAGGCTACAAAGCGGTTATCGATTGGGAAAAAATCGATAACACAAGTGTGTCTGCTCTCATTGAGCTCAAGGTTTCACCTCAGGCTGATTACGGCTTTGAAGAAATAGCAAAGAGGGTAATGAAGTACCCCGAGGTTGAGTCGGTTTATTTAATGTCGGGCGGCTTTGACCTTTGTGTTATGGTTAAGAGTAAAACTTTCCAACAGGTTGCAATGTTTGTCGCAAAGGAGCTTTCAACCATAGATGCAGTTGTATCCACTGCAACTCATTTCGTGTTAAGACGTTATAAGGAGCTTGATGTTATTCTTTGTGACGATTCAAAAGATGATAGAGGGAGCCTGTCGCTGTGATAGATTACAACAAAATACTTAACAGTAGCGTTGTTGGCATCAAACCGTCGGGTATAAGAAAGTTTTTTGATATTGCCGAACAGATGGAGGATGTAATATCCCTTGGTGTCGGAGAGCCGGATTTCCCAACTCCCTGGCATATCAGAAGTGAGGGCATCAGGTCCCTCGAGCAAGGAAAAACCCGTTATACCTCTAATCACGGTTTGCTTTCAATGCGAAAAGAAGTTTCTAACTTCGTTAAAAGAAAATATAATATTTCATACGACCCCGAAACCGAGATTTTAATAACCGTAGGTGGCAGTGAGGCGATTGATGGCACTATTCGTGCGGTTGTATCGCCCGGTGATGAGGTAATAATACCTCAGCCCAGTTATGTCTGCTATGAGCCTGTTACTATTCTTGCAGGAGGAGTCCCTGTAATAATAGAAACAAAGGCGGAAGACGAGTTCAGGCTAACGCCCGAACAGCTTCGTTCTGCCATAACACCAAAAACCAAGGTTCTCATTTTGCCTTATCCCTGTAATCCCACAGGAGCAATTATGAGAAAAGAGGACCTTGAGGCAATAGCAGAGATCCTCAGAGAAAAGGATATTCTTGTTATTTCGGACGAAATATACTCTGAACTGACCTTTGGCTGTGAAAGACATGTGTCTATTGCATCTATTGAGGGCATGAAGGAAAGAACGGTTGTTGTTAACGGCTTTTCCAAGGCATTTTCAATGACAGGTTGGCGTATGGGATATGCTTGCGGTCCTGCGGAAATTATGAACCAGGTGACCAAGATTCACCAGTTTGCAATAATGTGTGCGCCGACAACCTCCCAGTATGCCGCTATTGAGGCTCTTAAAAACGGAGATGCTGACATTTCGGCAATGGTGGAAGAATATGATATGCGCAGACGCCTTATTGTCAGCGGCTTTAATGAGCTCGGTCTTACCTGCAGAGAACCGCTTGGCGCTTTTTATGCCTTCCCGTCGATTGATTCTACAGGAATGAGCAGCGATGAGTTCTGCGAAAAGTTGCTATTCTCAAAACAGGTAGCAATCGTACCCGGTACCGCTTTCGGAAGGGGCGGAGAGGGCTTTGTCCGTGCCTCCTACTGCTATTCTGTTGACCATATCAAGACTGCTCTTAAACGAATAGGAGAATTTCTTGAGGAGATCAAATAATGAGGGTAAGAGCTTATGCCAAGATAAATCTCTTTCTTGATATACTATCCAAAAGACCCGACGGCTATCACGATATTGATTCGGTTATGCAGTCGGTAGGCCTTTACGATGAAATCGAAATAGAAAAAAACTCATCTGACAGAATAGAATTTTTCTGTAGTGAGGGCTCTATCAGCAATGAAGACAATATAATTCTGAAGGCATGTAGGGTGTTTTTTGAATATTCTGGCTTTGAAATGGGGCTTACAATAAGGGTAGAAAAGAGGATTCCTCTTGCGGCTGGTCTTGGCGGCGGTAGCGCCGATGCCGCAGCAACCCTTGCTCTGTTAAATAAGCTTTCGGGTAAAAATTATTCAGAGAACGAGATACTTTTGCTCTGTGGGAAGCTTGGCGCAGATGTTCCTTTCTGTTATATGGGCGGCACTGCAAGAGCGCAGCTTACAGGAGAAAAGCTATCTAAACTGCCGACACCAAAACTTTATTTTGTTCTGCTCAAAGAGGGAGAAAAAAGGTCAACGGGGGCTATGTACGGTCAGCTTGATGAGCTTTCGCTAAGTCCTCAAAAAGCAAGGCTTGAAAATATGCTTTGCGGACTTGAACAGAAGGATAACAAACTGATAGTATCGTCTACATACAACTCCTTTGAGTATTGTTGGGACTTTGCTGCAATGAGTAAGCCTTTTTCGGTATATTCTCCCGATGGTGTGTTTTTATCGGGCTCGGGCCCTACCGTTGTGGCTGCATTCTGCGACAAACAATCGGCAGAAAAATGCTATGAGCAAATGAAAAACGACGGCAGAAGTGTCTTTTTTGCTAAGAGCGTGTCGGTTGGATATAAGCTTGTTTAAATTTCTTCGGTTTTGTCAATAATCTACCTGAAAAGAGGTTGATTTTATGACAAAACAAACACGAAAACTGATAAATATTTCCCTTGCCTTAGCAATGACAGCCTGTCTTGTTTTATCTATGACCGGTTTTACCGATTCCTGTGACGATATGTATCAAAACATTATCCGTATAAGAGTAATAGCAAACTCTGACAGTGAGATTGACCAATCGGTAAAACTAAAGGTTCGTGATAGAATTCTATCCTTTTCGAAGGAACTGTTTAGTGAGGCAACAACATATGACGATGCCGTTCTGATTGCCAAGGATAATATTCGGGATATTAACCGAGAGGCTCTTGATACCGTTTTGCAAAACGGGCTTGAATATTCGGTAACTACCGAGATAAGACAGGAATATTTTGATACGAGAGAATATGAGGGATTTTCACTTCCTGCGGGAAGCTATGAAACTCTGGTTGTCACTCTCGGAGATGGAGAAGGTAACAACTGGTGGTGTGTAATGTACCCTCAGGTTTGCGTTGGCTCCTGTGCGGGAGAACTAACCGATTCTATCGCTGAAGATTCTGCACAAAAGGCTCAAAATGCCGAAAAATATGTTGTTAAATTCAAAACGGTCGAAATCTTTCAAAAAATAAAATCATTTATTCAAAAAAACTCTTGCAATTTATAACGATGTGTGATAGTATCTTAATGTTATTGAGATGTGAAAGGAGTGTCACTGCATGAAACAGGGAGTTCATCCTAATTACGAGAAAACAGTTATAAGATGTGCTTGCGGTGCAGAATTTGAAACCTGCTCTACTAAGAAGGACATCCGTTTGGATATTTGTTCTAAATGCCATCCGTTCTTTACCGGAAAACAGAAGCTTGTTGATACCGGCGGACGTGTAGACAGATTTAATAAGCGTTTTGGCTTATAAGGCAAATATTTCTGCCGCAACCACTGAAATCTGTGGTTGCGGTTTTCTTTAATTTTACAGGAAGGTGGGATGATTTACGGACACCTTTAAAACAATAATAGGGGAAGCAACCTCCCAGTTTACCGAAAAGCATTCCCGCTTTATCGGCTATGTAAGACATACCGAAACCGATGAAGAGGCGGTCAGCTTTATAAATGAGATCCGCTCAAAGCACAGTGATTCAAGGCATAATATCTACGCCTATGTGCTAAATGAGGATAATCGTTCACGCTACTCTGATGACGGAGAACCGCACGGCACGGCGGGAAAGCCTACCCTTGACATAATAAACGGTTTTGAACTGCGTGATGTAACGGTGGTTGTCACAAGATATTTCGGGGGAATTCTACTTGGAACAGGCGGTCTGGTCAGAGCCTACTCAAAGGCGGCCAAGGATGCCATTGAGTCGGCAGAGCGTGTGCTTATGGTGCCGGGAGATATAATTGAAGCCAGATGTGATTACAGCCTGTATGACAGATTTGAGAGCATTCTGAACGATTTTGATGCAGATGTTTTGAAAAAGGAGTTTTTCGATTCCATAAGTGTCGAATTTTCGGTTGCACGGGATAAAACGGTCGATTTTATAAGTACTGTGAATGAAAATCTGTCTTCAAGGGTAAAATGCGATATTAAGGGTAAAAAATACACAAAACAAAAACTTTTTTAAAAAAATAGAGGTTTTTTTAAATTTTTTAAGTATATATTTTTAGAAGGGCGGTGCAATAATGGCCTGTGCAAGAGAAATTACCGAACAAAATGAGAAAATTCTCTTTTGCGAATATGCAGTTTTGTCTGCTAATACAAGGGGAAGAAAAAAGGCAGAACAAAAGGATTCTCTCAGAACCGATTTTCAGCGTGACAGGGACAGAATACTTCATTCAAAGTCATTTAGAAGACTTAAGCATAAAACGCAGGTCTTTTTATCTCCTGAGTCGGCCCATTACCGCACCCGTCTTACACATACCCTTGAGGTCAGCCAGATAGCAAGAACGGTTGCAAGAGCCTTAAGACTGAACGAGGACCTAACCGAAGCGATTGCTCTCGGTCACGATTTAGGGCATACTCCGTTTGGACATGCAGGGGAGAGGGCGCTTGATAAACTTGCTCCTTTTGAGTTTACCCATTTTGAACAGAGTGCCCGTGTTTGCGAAAGGCTTGAAAACAACCTGAAGGGTCTTAACCTTACCTATGAGGTGCTTGACGGAATCAAGAACCATACAAGAGGACAACAGCCTGAAACTTTAGAGGGTAAGATAGTGCGGATATGCGATAAAATTGCATATATAAATCACGATATAGATGACGCAATAAGGGGAAATATCATATCAAATGACGATATTCCTTTTGAAATAAGATATGTGCTTGGAAATTCAAAGAGTGACAGAATAGCAAGGTTAGTAAATTCTCTTGTAGAAAACAGTAATGATGAATTGCATCTCGAACCCGAAATAGAAGAGTCATTTAACCTTCTGCACGAGTTTTTGTTTGCCAATGTATATCGCAATCCAAAGGCGAAATCGGAAGAAACCAAGGTAGACGGTGTTATTGAAGGGCTTTACCGCTACTATATAGATAATCCCCAGTTTTTACCTCGTGAATTCAGTGTTATAGCAAACGAGGAAGGAATTGAGAGGGCGGTTGTTGACTATATTGCAGGAATGACCGACGATTTTGCGGTCCATAATTACAAGGAGATATACATACCTAAATCCTGGGGAATTTAAATATAAAGGAGAGATACAATGGCGATACCGAGTTCGGTTATTGAAGAAATTAAATACAGAAATGATATTGAGTCGGTCGTGTCGTCATATATCACACTCAAACGGCGTGGCAAAAATCTCATAGGGCTTTGCCCCTTCCACGGCGAGAAAACCCCCTCCTTTACCCTTTATCCTGAAAACGGTTCATTTTACTGCTTCGGGTGTAAAATGGGGGGAGATGTTTTTACCTTTGTTAAAAACATTGAAAATCTTGATTACATAGAGGCGGTAAGACTTCTTGCTGACAGATGCTCGGTCACAATTCCCGAGGACGGATATGATGATTCTATTGCCTCGCTTAAAAACAGAATATATGAAATAAACCGAGAAGCCGCACGGTTTTACAATTCCTTTTTAGAAACTGAGGAAGGGAAATGGGCGGTCGAGTATTACAACTCAAGAGGACTCACGGCAAAAACTATCAGAACCTTTGGCCTTGGGGCAGCGCCTGACAGATGGGACGCACTTTTAAAGCATCTTAAATCCAAGGGCTATACCGAGGAAGAGATGATGAGCGCCAATATTATCGGTCGCTCAAAAAGCGGCTCGTATTATGACAGGTTTAAAAACCGCACAATGTTTCCTATCATAAATGTCAGGGGAAATGTTATAGGCTTCAGCGGAAGACGCAGAGGGGAAAATAAGGAAGAATCAAAATATGTCAACACCTCTGATACTCCCGTATACAAAAAGAGCCAGAACCTCTTCGGACTCAATTTAGCAAAGACCTGCTGCAGTGAGCAGCTCATTCTGGTCGAGGGAAATCTTGATGTAATTTCTCTTCATCAGGCAGGTTTTAAAAACACCGTATGTCCTTTGGGCACTGCCTTTACCGAGGAACAGGCTACGATAATTGCCAGATATTCAAATGAGGTGGTTATCTGTTTTGACGCCGATACGGCAGGGCAAACGGCTACTGATAAGGCGATTTCAATTCTCGGCCGAACAGGAATAAGCATAAAGGTAATTCAGCTGCCGGGAGGTAAGGATCCTGATGAATTCCTGAAAAGCAATAAGCCTTCAGACTTTGCTAAACTTTTGGAAAAGGCAGTTTCTGCTACCGAATATAAACTACTCAAGGCCGGAATGTCGGTTGATCCCGATTCGGATGAAGCGAGGATAAAATACCTCAATAATGCGGCTGAAATACTTGCCGCAACAGAGGATCCGATTACGGTAGAGTATTATGTCACAAGGCTTTCGGACAAGTATGGTATATCTAAGGATGCCATAAGACAAAAGGTAAAACAGTTAAAGTCTAAAAAGCAGACTGCCGAAAAGAAAAAAGAAATTAACAATATCGTTATGCCAAAGTTTGACAGGGATGATGTAAACCCTGAAAGAAGAGGAAACGAAAGGGCAGTAAAGGCTGAAGAAACTGTTATTTCTATCCTTATAAAGCATCCTGACCTTGCAGGATTTGCCCTTAAAAGCATTACAGAGGATGATTTTACAACCTCGCTTAATAAAAGAATTTTAAAGGTAATTTTGCAACTGGCAGAAGAAAACAGGTCCTTTGACATATCTTTTTTAGCACAAAAGTTTTCGGATAAGGAGATAGGCTATATAACCCGACTTATGAATACGGGCTTTGCGGGAAATGATCCCAAAACCGTCCTTTCCGATTGCTTTAAAACCTTAAAAACTGAAATACTTTTAAACGAGAAGCCACAATCAGATGATGATTGGGCGGCGCAACTTTCAAAAATAGCAGACAATAAAAAGGGGATTTATTAAATGAACGAACAAGAAAGAAAAACGCTTGAAAACCAAACTGCCGAAGCTGTAAATCAGGAGGCTAAAAACGAGGAAGAACTTGATATCCCGTTTGATGAAATTGAATCGGCCCCCGATGATTTAGGTGAGCTTTACAACGAGCCTCCGATTCTAGACCTTTTTGATGAGGAGCCTAGTGAAGATGACCTTAAGTTAGAAGAGATGAATGTCGATGCGATTGACGACGACGTTACTCTGGATAATGTTTCGCTTGATGATCCCGTTAAGGTTTATCTTCGTGAGATCGGACGTGTTCCGCTTCTCAGTTCTGACGAAGAGATTGAACTTGCTATAAAGATAAACGAAGGAGACGAAAAGGCAAAGCAAAGATTGACCGAAGCAAACCTTCGTCTTGTTGTAAGTATTGCTAAAAAATATGTCGGCAGAGGAATGTATTTCCTTGATCTGATACAGGAGGGAAATGTAGGTCTTATTAAGGCTGTCGATAAATTCGATTACACAAAGGGCTTTAAGTTTTCAACCTACGCTACCTGGTGGATAAGACAGGCAATTACCAGAGCTATCGCCGATCAGGCAAGAACAATTAGAATACCGGTGCATATGGTTGAAACCATTAACCGTCTTAAAAAGGTGCAAAGTCAGCTTCTTCACGAAAACGGTTATGAACCGACCGAGGAACTGATTGCCGAGAAGATGAATTTGCCTGTTGAGCGTATCAGAGAGATTATGAGGGTGGCTCAGGAACCGGTTTCTATGGAAACACCTATCGGTCCTGAGGAGGATTCTCGTCTTATGGACTTCATTCGTGATGAAGAGGCATTAGCGCCCGACGAGGCGGCTCTCAAGACCATTACAAATGAAGATATAGACGGCGTCTTAAAGACACTTAACCCCAGAGAAGAGGCAGTTATCAGACTTCGTTTCGGTCTGCACGACGGCAGATGCCACACTCTTGAAGAGGTTGGACTCGAGTTCAATGTTACCAGAGAGAGAATAAGGCAGATTGAGGCTAAGGCGCTTCGCAAACTTCGTCATCCCGTTCGCAGCAATAAATTCAGAGACAGATAAATTCAAGAGGAATAATTTAGATGATTTATTCATATAGAACAAATGGGACTTGCTCCAGAGAAATCAAGATAGATGTTATCGACGGGATTGTCAACAGCGTTGAATTTATCGGCGGCTGCAATGGCAACCTTCAGGGAATTTCAACCCTTGTTAAAGGGATGAGGGTCGAGGAGGTTATAGACCGTCTTGGAGGAATCAAGTGTGGCTTTAAGCCAACTTCCTGTCCCGACCAGTTGGCAAAGGCGCTTTCACAAATTCAGGATCAAGCAGGTGAGTAGATGTTCGATAATGATATCAAAATTGCAGGAAACCGTCCGTCATTAAGCATAAAAACTAATCTGGCAGTTTCCGAAGCAAGTGCAGTTTTAGATGCAGAGGATATCAAAAAAGCAGAGGAATTAGGAGTACAGGTGGCAAAGGAATTTTGCAGCGCCTCGGCACAGTATACCGATGCGGTTGAGGATTCAGATGAAAATATGCTTATTCAAAGGCATCTTTTACTTTCATTTACCGTTACGGTCGGCTTTGAGGACTATCTTAAAAGCGAGGCTGTAGCAGGTGTTGCTCAAAAGAGCTTTCTTGACTATGTAAAAACCAATAAAGCAGAGCTCTACAAATACACCTCGGATACAGGAGCGTTTTCCTTTTATTACCTTGCACACCGAAGGGGCAACGATGTTGAACGGCGAATGGGACAGACCTTTGCAATGCTCTGTGCCCACGACGGAGATCCCATCTATCAGGAACTGGGAGAGGTGCTCTATTGCTGGTTCTCGGCTAAAATCAAAGAACTATGCATCAAATACCAATTAAACTGACAAACCACCCTTTTGTAGCATATAATGCTGTGAAAGGGTGATTTTTATTCCTACAGTATATTTAAGTCCGTCGACACAGGAATTCAATCCCTATATAAACGGCGGAAATGAAGAACAGTATATGAATCTGGTAGCAGATGCAATGATACCCTACCTGAATGCAAGCGGCATAAATTATGTAAGAAATACGCCTGATATGACGGCGGCATCCTCAATAGCGGCATCAAATATGGGAAACTATGATCTGCATCTTGCAATACATTCGAACGCATCAAGCACAGGTACAGCTATGGGAACCGAGGTTTACTACTATCCATTCAGCAGTAGAGGTCAGAGGGCGGCGGAAATTTTTGCAAATAATTTCAAAATGATATACCCGAACCCATCCCTCGTAAGAGCCGTTCCGACCACAACGCTCGGAGAGGTAAGAAGAACCAAGGCGCCGTCAATACTTATTGAGGTTGCCTATCACGATAATTTAGAGGATGCAAATTGGATTAAGAGCAATATAGATGCAATAGCTCGAAATCTGGTTATTTCTCTGGCTGATTATTTTAATATTCCATTTAACGAACCAACCCAAAACGGATATACAGCCAAGGTCGTTACTATGGGCTCGAACCTCAATGTAAGACAAAGACCTGATATTTACAGTAATATTGTCGGCAGAGTGCCGAACGGAGCTACCGTCAGGGTGCTAAATCAGGTGGGTGATTGGCTCTTGATAAGATACAATAATCTAAACGGATATGTCTACAGATATTATATTAGCTAAATCGGGAGGAATCTCCCGATTTTTCTTGTTTTTTTTGAAACTTTGTGTATAATTAAGTAAAAGGGGTTTTATTTGATTTTTTTAGTTTGGAGTGCTTAAATTGTTAATTGACCTTCTTTCAGATTTTGGCAATATTTCGGTTATAGATGTCATTATAGGCATTATTTCTTCCTTGGCGGTTATTTTTCTTACTATGCCTGTGCATGAGTTTGCTCACGCCTGGGTTGCCACCAAACTTGGAGACCCCACACCCCGTTATAGCGGAAGACTTTCGCTTAACCCCTTCAGACACATTGACTATTTAGGAGCGCTTTGTATTATCCTTTTCGGATTTGGATGGGCAAAGCCCGTAGGTGTCAATCCCAGAAATTTTCAAAGTGTTAAAAAGGGAATGGCAATAACAGCCTTTGCGGGACCGGCAGCAAACATAATTATGGCGTCTGTTTCGATTTTTATTTCTTATGCCATCCTTTCGCTTTACAAAGTGACAGGTTTAATAACCCTTATAATTTATGTTGCTATGTTCTTCGAATATGTCGCTATCATAAATGTCAGTCTTGCAGTATTCAATCTTATTCCGATACCGCCGCTTGACGGTTCAAAACTTCTGGCAGCTGTACTGCCCGACAGAATCTACTACAAATTTATGCAGTATGAGAGATATCTGTATTTTATTCTTATTCTGCTTATAGCAACCGGTGCGCTTGATGTGCCGCTCAGCTTTTTAAATGCAAAAATTATGCAGATTATTACCTTTATACCTAATATCATTTTCTTTTAGGAGATTTATGGAGAAAGTTATTCTTTATAAAACAGAGCAGTTTGAAGGGCCTCTTGACCTTCTGCTCCAGCTTATTTCAAGAAATAAACTTAATATTTATGATATAAAGCTTTCGGTCCTCATCGAACAGTATCTCGAACAGATATCATATATGCAGGAAAACGAGATGGATGTTGCAAGTGAGTTTCTTGAGATGGCATCCCGACTTATCTACATGAAGACGGTCAGCCTTCTTCCGAAGCACGAGGAAATAGAGGAACTCAAAAAAGAGCTTACGGGAGAGCTTTTGGAGTATCAGCTTTGTAAACAGGTTGCCCAGACCTTTTCAACCATGACCGAGGGATTTGATTTCTTTGTGAGAAACCCCGAGCCTGTTGAGGTCGATAAAACCTACGATATTATGCACGACAGGGCAGATATCTTTAACGCCTACATAAACGCTTTGGGTAGGATTGACCGCCGTATGCCGCCCTCGCCAAAGGCTTTTACTGCCATAGTTGCAAAAAAAATATACTCTGTCTCTTCAAAAATAATTTTCGTTATGAGAAAGCTCTGGAGCGGAAAGAATAAAAAGATAAGTTCACTCTATCAATCTGCAAATAACAGGTCGGAACTGGTTGCAACCTTTTTGGCGGTGCTTGAGCTTATCAAGGCCAACAGGGTGGTTGTAACGGGGGAAGACGAGAACACCGAAGTAGTTTTGGTTAAGGAGAAAAAACACTGATGGACAAAACTGAACTGATTAAAGCGATTGAAGCCGTTCTGTTTGCAGGCGGAGAGCCTGTCAGCATAGATAGAATTGCTGCGGTTTTCGAGCTTAAAACAAAAGAAGCAGAGCAAATTATGCTTGAGGTTTCGGCCCATATAAACAGTAGCGATTTGGGCATTACCTTGCTAAAACTTGACAATTCATATCAACTTGCCTCTAAAACCGAGTATGCAAAATATATTAAGACTGCTTATGAAATCAAAAGGAGAACGCCGCTTTCTTCGGCTGCCTTTGAGGTTTTGGCGGTTATTGCATATAATCAGCCCGTAACCCGTGCGTTTATCGAACAGGTAAGAGGGGTCGACTGTTCTGCGGTCGTTTCTACCCTTATCGAAAAGGAGCTTGTTGAAGAGAGGGGAAGACTTGAGCTTCCCGGAAGGCCGCTGCTCTACGGAACAACAAAAAACTTCTTGCGTTGCTTTTCTCTGTCGTCGCTTGAGGATCTGCCCAAGCTACCCGATAAAACGCCTACTGTTACCGATTATGCCGAGCAGCTTGAGGTCATTACATAGTGCAAATGCATAAAAAGGCCTTCTTTTACAGATAATTGTTGGGGTGATATATTGATCGGCTGGTTAATATTTTTGGCCGTAGTGCTTTTGGCTACCTTACTGTTGTTCTCTAAACTTAAATTTTCTGTCAGAGCGGCAAAAGGTGAAGGCTTTTCGGTTGTATGCAGATTGGGCTTTTTAAAGATTTTCGAAACCGATTCAACCGAGTCTGCAGAGAAAAAACACAAAGAAAAAGAGAGCGCCGCACCCAAAGAGAAAAAAGAACCCTTTTTTAAAGGAAAAATCAAGAGCTATGATGATGTTTTAGAATGCCTTCATTCAATAAAAACATTACTTATCAGATTTAAAAGACTGATTAAAAGGGTGGTTGTAAAGGATACCGTCGTAGATTTGGTAGTAGTCGGAAATGATTCGGCAGATACGGCAATTAAATACGGAGCGGTCTGTTCTGCGGTGTATCCAATTGTAACCTTGCTTAGTGACTGTCTTACCTTTAAGCCTGAAAAAATAAATGTTTCGGCAGGCTTTACCGAGAAGGAAATGACCTTTAGTATGAAGTCTTTGCTCTCGGTCAGAATTATATATCTGCTTATCTTTGCAGTATCAGCCGTAAAAGAATTTATAAATCTAAAAAGGAGCTTGGAAAAAAATGAGCGAACGCAGCATTGAAGGAATTATGAATATAACGATGGAAAATCTTAAGGCTATGGTTGATGCCGATACAATTATCGGAACACCTATAACCGTAGGAGAGGTTAGTCTTATACCCGTTTCCAAGGTCTCCTTCGGACTTGCGACGGGCGGCTCGGATTTTCCCACAAAGCAGAATGCAGTTTTCGGCGGCGGCGGAGGAGCAGGTGTTTCGGTTACACCTATCGCTTTTATATGTGTAAGCGGAACAAATGTAAAAATGCTTCAGGTTAACACAGAGCAGACTGCGGTAGACAAGCTTATCGACTCTGCGCCTGAACTAATGCAAAAGGTTAAAGAGCTTTTTCAAAAGAAAACCGTAATAGAAGAATAATAATACCCTTCAATCAATAAAATTTATTGATTGGAGGGACTTATTATAAAGTGTTTTAGATTTATAATTATATTTTTTCTAATAATATCGGTCTTACAAACTGAAACTCTGGCGCTTTCAGACACATCATCGGCTTCGGTAGTTTTAAATGCCGATACACTTGAGGTTTTGTATCAGAACAACCCTGATGAGAAGCGTTCTATGGCAAGTACCACAAAAATAATGACGGGACTTCTTCTTGCCGAATCGGGACGCCTTGATGAGATAATAGAGTGTACGGCAAAAATGGTTACTGTCGAGGGCTCGGCCTTGGGACTAAGGGCGGGGGACCGTATTACAGCAAGGGACCTTCTGTATGGGCTTATGCTCGTTTCGGGTAATGACGCCGCTAATACTGCGGCCTATTTTCTCTCTGGCTCTACAGAAGAATTTGCAAACCTTATGAATAATAGGGCAAAGGAATTGGGACTTAAAAACACTAACTTCGTTACACCATCGGGACTAGATGCAGATGAGCATTATACAACAGCCTATGACCTTGCGGTATTAACCGCCCACGCCCTTAAAAATGAGGAGTTCAGAAAGGCCTGCTCTGCCAAAACTGCCACAGTCAGCTTCGGAAATCCAATGGTTAAATATACCGTAAGCAATCACAACCGACTGCTTAAGTCGTACGACGGATGTATCGGTGTCAAAACAGGGTACACAAAAAAGTCTGGCAGATGTCTTGTCAGTGCGGCCCAAAGAGAAAACGTTACGGTCATCGCAGTTACACTAAATGATCCGAATGACTGGAAGGACCATACCTCTATGCTTGATTATGGCTTTGAAAGATTGCGTAGGGTAACATTTAGCTGCGATGATTTGAGCTTGAAAACAGAGCTTTTGGGCGGCACTCTGGCGAGTGTACCGTTAAGCTTTGATGATATTGTGATTTCAAGTCTGCCTGAAAACGAAGAAAAATTAGAGCTTTCGGTAGACTGTGCAGAGTATCTGTTTGCGCCTGTATGCCAAGGACAGACAGTAGGAAAGGCGACGGTTAGCTTTAACGGAACGATAGTTGCCGAAACAGACATTTATATAAGCAGCTCGGTTGAGGCAGATAGCCCTCGTGAGTTGTCGGAAAAGGAAAAAATCATTAAATTTTTATCAATGATGTTTAGATGCATATAATTTTAGGAGATAGAATATGAAGGATAATAAAATAAGACTTCAGAAATTTCTTTCAGAAAATTCGGTTGCCTCTCGCAGAAAGGCTGAGGAGCTTATCGAAGAGGGAAGAGTAAAGGTGAACGGCAGGGTTGCAAAGCTGGGAGATAAGGTCGACCCGATAAGAGATACGGTTACCGTAAGGGGAAAGACAATTCGGGCAAACAACGAAAAAAGGTACATAATGCTTCATAAACCCAGAGGCTTTGTGACCACTATGAGCGATGAGCTTGACAGAAAATGCGTAGCCGAGCTTGTAAAGGATGTCGGTGTCAAGGTATTTCCTGTCGGAAGACTTGACCGCAACTCCGAAGGGCTTCTCATAATGACAAATGACGGGGAACTTGCCAACAGGCTTTCTCATCCGTCATCCCACGTAAATAAGACATACAGAGTCACTGTAAACGGTAAGGTGTCTGACGATCAGGTAGATAAAATGGCAGTAGGAATTGATATAGATAATGATGGTCGTCCTACATTACCCTGTGATGTCTTTGTAATCGACAGAAAACCCGACAGAACTGTGCTTAACTTTATAATTCACGAGGGCAGAAACCGTCAGATAAGAAAAATGTGTGAGGCGGTCGGTCTGGAGGTTATTAGGCTCAAGAGAACCGAGATTGCAGGAGTGAAAATGGGTATGCTCGGTCTTGGAAAGTGGCGAGATCTCAATGAAAGAGAACTTGCAAGACTGCAAAACATTTCGTCTTCAAAACAGGACAAGCGGTAAATTTGTAAAGAATGGATTTTTTCTTGTTATATTATTAAAGAAATGATATAATTAAAATGAAGGGATATGGCATTTTTTACTTTCAGCACTAAACACAAAACGCATATATACTCTGAGGAGGATCTTAATGAATATAGCAGACAGTCAGATCAGATATCAAAACGAGAATGACGCTCTTACCGCTACCGTGGCAAGAAAGCGTCTTGCAATGCTTTTTGACGAGGGTTCGTATCAGGAGCTTGACCGTTTTATGAAGCACGATGACGCCGAATGTGAAGTTGTAGCCGCCTTCGGAGAAGTCAACGGTATGAATGTATATGCCTTTTCCCAGAGCATTGATATAAATAAGGGCGCTATGGGTAAGGTTCAGGCATCAAAAATACTTCAGCTTTATGATATGGCTGCTAAAACAGGAACTCCTGTTGTTGGATTCTTTGATTCAAACGGCGCTCATATCGACGAAGGAATTGAGGCTCTTGAGGCCTATGGAGCTCTTATCAAGGCGGCAGGAAATCTTTCGGGAGTTGTTCCGCAGATTTCGGTTGTTGCGGGTCCGTGTATCGGCAGTGCGGCGGTGTTGGCAACAATAGCAGATATTCTCATTGTTGAGAAGAGCGCAGAGTTTTATGTTGCATCTCCCGCTTTTTCGGATAAAAACGAGGACGAGCTTGACACGGTCTATCTGGCAGGAAGAAATGGCACAGCATCCATCGTTGCAGAAAGTGACAAGGAGGCTGTTGACAAGGTAGTAGAGCTTTTATCCTTCCTTCCGTCAAACAATCTCGCCGAGCCGCTATACTGTGAGCCCGTAGCACCGGTGGCTGGTGAAGATGTGCTGGATATGGTAATTGATAAGGATAGCTTCCTTGAAATAAATGAGCTTTCCAATAAGTCTATTAAAACGGGCTTCGCCCGTGTTGACGGTGCTCCTGTCGGAATAATAAAAACCGAAAGCGCCAACCACGACGGATATTTCAGTGTTCTCGCAGCCAGAAAGGCAGCCAGATTTGTTCGTCTTTGCGATGCATATTCAATCCCGATTATTACGTTTGTCGATTCACTCGGCATAGATGCCTCGGAAAGCTACAGAAGGGCAGGAGACGTACGCTCTCTGTCTGTACTGACACTTGCTTATTCGGAGGCTACCACACCTAAAATTACATTGGTAACAGGCAATGCAGTCTCTTCTGCTTATATTGCTTTTGTTTCATCTGCCGCTAATCCCGATTTGGTCTTCGCCTGGCCGCAGGCGGTTATAGGCACTCTTGAGCCTATGACGGCGGTACAGCTTATGTATAAGGACAGGCTTGAGGCGGGAGAAAACAGAGCAGACCTTGAGGCCGAGTATGCAAAGGAAGTGTGTTCTCCCTTTAATGCGGCATCATACGGCTTTGTGGACGACATTTTTGAGCCCTCCGCAACCTATGATAAAATCCGTCACGCTCTTGATTTACTCCTCTCTAAGAGAGTATCCAAGATGAACAAAAAGCACACCAATATTCCGCTTTAAAAATAAGAAATTTAATATGCAATCCTATTTGGAGGAAAATAAAATGAAACACTTAAAAATTACAGTTAACGGAAAGACCTATGATGTATCTGTAGAGGAGGTTGGAGCATCCTCGGCTCCTGTATCAGCACCGGTTGCAGCGGCTCCTGTTGAAGCAGCACCTGTAGCACCCGCTGCTTCGGCTACGGGTGAGCCTGTAGTTGCGCCTATGCCCGGAACGATTCTTTCGGTAAATGTTTCTGCAGGTCAGTCAGTCTCGAAGGGCGACGTTCTTTGTGTTCTCGAGGCAATGAAGATGGAAAATGAAATCTTTGCCGATCGTGACGGAGTTGTTGAGGCGGTTTCAGTTTCAAAGGGCGAGACTGTAAACTCCGGCCAGACACTTGTCGTAATTAAATAATTTCACGAAAGAGGTAAACATCTGTGGCACGTATTGGTATCACCGAAACAGTTTTGAGGGATGCGCATCAGTCATTGATTGCAACCCGTATGTCTATGGAAGATATGCTTCCTATGTTAGATGATCTTGACAAGATTGGCTATCATTCGCTTGAATGTTGGGGCGGAGCCACCTTTGACAGCTGCCTTAGATTTTTGAATGAGGATCCATGGGACAGACTTCGCACAATAAGAGAGCATTGTCCTAACACTAAACTTCAGATGCTTTTCAGAGGGCAGAATATGCTTGGATACCGTCACTATGCTGATGATGTTGTTGAGTATTTTGTGCAGAAATCGGTAGCAAACGGTATTGATATTCTTCGTATTTTTGATGCCCTTAACGATTTCCGCAATCTCGAAACTGCAATTAAAGCGGCAAAAAAAGAGGGCGCTCATACACAGGCTGCAATTTCTTATACTACAGGCCCTGTTTTTGATATTGAGTATTATACAAATTATGCAAAGCAACTTGAAAATGCAGGGGCAGATTCTATTTGCGTTAAGGATATGGCAGGACTGCTTACCCCTTACGGCACTTATGAACTCGTTAAAGCGCTAAAGGAAATCGTAAAGGTTCCGATACAGGTTCATACCCATTATACTTCAGGCCTCGGTTCAATGGTTCTTCTAAAGGCTGTTGAGGCTGGCGCAGATGTCGTTGATACTGCGCTTTCTCCTCTTGCGCTCGGCACCTCTCACGCAGCAACCGAATCTATGGTTGCGGCTCTTCAGGGCACCGAAAATGACACGGGACTTGACCTTGAGGCACTGAGCAATATTGCAAAGTATGTTTCTACCTTAAGAGAAAAATATATAGAAAATGGATTACTCAATCCCAAAATGCTCGGCGTTGACGGAAAAACCCTTATCTATCAGGTCCCGGGCGGAATGCTTTCAAACCTTGTTTCTCAGCTTAAACAGGCAGGAAAAGAGGACAAACTCAGCGAGGTTCTTGCAGAGGTTCCTATGGTCAGAGCCGATTGCGGATATCCTCCTCTTGTAACTCCGTCTTCACAGATTGTCGGTACTCAGGCGGTCTTCAATGTTATTAACGGCGAACGCTATAAAATGGTTACCAAGGAGTTTAAGGGACTTGTACGTGGAGAATACGGCAAAACTCCTCTGCCTATAGACGAGGATTTCAGAAAGAAGATTATAGGGGATGCAGAACCGATAGACTGCCGTCCTGCAGATCTTCTTGAGCCCGAGCTTGACAAAATAAGGAAAGAGGCTGCCCAGTGGATAGAGCAGGAGGAGGACGTTCTCTCATATGCTCAGTTCGGACAGGTGGCAGTTAAATTCTTTGAAGAACGTAACAATAAAAAATATAAGGTGGATTCTCAACACGCCGATATTGATGCATCTGTTTACCCTCTGTAAAAAAAGGTTGCAAAATGTCTGCAGTTATGTTATAATCCATTCGTTACAATGATTTTAACTTTTCGGAGGTTATAATATGATCTGGCATATTATTCTTGGAGTGCTTGTTTTTCTGGCATCTATTATAGTAATAGGAATTGTTCTTTTACAGCAGGGACACCGTTCCGGTATTAACGGAGCAATTTCAGGCGGAGCTGATACCTTTCTTTCCAAAACAAAGGCAAGAACGCTTGATGCTACACTCGCTCGTATAACTAAATATATTGCAATTGGATTTTTCGTTTTAATTCTTATTGCAAATTTAATTTTTGCCCTCATCTAATCTTTAACGGCAGCATTTATTATGCTGCCGTTTTTCATATTTTACGCTTATTCCTCATAATCATTATTGTTAGGATTGTGAGGATTTTTTATGTCAGTTTTAAGCGTTCTTTTTATAGTTTTTATTTCAATATTTTTTGCTTTAATGATTCTATTTGCAATTATGACGGGAAGGCCCCTAAAAGCGCTTTTTCTTAATTTTTTAAGCGGTATAATCCTGCTTGTAATTATCTGCCTTTTGGAGAAGTATCTTTTCACAGGGCTTAGGCTTAATATATACACACTTTCAGTGTCCGGTTTTTTGGGCATACCGGGTGTTATAATGCAATTGCTGATTAAAATTTTATTTATATAAATAATACTTTTTTATTTTCAATAAATATTGTATAATTGAAGTATAAAAATCTAGGAGTGTATAATGCTTAATTTTGTTTTAGGACGAGCCTGTACAGGAAAATCATACTATATCGTTAATAAGGCGGCCCAGCGGTCTTTGTCCGCTAAGGCTGTAATTATAGTTCCCGAACAGTTTTCTTTTGAAACAGAAAGGGCAGTTCTGAGAGCTAAGGATTATAACAGTGACAATATACAGGTAATGAGCTTTACAAAACTCTATTCGGAGGTTTCACGCCTTTCGGGTTTTGGTAAATTGCCTGTTATGAGTGATGCCGAAAGAATTTTAATGTGTGATTTAGCGCTCAAAAAGTCATTAGATCAGCTTGAGATATTCGGCCGTTTTGCAAACTACAGTGATTTTTGTCAAAAGATAGCTACGCTTATTGAGGACTTTAAGTTCGCCGCTGTTTCTTGCGAGGAAATTATGGAGGCTTCGAGAAAAATCGGTGGTACAACAGGCGCAAAGCTGCATGATATAGCAGTAATAATGTCGGTATATGAGTCGATTATATCAGATAAATTTATCGACCCCTCAGATTATCTTACAAGACTTAATACAATACTTGATGATTTTGATTATTTCGATGGCAAGGCGGTGTTTTTTGATTCTTTTTCGGGCTTTACCGGTCAGCAGTTCAAAATTATAGAGAAAATTCTTCTAAAAGCAGAAGAGGTTACATTTTCGTTTTGTACCGATAATATTTCAAATACCGAGCTTGGCGTTTTTTATAACATCAACAAAACCGCCCAGAAAATTATTTCTATTGCCGAAAAGCTGTCGGTTCAAATTGGCGAGACAAAGATTCTCGGTGAAAACTTTTACTCTAACACTACACTAAGGAATCTGGAGTCGTTTTTTGTCGGAGATATAAACGAAATTGAAAAGAGCGATGACAAAGAAAATCTGAATATTATTTCCTGTAAGGACCGAAGAGAAGAGGCTTTTGCGGCTTGCGGAATAGTTAAAGGACTTGTAGAGGACCAAGACTACAGATACCGAGACTTTATAATTGTTGCAAGAAATGCCGCCGACTATGAGGGCTACATAGAACTGTTTTGCAAAAAAAATCAGATTCCTTGTTTCTTTGATAAGAAGGTTCCGATTACCGATACTCTGCTTTACACATATATTAAATCGCTTCTGCAAATAAAGCAGTCATTTTCAATCGAGAATATTTTAGCCTGGCTTAAGTGCGGTATGAACGACTATGACGCAAATGAACTGTATTTGCTTGAGGATTACATTTATATCTGGAATATTTCGGGCGCCGACTGGGGTAAGGAATGGACAATGAATCCCGCAGGGCTTGAAATATCCGAAATAAAACAGGAGGAGCAGGAGCAGTTAAATACTTTAAATCGGTTGCGGTCGGATATTTATACTAGACTCACACATTTCTGTGCGTCCTTTTGCGGCAATGCTCAAAGCCGCTCGGAATGTATATATAATTTCCTTAAGAAAGAAAAAATTGATGAGCGCCTTTCGGATATGTGCCTTAGATTTGACAGTGAGGGCAGAGGCTTTACCGCTTCGGTTTTAAGGCAGAGTTGGGATAAAATTGCCGACATTCTTGACTCACTTGCAAGACTGTTTTGTGATGAGATATCGACCGATGAATTTGTTAAGGCGTTTAGTGTTTCTTGCCAGATAACATCGGTGTCAAACATACCCCAGATGCTTGACGAGGTTACCTTTGGCTCAGCCGACAGGATTAGACCGTCAAAGCCCAGAGTAGCAATAATACTCGGCGCAAATCAAGGGGTATTCCCGTCTGTCAGCGACCAAAAGGGAATATTAGCTACAACCGATAAACGAAGACTTGAGGAGCATGGAATTTCACTCAATGACGATGAGATTAAGAGTGCGGTAGAAGAAAACTATCTTGTCTATTCAATGCTCTGTTGTCCTGTTGACAAAACCTTTGTTTTATATTCTGAGAGAACTCCGTCAGGAGCTGCCGCCGAACCGTCGGCCTTTATTTCGGCAGTCTGCGAGAGCCTTGAAAATGTGCATATTGAGAATTATGCTCCGCTATCCCGTGATATTTTCCTGCCACGAACGAAGGCGTCTGCGCTTGATATGATGAGTGATGTTTACGGCAGTGAGTTTTTGACTGTAAAAGAGTCGGTTGCCGATGATCGAGATTTAGAGGCCGTCCTTAGTGTCTTTGATAAAAAGGACTATGCCGACAGTTTCATGATATCACGAGAAAACTCAGATGCTCTTTTCAATAAAAACATATATATTTCTGCTTCCAAGCTGGATAATTTCTATTCCTGCAGACTAATGTATTTCCTTAAATACGGTCTGAAAACGGGAAAACTTGTTGCGGCCGATCTTAATGTTATGCAGAGAGGTACTGTGACACACTATGTACTCGAAAATTTAATCAATACACATAAAAAAGGTTTTTGTGAGCTGTCAGACAGTCAGATCAGCAGTCAGGTTGACGAGCTTATTAATAAATATATTTCCTCTGTGTCGGGCTATGAAATTTTAGTTACACCAAGATTTAAATTTCTGCTGTCCAGAATATCCCAGTCGGTCAAGGCGGTGGCATTCCATCTTGCCGAGGAGTTCAGACAAAGCGAGTTTGAGCCCTCTTACTGTGAATTGGAGATATCTGCCGACGGTCAGGTGCCCGAGCTTCGTCTTAATGTTGAGGGGGGCCAGATGGTACTCACAGGAAAAATTGACCGACTTGACACCTTCGGAAATGTTATACGTGTAGTAGACTATAAAACAGGCTCTAAATCCTTTGAACTGTCCGACACCCTGTTCGGCCTTAACATACAGATGCTTATATATCTATATGCCATTGTTAAGAACGGTAAGGATATAGTTGGAGATGCTAAGGCGGGTGGAATTTTGTATATGCCCGCAAAAAGCAGTTTACTTAATGAATCTCTCGCTATGAACGGTCTGATACTTAAGGATTCCGACGTAATTGCCGCAATGGAAAAGGAGAATAACGGACAGTTTATTCCAAAGTATAAGGATACCGCTTCGTCATTTATTGATGAGGAAATGTTTGACCTTATTTTCAAAAATATCGAAAAGCTCATTTGCTCAATGGGAGGGGCAATCCGCTCGGGAGATTTCAAACCCGAGCCTGTAGACGGAGTTAAAAGCGATGCCTGTAAATATTGCGATTACGCCTCGGTCTGCAGAAAAAAGGACAGTGAGCATTTCAAGATAAGCAAACGAACCAACGAGGAGATACGAGAAATTTTAAAGGAGGGGACAGGTCTTGAGCTTTAAGGCTACCGAAGAGCAAAAAGAGGCGATTTATTCCAAGGGAAACATATTGGTTTCCGCAGCGGCCGGTTCGGGAAAAACGGCTGTGTTGGTTGAACGCTTTATAAGACTTATTACCGATGAGCAAAGTCCCGTCATGGCAGACAGAATTCTCGTTGTTACCTTTACAAATGCGGCTGCCGCCGAGCTGAAGCTTAGAATTGAAAAGCGGCTCAATCAGGTTATTGCAGAGAGTCCGTATAATCCCTTTCTTCAAAGGCAGAAGATTCTGCTGAGCTGTGCAAAAATATGCACTATTGACTCCTTTTGTATTGATTTCATTAGGGAAAATTTTCAGATTGCCGATGTCGACCCTTCTTTTAAAATAGCAGAAAATTCTGTTATTAAAATGCTTATGGCATCAGCTATGAGTCAGCTTCTTAATGAGGAATTTAATAGCGAAAATGCCCAATTTCTTTCATTGCTTGAGTATATCGGTTGTACTTATGATGATGCACAGCTTGCCGAGCGAATAAGAGATATATACGAATACAGCCGTCAGATGCCTTTCCCTGATGAGTGGTTGAACCGTGTTCTGCAGAGCTATAAGGATAATGCGAACGGAAAGACAGAGCAGTGGTTCTGTGATGCATTCACAATTTTAAAGGACTATGCACAAGAGGCTAAAAGCTTCATAGACCGTGGAATTTGTACACTTCAGAATGACAGTGAGGTCTGGGAAAAGTATTCGGAAAACTTCAATTATTTTTCTGATTTTATCGAGCAGATTCAGATTTTTTGCGATGCTGAGGATTGGGACGGTATCTTTTCTCTGGGCAGCTCGCTCAAACCGCCGGCACTTAAAAAGATAACTGCTGACCAAAAGAGAGAAAATGTTATCTGGGCAGTATCCCAACGTGACGAGGCAAAGGAGATTATCAAGAAAATATTATCCTTTGTCTATGCCGATAGACAAACCATTCGCAACGAGATATGCTTTTCTGTTGCTCATATAAGTAAAATAGTCGAATTGGTTATTCGGTTTGAGAAAATATTTTATACATCACTCGCCGAAAGAGGCCTTATGACCTTTTATATGGCTGAACAGACCGCCCTTTCGCTAATTTCCGAATATAAGGACGGTGAGGTTGTCGCAGCGGCAAATGCGGGTGAGTTCATCTCGGCTTTTGATGCCGTTCTGGTCGATGAATATCAGGACACTAACGACCTGCAGGACTGTATATTCAACATTCTGTCAAACAATCAGCGCAATCTGTTTTGTGTCGGAGATTCAAAGCAAAGCATTTATCGCTTCAGAGGGGCAAATCCGCATAACTTTATCGAAAAGAAAAAGCTTTATACCCATTCTTCTGAAGAAAACGGCTTTGGTCGGCGTATAGACCTTACTGCAAATTTCAGAAGCCGAGCCGAAGTTTGCGAGGGTGTAAACAGGCTTTTCGGACTTATTATGCATGAAAATAATGCCGAAATTGAATATGATGACAAGGAAAAACTGGTCCCATTGGGTAGCTTTCCCGAAAACAATGAAACAAAGGTGGAACACCATTTCATTGATATGAAAAAGCTTTTGCAAAGTGATGAGGGGGGCAAATTAGGCTCTCAAAAAACAAAGCAAAAGGCCGAGGCGGCGGTAATTGCCGAGCTTATACAAAAGACGGTAAAAGCCCCAGCCTTTATCAAGGATGGGGAAGGGTTGCGCCCTGCAAAATACTCGGATATAGTAATACTTTTGCGCTCTCCGTCAAGCACGGCGGAGCTTATAGGAAATGAACTCAGAAAGAGAAACATACCTATAAGCATTCCGTCTGGCAATATCTTCGGTTCGGATGAGGTCAACACGGTAATTTCTCTGCTTAAGATCATAAACAATCCTTTTGACGATATTGCTCTGCTGACCGTTATGACCTCGCCGCTCTATTGCTTTAGTATTGATGAATTGGCGCAGATGAGGGCGTTATCCAAAAAAGGAAGGCTCATTTCTGCGCTCAGCATGGCGGCGAACAACGGGAATTCAAAGGCAGAAAGCTTTCTGCGTGAGCTTTCTCACTACCGAGAGGTCAGTGTCGTGCTTAAGGTTTATGACCTTATAAACGAGATTTTTGAAGCAACAAACTATCTTGGTCTTGTCTCAAGACAGGAGGATGGGGAAAGAAGAAAGTCAAATCTGTCGGCAATCAAAAATCTTGCCCAGACCTTTGAGGCGGAGGGCAAGAGAAGTCTTAGGGAGTTTCTGAAAAGTATCGAGTCAATGAGTGATTCGGATATAAAAACCGAGTCTTTTATGGCTGCTGATTCGGTAAAAATAATGAGCATACATTCATCAAAGGGACTACAGTTTCCTGTGGTAATCCTTGCCGATACAAACCACCGCTTTAACTTCTCGGACTGCACGGCTCCGCTTTTAATTGATTCAAAATATGGTTTTGCCTTCAAGTACTATGACAAGGAGAATAAGGAAAAGTCAAACACACTCCTGCGAGCAGTAATGGCGGAACACGAAAAGGGAGAGCTGCTTTCTGAGGAGGTGCGGCTTTTGTATGTTGCGCTGACAAGAGCGGAAGAAAAGCTTATTACCACAACCTGTTTTGATGACCTTAAGAAACGAATATCATCACTGTCGGATTTTGGCTTTATAAATGACGGCGCAATATCTCCATACTTTTTCGCAAAAACAAGCTGTTATGCCGACTGGCTTATTGCGGATGAGTTTGCCTTTTGCCCTGAAAGGTATTTGGATTACCTTGATAGCGATACTTTATGTGACCAAATTCATACTAAGCTTGAAAAGGCAGATAAAACAGAAGCCCTCGACGTTGAGGCAAATGCCCAACTTGCTAAGGCTATGCGCAGCCACTATACATATACCTATCCCTACGCCGAGCTGCTTCGGATTGAATCAAAGGCCTCGGTTACTGACATTGTTCATAAAGCCGATGGAATTAAATATCAGTTCACCGCTCGACCAGATTTTATGAATGAAAAGGGAATGAGCTCTGCCAAAAAGGGAACTGCTACCCATAAGTTTATGCAGTTTTGTGATTACGAAAAAGCGGCAGAATCGGTAAAGGAAGAGAGTGAACGGCTCTATGAACAAGGATTTTTAACCTACGAAGAGAGCAAGGTTGTAGATGAGGCTGCGGTCAAACGATTTTTTGATTCTGAATTGTACCGCAGAATTTCAAGCTCTGATATGGTTAAAAAGGAAATGAATTTCCTCTCGGAATTCCCTGTCAGCTTTATTTATCCGGATATGGCTAATAGCATTGCAGACGAGGATATCGTTATTCAGGGTGCGGTAGACCTGCTTTTTGAAGAGGATGACGGCATTGTAATCGTTGATTTTAAAACCGACCGCAATAAAAGCCAACAGGATTTAAGAGAGTCTTACGCCGAACAACTCAAAATTTACGGCAAGGCCTGTGAAAAGCTTATGAAAAAGCCTGTGAAGCAGTTGATTCTGTACTCCTTTTCTATCGGCGCAGAAGTCGTTATATAAACAAAAAAGCCACAGTCAAAACTGTGGCTTTTAAATTTGTTATGAAGCTTTACCCTTGTAAACATCGGCGACCTCGCTTATTGTCAGGTAGGCTGACGGGTCAATAGAATGAACTATGCTTCTGAGTTTAGAAATCTGAAATCTGTTAACAACAAAATAAATAATGGTTTTTTCTGAGTTTGAGTAACCGCCGGTAGCGGCAATTTTCGTTGTTCCGCATTCAAATTCCTCAAGGAGAGCTGCATTTATTAAATCGGGTTTATCCGTTACAATCAATACCTCTTTAGAACGGTCAAAGCCCTCGACAATAAAGTCTACGGTTTTAAGACCTGCGGCATATGTAACAATCGAATAAAGCGGTAAAATCCAGCTGTTCATTATGAGGCCGCAGATAACATATAGAATGACATTATATATCATCACAAAGATTCCAACCGTGATGTTTAGTTTTTTAGAAAAAATTACCGCCATTACTTCAACGCCGTCGATAGCACCGCCGTATCGAATGGTCATACCGCTGCCGATTCCCGAAATAATTCCTCCGAATAAAGCGCAAAGAAGCAAGTCCTGTCCGGCAAGGGGCGATGCAATACTTACATCAACAGGAAGAATGTCTGTAATAAGCCAGGAACACAGTGAATAAATCACAACAGTAAAAAGCGAGTAGATGGTAAAAGCGGCGCCTTGTTTTTTAAGACCAAACAGAAAAAGAGGAACGTTAAGTATAAGCAGGAATAATGAGAGACCCATATACTCGGGCGTAATTTGAGAAAGCAATATGGAGGTTCCTGAAATGCCGCTGTCATAGAGCTTGACTGGCGCTAAAAAAATATTAACGCCAAAGGCGTTTACGCATCCTGCAATAAATAGAAATATAAAATTTTGCCAATGAAGTGACTTTATATCGTTTATGATACGTTTCATCGTGTTACCTTTCTAATTATTTAAAAAGGAAGCACAATACCTTTGGTTTGTGCTTCCTTATATTTGGTGGACGCTAAGGGACTCGACCGTCTGCTTCGCATGCTTTCTCGCTTGTCGACCGTTGCCTTGCAACAGTACCCGACTTCACGCTCTGTCTAAAAAACAGTGCACTGCACTGTTTTTTAGACAGACCCTCACGGGTTCGAGCCTTTTTTATTAAACAATAAAAAAGAGCGCACAATATAGTTTGCTTTTTAAAAAAATTGGTGGACGCTAAGGGACTCGACCGTCTGCTTCGCATACTTTCTCGCTTGTCGACCGTTGCGTTGCAACAGTACCCGACTTCACGCTCTGTCTAAAAAACAGTGCACTGCACTGTTTTTCTTTACGACAGACCCTCACGGGTTCGAGCCTTTTTTATTAAACAATAAAAAAGAGCGCACAGTATAGTTTGCTTTTTAAAAAAATGGTGGACGCTAAGGGACTCGAACCCATGACCGCCCGCACGTCAAGCGGGTGCTCTACCAGCTGAGCTAAACGTCCGAATTTGTTGCAAGAAGAATGATATCATATAACGATTTAAAAATCAAGTCTTTTGTAAGGATTATATCATAATTATCTCTTGATTTTTTAAAAATCTTTGGTATAATAACCTTGTTAACAATTTGCCGGTGTGTTGGAATTGGCAGACGAGGCGGACTCAAAATCCGTTGGTAGCGATACCGTGCGGGTTCGACCCCCGCCACCGGCACCAAATTAAAAGGAATCGACCTAAAAGGTTGGTTCCTTTAAAAATTTATTATATGCAAAGGGTCGAACCCTTGCAGAGTAAATATAGGTGAATTAATTTTTCAATTATCCGTATAATATTTACTAAGATATTAAATTATATGCAGAGGCTGGTTATAAAACTAAAAGGGGCCTACAAGCCTTTGATATAGAGGATTAGCATGGATTTTATTATCATTGTGGTTTGCCTTGTAATAATCGTTTTCGTTATATATGCTCTGACGCTTCGAGGCAATACCGAAAACCCTGATGCCGATAGGTTTATAAAGGCTCGGTATGCTCACAGAGGCCTTCATTCAAAACCGGCTCGACCCGAAAACAGTCTTGCGGCTTTTTCGGCGGCGGTAGAAAAAGGCTACGGAATAGAGCTTGATGTTCATTTGATGGCAGATGGAAAACTTGCCGTTATTCATGATTCGTCACTTTTGCGCACGGCGTCAGCTGAGGCAAAAATAGAGGAACTGACCGAGGGAGAGTTAGAAAACTACCGCCTTGAGAACACGGCGGAAAAAGTCCCTACCTTAAAAGAGGTTCTGTCACTGGTGGATGGCAAGGTTCCGCTTTTAATTGAACTCAAGGCTTATAAAAATATTAAAGACCTTTGCAGTGCTCTTGTAGGGGAGCTAGAGGGTTATAAGGGGGACTTCTGCATAGAGTCCTTTGATCCTCGGTGCGTTCTGTGGTTTAAGAAAAATAAGCCGAGTATTGTAAGGGGACAGTTGTCAGAGGATTTCTTAAAGGACAAAAATGCAGGAATTTCATTTTTTACAAGAATTTTGCTGACAACACTTATCTTCAATTTTATTAACAAACCCGACTTTATAGCCTACAAGTTTGAGGACAGAAAATCCCTTGCAAATGTTATTTGTCTTAAACTCTGGAAAATGAAGGGCTTTTCCTGGACGATTACAGATATAAACGATTTTGCCACAGCCGAAAAAGAAAACCTTGCCCCTATATTTGAAGGCTTCGAACCGTAAGTTATCGGCAGATGCTAAAGATGTATCTGCCGATATTTTGCGTTTACATATAGGTTAATTTGTGGTAAACTATAAAAGAAACAGATAGTGAAAGGAGCGACGAAGTGGATAAGTTTGTTTTACATTCAAAATACAAGCCAACGGGGGATCAACCTGAGGCAATTGAAAAGCTTGTTGAGGGCTTAAACCGAGGCGACAAAGAGCAGACTTTGCTGGGTGTTACCGGTTCAGGTAAGACCTTTACTATGGCGAATATTATTGAAAAAGTAAACCGCCCAACACTTGTTCTCGCTCACAATAAAACCCTCGCCGCACAACTTTGCAGTGAGTTCCGCGAATTCTTCCCTGAGAATGCGGTTGAATATTTTGTCAGTTATTACAAGCTTTTGCCCGAAAAACGTGACAAAACATTGTTTTTAGGTGCTTATTAACACAAGATAACACGTAATAACACTATATAAACCAAATAAATTTGTGACCTAAATTCGTGTAATTACGATTTTAGGTTTTTTTATTGCAATCCGATAAATAATGTGTTAGACTATTATTGCCAAACTAATTGAATAAAATCGGACAAGAGCTTTTTATATTTAAGGCTCTATTTGTGCATCATATTATCATAAGGTGAATTTGATAAAAACGCAAATTTCCACTTGTGATAACTTGATGTATGTTCTTGTCTTATCCAATTAGTTTGGCGACTATCGGAGTTTGCGTTTTTTGTGCGGTCTACTTCGGTAGCCGCACTTTTTGTTTTTAGGGGGTTATAGTTGTATTTCACAGGATTAAATTTTTAAAAAATTAGTGTACTTTAAATTATTACGTTACTATTGTAACAAGTTTAGGAGGAAAAGAAATGAAAAAAATTATAGGGATTTTTTTATGCTTTACAATGTTAATAAGTGTAATTGGTTGCAAAAACCCAACTAATGATAAATACATAGAAGCCACGCAACTTATGGAAGAAGGCAAATTCATAGAAGCGCAAAAAACTTTTGAAAAGTTGTCAAATTATAAAGATTGTCAAACTAAAATAAAACAGTGTAAATATCTTTATGCAGTTCAGCTAGTTAATGACAGCAACTACTCTTCAGCAATACAATCATTCAATGATGCAGATTATGAGGATTCAAAAGCAAAAGTATCCGAGGTTCTTTCAATAGCTGCAAATAAATATCTTAAAAATCAAATATCTAAAGAAAAATTTGACAAAGCTCTTAATGAATACGATAAAATTATGGACATTAGTGATAATTCTGATATATTCTACCTAAGGGCGACAGAATTATATTCAGCAGGGTCTTACAAAAATGCATATGAGTATACTCGATATATCAATGATATCGATGATGCCAAAAAGCTTTGCGATGATGCTAGATATATGAAGGCGATTGCTGATTGTAAGGAGGGCGATTTGTCTTCAGCATTAATTGGTTTTGAATCCTTATCTTCGGATAAATATAGAAATTCAGTGACTCATGCAATACAATTGCGGAGAGAAATTTTGTGTACTCCGTTTTATGGAGAAGAAAATTTAGAAAATGGCAACGGTAAAACCTATATGTTATTCCAAAAGAGCAATGATGTTGCAAATGGTTTCGTTTCCGGGTTTAATGCGGATACCGGAGAATTGCTAATCACTTATAAATTCGTTGCATTTTTTGCTTATGACGGTATACTTTTAGCAAAAGACGGAAATGTATATAACCTAAAGACTTGTAGTGAAACAATTACGCAAACCGGTAAGGGTGAAAATGCGGTTTATAGTATAAGATTTAATGAGGGACCTTTGAACGGAATGTCCTTTGAAAGCGACCCTGAAGATAATGAAAATCCTGTGTATAGCGTGTTGGAAAGTCCTGCCTATATAGTGAATCAAGAAGTGTATGGAAATATTAAACAAAAATATTTAAATTATGATTGCACTTTGACTTTGCCAAAGGAACTTGAAAAATATTTATCTGTTAGTGACAGTAACTTAGATGAAAGGTCTTCTACGGAAGATGAAAAGGTAATTGGTATAGAATCAAACACCTCCTTAAATAATAGTGCCGATATATCCTCTACAGAATCAAATGTCATCTCAAATGATAGTTATTCTAATGTTAATTCAAATACAGAAAATGTTTCCAATCCTAACAATACAAATTCAAAACCATCAAATACTACGAGTTCAAAGCCGTCAAATAATATAAACTCAAAGCCAACAAATAATACAAGTTCTAAGCCGTCAAGCAGTGTACATACCCATTCTTATACAAATGCAACTTGCACAAAACCTGCAACCTGTTCCTGCGGCGCAACAAGCGGGTCTGCTTTAGGACATAGTTGGAAAGAGGCAACTTGTAAAATGCCCAAAACATGTAGTAAGTGTGGCCAAACAGATGGTTCAAAATTAAATCATAATTATAAAAACGAAAAGTGCACAATGTGTGGCGAAAAATCAGCAAACTTTCCAGAGGCTTCCGATATTCACCTTGAATATCCTGCTAACCTAAAAGATAACGGAGTGACATTCAAAATTCTTTCATATGAAATAAATAATATGGATGAATATTTTGAAGGCAAAGCTAAAATAAAAATTACTGCTGAAATTATCGAAGGGTTTTATGCTGATATTACTGCGAATTTTGGTATAAAATATTATGACATAAACGGCAATGATATTACAAAGTGGAAACCATACGATTCAGATAGAATAACGAAGGCAGATAGTAGCCGCAAACATTACTACGAGGTTGGAGATATAGGTATAAGTGAATTTGAAATTCCAGTAAATTGTAGAAAAATAGTTTTAATAAGCAGAAGATAGGTTGTGTTTAAATATGAAAAAATTATTAGTATTATTATACATAGGTGTCATAATTGTTATGGGAATAGTTATACCCAATATGGTTGCCAAAGGAGTTGACGTGCCAATAGGTGTAATTTCAATTGTTGGGCTTGTTTTAATTGTTTTGCCATTTTTTGTATTTGGTGGAGGAAATAATAACGGAGAATAGAATACATACTCAAAAGCAGATGCTCAAAAAACATCTGCTTTTTGTTTACTTGGCGATTCTTTTGTGGTATACTATTAAAAAGGTTTACGCAAAGGAGTGAGAACGTGCCGGACAAGTTTATTTTACATTCAAATTACAGTCCTACAGGCGACCAGCCGCAGGCTATTGAAAAACTGACCGAGGGGCTCGAAAAAGGTCTTAAAGAGCAGGTTTTGCTGGGTGTTACCGGTTCGGGTAAGACATTTACAATGGCTAATATTATTGAAAAAGTAAACCGCCCAACACTTGTTCTCGCTCACAATAAAACCCTCGCCGCACAGCTGTGCTCGGAGTTCCGCGAATTCTTCCCTGAGAATGCGGTGGAATATTTTGTGTCTTACTATGACTATTATCAGCCCGAGGCTTACATTCCGGGCTCTGACACCTATATTGAAAAGGATTCGGCTATCAATGACGAAATAGACAAGCTGCGCCACTCTGCCACCTGTGCGCTGTCTGAGAGAAGAGATGTAATAATTGTAGCATCAGTATCTTGCATATACTCTCTCGGCAACCCTATAGATTATAGAAATATGGTTATTTCTTTACGTGTCGGCGCTGAAAACGGGCGTGACTGGCTGATTAAAAAGCTTGTAGACCTGCAGTATGAGCGAAACGACATAAACTTTACCCGAAACAAGTTCAGAGTAAGGGGAGATGTCGTTGAGATTTATCCCGCATACTCCCATGAAAATGCTATACGTGTTGATTTTTTTGGCGATGAAATTGAACGCATTTGTGAGATAAACACCCTCACGGGCGAGATTAAAAAGACAATGCACCACGCTGCCATCTATCCCGCTTCTCACTATATTGTGCCGTCGGATAAAATGGCCGACGCTTTGAGAGAAATTGAGGATGAAATGGAGGAACGTGTTGAGTTTTTCAAGGGAGAAGAAAAGCTTATCGAGGCGCAGCGTATTCGTCAGAGAACCGAATATGATGTCGAAATGCTGCGTGAAATCGGCACCTGTAAGGGAGTTGAAAATTACTCAAGAGTTTTATCCAGGAGACCGAAGGGTAGCGTTCCTTTTACCTTACTGGATTATTTCCCTGAGGATTTTGTCCTCTTTGTCGACGAATCCCACGTAACGCTTCCGCAGGTCAGAGGAATGTATGGGGGAGATAGGGCACGAAAGGAAAACCTTGTTGAATACGGGTTCAGATTGCCCTCTGCCTTTGACAACCGTCCTCTTAATTTCGGCGAGTTTTATGACCATATAAATCAGGTTGTCTTTGTTTCTGCGACACCCGGAGAGCTTGAGCGTGAAAAGAGCGCACAGATTGCCGAACAGGTAATAAGACCTACCGGCCTTTTAGACCCACTTGTTGTTGTAAAGCCCACCGAGGGACAGATAGACGACCTCGTCAGTGAAATAAACATCCGTAGTGAGAAAAACGAAAGGGTGCTTGTAACAACTCTGACCAAGAAAATGGCAGAAGACCTGACCGAATACCTTGAAAACCTTGATATTAAGGTTCGATATATGCACCACGATATTGACACGATTGAGCGAATGGAGATAATAAGGGATCTCAGACTCGGAGAATTTGATGTTCTGGTCGGAATAAATCTTCTGCGTGAGGGACTGGACATTCCCGAAGTGTCTTTGGTTGCAATCCTTGATGCCGATAAGGAGGGCTTTCTCAGAAGCGAAACCTCTCTTATTCAGACGATAGGCAGAGCCGCCCGAAATGCAGAGGGCAAGGTAATAATGTATGCCGATAGCGTTACACCCTCAATGGAACGGGCGCTTATAGAAACTGAGCGCCGCCGCTCTATACAGATGGCATATAACGAGGCTAACGGTATCACGCCTAAAACCATTGTTAAGGATGTTCACGAAATTATTGAGATGTCGGCAAAACCTGCTGATAAGGAGAAGCCTATTAAGCAGATGAGCCGTGCAGAGAGGGAGGAAATGATAACAAGACTGACACGAGAGATGAAACAGGCGGCAAAGCTGCTTGAGTTTGAACACGCCGCATACCTTCGTGACAGAATAAATAAGTTAAGAGCGGGAAAATAAACTTAATGTCACAAAAATGCGCAAAGCCTCGTTATGCTTATAAAGATAGTATTGGAGCTGATGATAATTGAAGAAAAAGCATATTATAATTATTGCCGGAGCTGTTTTGCTCGGCTTGGGGGTTTTATTATACTATTTCTTGCCACGTCAACCCTTTAGTTCATCGGTCATTTCTAAAATTGAAAGTATCAGATTTTATGATACCGAACCGAATAATGCTGAAACTGTTTATACCTTAAATGAAGAGGAAAAGGCTGCCGTAATTGCCTTACTTGAAAAAATCAGAATAAATGCGGTTGAAAAGAAAGTGCCGATGCTTGACGGTGGCACCGATGAAAAATTTCTTATCACATATAATGACGGCAAAAAGCTTATATTTCGCAGTTGCCTTTATGACCGTAATGACTGTTATATAATGCTTGGGGATAAATGCTATGATGCTGATATTACCCTGGTCAGAGAAATTGAAAGCTTTCACGACGATATGTCTGAAAGACTGGGATATTACGGTTGGTCTGATTATCATGATAGAAAGGTATATATCTTCTCTGATATTGAAGATTGTCGTAAGGTATCCAATAAAGCGGTTGACAGCGCTAATGTTGAAATATATGCTTCGCCCGAAAAGGATGAGAATGCAGGTAGCCTTACATATGAAAGTTTTTTCGGTTGTAATTATGAATGTGATGAATTTGAGTTTCAGATATTTGCATACGAGTTTGCCGATGAGATAACCTCTGAAAAATACTTTGAAAATGTAACGGGAAGAAAGCCAAATGGCAAGACTTCTGTAGGAACTATTTCCGGGGCGCAAACAGTTTACAGAAGAACGGCAAGGTTTGGCAAACAGGCATATTGCTTTTATACCGAAACAAAGAATGTTGAAAAGGTTATTGAATATCTAAACCGAATATTTACAGTGGAGATTCCGCAACAATAACACAAAATGAGCTGATGTAATATTCATTGGCTCATTTTTTCTTTGCTATTATAAAAGTTTTGTGGTAAAATAAAATGAATGGTTATTTGTTTTTACGGAGGCATATTGTGGCACAGGACAAGCTGATAATCAGAGGCGCTAAGGAACACAATTTAAAGGATGTTACGGTGGAGATACCGAGGGATAAGCTGACCGTCTTTACAGGACTGTCGGGCTCGGGCAAGTCATCTCTTGCCTTTGATACAATATACGCCGAGGGACAGCGCAGATATATGGAATCGCTGTCCTCCTATGCCCGTCAGTTCTTGGGGCTTATGGAAAAGCCAAATGTAGACGCTATTGAGGGACTTTCTCCCGCAATATCCATAGACCAGAAAACCACCTCTAAAAATCCCCGTTCGACAGTAGGAACGGTAACCGAGATTTACGACTATCTCCGTCTTTTATATGCAAGAGCAGGAACACCCCATTGTCCCGTATGTGGAAAAGAGATAAGCCAACAAACAACCGACCAGATTGTCGACAGGGTTATGGAACTTCCTGAGGGAAGTAAAATTCAGATTTTAGCGCCTATAGTAAAAAACCGAAAGGGAGAACATACAAAGGAACTGGAATCGGTAAGAAAATCGGGCTATTCGAGGGTTCGTATCGACGGAAATATTTATGACCTTGCCGAAGAGATAAAACTGGAGAAAAACAAAAAGCATTTAATAGAGGTAATTGTTGACCGACTTGTGATAAAGAGTGAAATCAAAAGCCGTCTTACCGACAGTATTGAAACTGCGGCAGGGCTTTCAGGCGGCGTTATTGCGGTTGATGTGATTGGGGATAAAGAACTCTACTTCTCCCAGAACTACGCCTGTGATGAGCATAATATCAGTCTGCCAGAGCTTACACCTACAATGTTTTCCTTCAACTCTCCCTTTGGCGCCTGTCCCACCTGCGCAGGACTGGGTATGTTTATGAAAATAGATAAACGCCTTATTATTCATGATGAGAATAAATCCCTTCTTGACGGCGCTATAAAGGCGTCGGGTTGGGGGGTAAATTCCTGGCACAATCCCGATATGGGTACCATTGCAACAATGTATTATAAGGGTATTGCAGAACACTTTGAGTTTGATATCAATATGCCTTTTAAGGATATTCCCGAAGAAGCAAAGGATGTCATTCTTTACGGTACGGGCGGAATGAAGCTTAAATTCCATAGAGATTCTGCTTGGGGCGGCGGCACCTATTTCAGCGACTTTGAAGGGGTTATCAACAACCTCGAAAGGCGCTATAAGGAAACAAAATCCGACTGGGCAAGAAACGAAATAGAGGCATACATGAACGAATGTAATTGCCCTGACTGCAAGGGGGCAAGACTAAAGCCTGAAAGTCTTGCGGTCACTGTCGGCGGTAAAAATATTGATGAGTTCTGTACGCTCTCGGTAAGCGATCTTCTGGAATTTATAGATACAATCGATTTTGATGTAAGAAAAGGACAGATTGCTGCGCCTATTTTAAAGGAAGTACGTGAACGACTTAACTTCCTGAAAAGCGTTGGACTCGATTATCTCTCACTTTCCCGTTCATCAGGAACCCTGTCGGGCGGAGAAAGTCAGCGTATACGCCTTGCTACCCAGATTGGTTCATCTCTTATGGGAGTGCTTTATATACTTGATGAGCCGAGCATTGGACTGCATCAGCGTGACAATAACCGACTGCTCCAGACACTTTGTCGACTTCGTGATTTGGGAAACACACTTATAGTTGTAGAACATGATGAGGATACCATTCGCAATGCGGATTATGTTGTAGATGTAGGACCGGGAGCAGGAATTCACGGCGGAAATATTGTCTTTTCAGGAACAGTAAAGGAGCTTGAAGACTGTAGCGAGTCGATAACCTCTGACTACCTGACGGGAAGAAAAAAGATACCCGTTCCGTCGGTGCGCCGAAAGGGTAACGGAAACTTCCTTACTGTAAAGGGAGCTGCCGAAAACAATCTTAAATCGGTCAATATGAAAATTCCGCTTGGAAAGTTTGTTTGCGTTACAGGCGTATCGGGCTCGGGAAAATCCTCCCTTGTTAACGATATTATTTATAAATATCTGGCGGCAAAGCTTAACGGCGCTAAAACCGTACCTGGAAAATTCGCAAGTATTGAAGGAACCGAGCATCTTGATAAGGTAATTGATATAAGTCAGGCTCCGATAGGCAGAACACCACGCTCTAACCCTGCCACATACACAGGTGTGTTTAACGATATCCGTGAGTTGTTTGCGCAGACAAAAGACGCAAAATCACACGGCTATTCGGCAGGTAGATTTTCGTTTAATGTCAAGGGCGGCAGATGTGAAGCCTGTGAGGGCGACGGAATCATAAAGATTGCAATGCACTTCCTGCCCGATATATATGTGCCCTGTGAGGTCTGCGGCGGCACACGCTATAACCGTGAAACCTTAAGCATAAAGTATAAGGACAAGAATATATATGACGTTTTAGAGATGACGGTTGAAGAGGGAATGAACTTCTTCTCCTCTATACCGAGAATTCATAAAAAGCTTCAGACGCTTTTTGATGTAGGTCTGGGCTATATTAAATTGGGACAACCGGCAACAACTCTTTCGGGCGGCGAGGCGCAACGTGTCAAACTTGCGACCGAGCTTGCTAAAAAGAGTACGGGTAAGACCATCTATATACTTGATGAGCCTACAACGGGACTTCATACTGCCGACGTGCACAGATTGCTTCAGGTGCTTGACCGTCTTGTTGAGGGCGGCAATACAATTCTTGTAATTGAGCATAATCTCGATGTTATAAAGACGGCAGACCATATAATTGACCTTGGACCCGAGGGCGGAGACAGGGGCGGAACGGTCGTCTGCACAGGAACGCCTGAACAGATAGCAGCCTGTGCCGATTCCTACACAGGAGAGTTTTTAAGCGCTGTATTAGAATAATTTACAACTTATTAACCATTGTTTTTCGTGAAGTTTTAAAATAGTTTACAAGGGGGTATTTATGTTCGGTTATGTAAGGGCATGTAAACCCGAAATGAGAATTAAAGAATTTGAGATGTATAAGGCGGTTTACTGTTCGCTCTGCAAGGAGCTCGGAAAAGCATATGGACCGTTTGCCAGAATGACTCTAAGCTATGATTTTGCTTTTCTTGCAATACTTAACATGTCCCTGAAGAGCGATAGTTGTCGGACCCATAGGAAAATGTGCACCTGTAATCCCCTTAAAAAATGCAGTTACCTTGAGGACAGAGAAAGTATCAGAATGCCTGCGGCGGCAGCAATGATTATGCTGTACTATAAGCTTCTTGATAACATTCAGGACGAAAAGGGATTAAAAAAACTGGGCTTTATCTTTCTTAAGGGCATTTATTCCAAGGCTCATAAAAAGGCAGCGGCAGAATACCCCATTATAGAGCATATCTTTTCGGAATATATAGAAAAGCAGTGCGCTGTTGAAAGAGATAACTGTCAAAGTCCCGATGCCGCAGCCGACCCTACGGCAAAGGCATTGGCCTTGGTATTTGAACTATGCTCTGATAGTGAAGTTGAAAGAAGAATTCTGTCAAGACTCGGTTACTGCATTGGTAGATATATCTATCTGCTTGACGCCGCTTGTGATTTGGAGGAAGATATTAAAAACGGTAGTTATAACCCCTTGAAAAGTGGTTTTTCTGACAAGGATTCGATTAAAGAGCAGATAGTGCCACAGCTGTATATTGCGGCAGGAGAAGCGGCAAAGGCTCTGGAACTGCTTGAAATAAATAAGTTTAAAAACATTTTAGATAATATAATTTATCTTGGATTAGAGGATACTTTAAAAAAGGAGCTTAATGTATGAAAGATCCGTATGAGATATTGGGTGTGTCTCGCAACGCTACCGACGAGGAAATTAAAAATGCCTATCGGGCACTTGCGAGAAAATATCATCCAGACAGTTATGCAGATAATCCCTTAGCCGATCTTGCGGGAGAAAAAATGAAGGAGATAAACGAGGCTTACGATGCGATAATGAATACCCGTAGGTCATCTAAATCGGGCAGTAGCGGTCAGTATTCCAACGCTAATTCTAAATTCAAGGATATCCGTGAGCTAATAATGAAGAACAGACTTGACGATGCTCAGGTGCTTCTTGACGGGGTTCCGTTTGACAGAAGAGATGCCGAGTGGTATTTTCTTAACGGCTCGGTGCTTTACAAACGAGGTTGGTTTAACGACGCTTATTCCAGTTTTTCTACCGCAGTCCGTATGGAGCCGAATAATCCCGAATACCGTCAGGCGCTGAACAATATGCAGCGTCAGGGTGCGGGTGGATTTAACAGTCCCTACAGAACAGGAAATAATATGGGCGGATCCTGTAGCACCTGTGATGTCTGTCAGGGTCTTATCTGCGCCGACTGTTGCTGTGAGTGTATGGGCGGAGACCTCATTCCTTGCTGTTAGGTAACAAAAATGAAGAAAACAGGTAAAATTACCTTTTGTGCTATCATGGCGGCGCTCAGTTGTGTGTTTATGCTCACATCATTCTTTCCGTATATGACCTACGGTATTCCTGCGATTGCAGGTCTGTTTATAATGATAGCCGTGATTGAAACGGGAAAATTATGGGGATTTGCTTCTTTTGTGGCATCTGTTGCAGTCTTACTCATTCTGCCTGCAGATTCAGAGGCAAAGCTTCTGTATATAATGTTTTTTGGATATTATCCTGTTTTGAAAGCCTTGCTTGAGGACAGATTTGGTCGGGTTATTGGGTACTCTCTGAAATTTTTAGTCTTCAATACATCACTTCTTGTTAGTTACGGTCTTTTAGTAGGTCTATTCGGTATTGATATAGGCGATATGGGAGAGTTTGGTAAATATACGGGAATAATACTGCTTGGGGCTGCAAATATAGTGTTCCCGATATATGATATTGCGGTGTCAAGAATGGCACAGGTATATATTTTCAGACTGCATAAACCTGTGTCCAAGATATTCAACAAAAAGTAGGGGTAACATATGTCAAACAAGGTTGCGGTAATAGGCGGAGGAGCCGCCGGTCTTATGGCTGCGTTTGCTGCCGCCGCAAACGGTAACGAGGTTACGGTTTTTGAAAGAAACAGCCGTCCTGCCAGAAAGGTTATGATTACGGGAAAAGGTCGTTGTAATGTTACAAACAATTGTGACAGGGACACCTTTCTTGATAACGTAGTCAGAGGAAAAAGATTCTTATATTCGGCATTCAACGCCTTTTCGGCAGAGGATACCATTTTCTTTTTCGAGCAAAGGGGAGTGCCCCTTAAAACCGAGAGAGGAAACCGCGTTTTTCCCGTTTCGGATAAGGCTGTAGATATTGTTGATGCGCTTGTATTAGCCGTTAAACGAGCGGGAGCAGTTATTAAAAATGAGAGAATAACTGACATTATCTGCGAGGACGGAAAGGCTACAGGAATTGTTACCGAAAAAGGAGAAAATATATTATTTGATAAAATAATTCTTGCTACGGGCGGTAAAAGCTATTCTGTAACAGGCTCTACGGGAGACGGATATATAATGGCCGAAAGGCTGGGGCATAGGGTTACAAAACTTCGACCTGCCCTTGTACCGCTTATGATAAGCGAGGGCTTTTGTTCCAGACTTTGCGGACTGTCGCTTAAAAATGTCACTCTGACAGTGTTTAAGGACGGAGTTAAAAAGCCCGTCTTTTCAGAACTTGGAGAAATGATGTTTACCGATTTTGGAATTACAGGACCGCTTGTTCTTTCGGCTTCCTCATTTATGGATGACTGTTCGGATGCAAAATACAGAGCGGTTGTTGATTTAAAACCTGCACTTGACATAGAAACGCTCGATAAAAGATTGCTTCGTGACTGGTCAGAGGAGACTAATCGTGACCTTGTAAACTCTCTTGATGCTCTTTTGCCTAAAAGACTTATTTCGGTAATAATACATAATTCAGGTATAGATCCGAGGAAAAAGGTAAACAGCATCACAAAACAGGAAAGAGCAAGGCTTGTCGAGCAAATCAAAAATCTCAGTATGACGGTCTTGAGGTTTCGTCCCATTGAGGAGGGTATAGTCACTGCAGGAGGAATTGATTTAAAAGAGATCGATTCGGCAAGTATGCAGTCAAAGCTGGTAGAGGGACTTTATTTTGCAGGAGAAATAATGGACGTTGATGCCTTGACAGGAGGCTTTAATTTACAAATAGCATTTTCTACCGGCTATCTTGCCGGAATATCGGTTTAGAGGAGAATATACTATGATAAATATTGCAATTGACGGACCTGCAGGAGCAGGAAAAAGCACATTATCTCGCAAATTGGCGGCAAATCTCGGCTATATCTATGTCGATACGGGAGCACTCTATCGTGCTACAGGTCTTAAATTTATACGACTTGGCTTTGATACCAAACTGGATGGTGATATTCAGTCGGTTTTAAAAGAAACGGTGGTTGATATTAAATTTGTAAACGGCGAACAGAGGGTATTCCTTGATAACGAGGATGTATCAGACCTTATCAGAACCCCCGAGGCCTCGATGATGGCTTCGGCCGTTTCGGCAAAGCCCGAGGTCAGAGCATATTTGCTTGATATGCAAAGACAACTGGCGAAAAACAATAGTGTTGTTATGGACGGAAGAGATATCGGAACGGTTGTGTTGCCTGATGCTGATGTTAAGATTTTCCTTACTGCAGATGTCAGAGAAAGGGCAAAACGCCGCCTTTTAGAGCTCGAGCAAAAGGGAACTGCTGTCAGCTTTGATGAGGTTCTTGCCGATATGGAAAAGAGAGATTATAACGATTCTCACAGGGCAATCGCTCCTCTCAAACAGGCGGATGATGCCGTCTTGGCAGACACAACAAAGCTTGATTTAGAGGGCTCATTAGACCTTCTGGAAAAGATTGTACGGGAGAAAACTGAAAAATAAATGAAACCGTTTTATAAGTTTGCACGTTGTGTTGTATATCCTATCTTTAAATGGTTGCTTCCTGTGAGTTTTATCGGATTTGATAAAATTGATAAGAAGGGCGGATATATAGTTTGCGCCAATCATACCTCAATGTCAGACCCTTTTTTCTTGGTAGCGGTTTTTGAAAGACAGCTTCATTTTATGGCGAAGGCAGAGTTGTTTAGAATTCCTGTAGTATCACAGGTGCTTAGCGCAGCAGGGGTCTTTGCTGTAGAACGAAATAAGGGTGACCTTTCGGCAATCAGTCACGCTGAAGAGTTAATAGTCAATGGGCATATACTTGGGATATTTCCCGAAGGAACACGCTACAAAACAGGCGGACCGAGAAAGGCAAAGTCGGGTATTGCCTATATTGCTATGCATACAAAATCCGATATACTACCCATTTCTTTCTACAGAGAGGGAAAATTCAACATATTTAAAAAGACTACGGTGCGTTGCGGAGAGATAATTCGGTATGAAGATATGGTTGATGAAAATGATACCGACCGTTCAAATCTTAAAAGGATTGCTAACCGTGTAACCGACGAAATAACAAAACTTTGGGAGATGAAGCATTGAAGATAACCCTTGCCGAGACCGCCGGATTCTGTTTTGGAGTCAACCGAGCGGTAAACACCGTATATGAACTGCTGGAACAAGGCAAAAAGGTCTGCACCCTTGGACCTATAATTCATAACCCTCAGCTTGTCGAGGAGCTTGAATCAAGGGGCGTCAGAGTAGTTAATGACGTCGAGAATGTCAAGGATACTGAAACCCTTGTTATCCGTTCGCACGGTGTTGAAAAGTGTGTTACAGACAAAGCAAAGGAACTTAGCATAGATACTGTAGATGCAACCTGTCCCTTTGTTACTAAAATTCATAATATCGTCAGTAAAGCCTCCGAGGAAAATCAGCCAGTACTGATAGCAGGGGATTGTCAGCACAAGGAGGTTATTGGAATAGTAGGTCACGCTTCGGGGGAGATTTTTGTCTTTTCTGATATGGAATCTCTTGAAAATTTAATAGAAAAACATCCTGAACTGACCCAAAAAGAGATTTGCGTTGTATCACAGACCACATTTAATCGAAAAATTTGGGAAAATTGCGAAAATTTTTTAAAAAAAGTGTGTACAAATGCAAATGTTTTTGATACAATATGTAATGCTACGTCTATGCGACAGTCTGAAGCGGCGGGTTTATCCAAATCAAATGATTTGATGATCGTTGTCGGAGGACGGCATAGTTCAAATACGGCCAAGCTATATGATGTGTGCAGCGAAAATTGCACGAAGACCTGGATGATTGAAACTGCAGACGAAATAAAAGCAGACTGGTTTGAAGGTGTACAAAATGTAGGCGTAGTTGCAGGTGCATCGACACCTGCGGCAATCATTAAGGAGGTTATTAAAACCATGTCAGAAATTTTACAGCCGGTAGAAGAACAGGCCGAAGTAACAGAAGCTGTTCAGAAGAGTTTTGAAGAAATGACAGACGAAGAAGCATTTGAGGCGTCCTTAAACAGCCTTAACTCTGATCAGAAGGTTCAGGGTGTTGTACTTGCAGTCAGCGAGTCCGAAATTCAGGTAGATATCGGAAGAGGTCTTGCAGGATATGTCAGTGCAGAGGAATATTCGTTTGATCGCAACGCAAATATGATGGAGGAAGTAAAGGTTGGAGATGTACTCGATCTCATCATTATGCGTACAAACGACCAGGAAGGAACCGCTATGCTTTCAAAGCGCCGCTTCGAAGCTATTGCCGGTTGGGATAAAATAGTTAGCGCTAAAGAATCGAGAGAGATACTCGACGGTTATGTTTCTGAGGTCATTAAGGGTGGCGTTATCGCTATCACTAACGGAATTAAGGTCTTCATTCCCGCATCTCAGGCAACCCTTTCAAGAGATGAGTCTTTGGAGGATCTCAAGGGCAAAGAGGTTTCCTTTAGAATTATCGAGATCGGACGCAGAAGAAGAGCAGTTGGCTCAATCCGTTCGGTACTCCGTGAGCAGAGAAAAGAAGAATCTGCAAAATTCTGGGAAGAGATTGCTGTGGGCGACAGATTCACAGGTGTTGTTAAGTCTTTAACCAGCTATGGCGCATTTGTTGATCTTGGCGGAGCAGACGGTATGATCCACGTATCAGAGCTTTCCTGGCAGAGAATAAAAAATCCGTCAGAGGTGGTTCTGGTTGGAGATACTGTAGAGGTTTACGTTAAGGATGTTGACAAGGAGAAGAGAAAGATTTCTCTGGGCTACAAAAAGGCAGAGGACAATCCTTGGACCATCTTCCAGAACAACTACAATGTTGGCGATGTAGTTAAGGTTACAATTGTAAGTATGACTACATACGGCGCATTTGCAAGAGTTATCCCCGGAATTGACGGACTTATTCATATTTCACAGATTGCTAACAAGCGTATCGCTAAGCCTCAGGACGAGCTTACCGTGGGTCAAGAGGTAGAGGTTAAGATTACCGCTGTGGATCTTGATAAGAAGAGAGTAAGCCTTTCTATCAGAGAACTTCTTGAACCTGAAGTAGTAGAAGAGGCTCCCGTAGAGGATATGGATGATGCAGTAGTTGCTACTGCAAGCGAGGAAGCTGTTGAGGTTGCTGAATCGGTAGTGGTTGAGGAACCTGTAGCAGACGCTCCCGCAGAGGAAACTGCTGAATAATTTTCACATAAAATTCCCGACATTTTTGTCGGGAATTTATTTGTATGAAACCTTTTAAAAAATGCTTGACAATTTGTGTTAGTAGTGATAAAATGGTAGAGCCGCTTATTGGGGGCTTTTTAAAGTTGCATGTTTTTAAACGTTCACGCCTCACCGTAGCGAGACTTGAATTAAGGCAGGTGCCAGAATAATGTACGCAATTATCGAGACAGGCGGAAAGCAGTATCGTGTAGAGGAAGGCGACTTCATCTATGTTGAGAAGCTTGATGCCGAGGAAAATGCTGAGGTTGTTTTTGACAAGGTTATCGCTGTCAAGAAGACCGCTGCTCTTAAGGTAGGTAAGCCTTTTGTTAAGGATGCCGCAGTAAAGGGAACCGTTGTTAAGAACGGCAAGGGTAAGAAGATTACCGTCTTTACTTACAAGCCCAAGAAGGGTTGTGCTCGTAAAATGGGACACAGACAGCCCTACACCAAGGTACAGATCACAGAGATCGTATAATTATGACTGTTGTCAGATTTTCGGCTCAAGGTTTTACTATGACGGGCCACTGTACTGCTGATGATAGTGACGAGTTGGGACGACTCGTATGCGCTGCGGTTTCTTCCGCCGCTTATATGACAGTCAATACCATTACCGATGTTATATCTGATAAATGCGATATAACTGAGGAAGACGGTAAAATGATTTTAAAAATTAAAAATCCGTCAGAAAAATCACTAGCCATACTTGAAGGATTTAAAATCCATATGCAGCAGTTAAAAGAGCAGTATAAAGACTGCATTAAAGTTTACTTGGAGGTGCAATCATGTTAAAGATTAACATTCAGTTATTCGCTCATAAAAAGGGAATGGGTTCGACCAAGAACGGTCGTGACAGTGAGGCTAAACGTCTTGGCGTAAAGCGTGCTGACGGACAGTTCGTTCTCGCAGGAAACATTCTCGTTCGCCAGAGAGGAACCCACATTCATCCGGGCAACAACGTTGGAAAGGGCTCTGACGACACACTTTTCGCACTTATCGACGGAAAGGTTAAGTTTGAGCGTGTTGGCCGCGATCGTAAGCAGGTCAGCATCTACGCTGTTGAGCAGTAATTACTATTGATTTAAAGCCCGTCGTATACCGTCGGGCTTAAATTTTTTTACGGAGTTTAAAATGTTTGTAGATATTGCAAAAATACATCTAAAAGCAGGAGATGGCGGAAATGGCGCCGTTTCTTTTCATAGAGAAAAATATGTAGCTGCAGGCGGTCCTGACGGTGGTGACGGAGGCCGTGGCGGAGATATTATCTTTAAGGTTGATGATAATCTGTCTACCTTGGCAGATTTCAGATATAAAAGAAAGTATTCGGCTCCAAACGGCGCTAACGGCGGAGCATCAAGATGCACGGGAAAAAGCGCAGAAAATCTTATCATTTCGGTGCCGAGAGGAACACTTATTAAAGATGCAGAAAGCGGACGACTTATCGCAGATATTTCCTCTGACAAGCCTTATATTATCGCTAAGGGCGGTAAGGGCGGCTGGGGCAATATGCATTTTGCGAGTTCTACCCGTCAGATACCGAGATTTGCCAAAAGCGGAAATCCGGGAGAAGAGCTTGATGTTGTGTTAGAACTCAAGCTTCTGGCTGATGTCGGTCTTATCGGATTTCCTAATGTTGGAAAATCTACACTTGTTTCGGTAGTGAGTGAGGCTAAACCGAAGATTGCAAACTATCACTTTACTACACTGACTCCTGTTCTGGGTGTCGTCAGAATGGGGGAGGGTTCTTCCTTTGTTATGGCTGATATTCCCGGTCTTATCGAGGGAGCGGGAGAAGGAATAGGTCTTGGCCACGAGTTTTTAAGACATGTTGAACGCTGTCGTTTGCTTCTTCATGTTATTGATGTGTCGGGAAGCGAAGGCAGGGATCCTATTGAAGATTTCAACGCAATAAACCGAGAACTTGCCGTATTCAGTGAGGAGCTTGTCAATGCTCCGCAGATTGTCGTAGGAAACAAGTGTGATCTTACCGATGACGATAGGGTAAAAGAAATCGGCGAATATTTTGAGGGCTTAGGCTATAGCTTCTTTCCGATTATGGCTCCTATTTCTGAAGGTACAGATGAGCTTATCAACTTTGTTGCGGCCGAACTTGCAAAGCTTCCTCCCGTCAAGGTTTACGAGCCTGAACCGGAGCCTGTAGAGGACTTTTCGATTCGCTCTGACAAGAGAACCTTCTCTGTTTTTGAAAAAGAGGGTGTCTATTTTGTTGAGGACGCTCCCTGGCTGCTCAAGGTGCTTGAAACCGTCGACCCCGACGATTACGAATCCTTGCAGTATTTCCAGAGAGTTCTGCAGCAAACCGGCATAATAAAGGCTCTTATAAAGGCAGGAGTTCAGGACGGAGATACCGTAGTTGTATACGATATTGAATTCGATTTTGTATCATAGGATAAAGTGTGTATGGATATTAACAGTTTAAGTCCGGGCGCCCTTGCCTTTGTGGGAGACGCATATTTCGGACTACTTGTGCGTGTGCGTCTTTCCCAGATAAACCGTCCGTCAGGAGAGCTTCATTCGAGATCGGTTAAGCTGGTCAATGCCTCTGCGCAGGCAAAGGGATTTGAAATTATCGTGGAAGTATTGAGCGAAAATGAACTTTGCATATTTAAAAGAGGCAGAAATGCTCACGTCAATTCGGTCCCTAAAAATTCAAGCGTCAGGGACTATCATATAGCAACGGGGCTTGAAACGCTCTTCGGTTATCTGCACCTGTCAGGGCAGGATAATCGTGCGGAAGAATTATTTAATAAAATATGGGAGAACTTTGCGGATATAATATAATCGGTGATGTTTTTTGAAATTCAAATTTAAAGAGCTTTTAGCTGATTATATTATTATTGCGATAGGAACGGCAATCTACTCTGCGGCGGTATCCTTCTTGCTCGAACCGGCACAGGTTTCCCCGGGCGGACTGACAGGTATAGCGGTAATTCTGCATGATATATCCGGTTTTCCAACCGGACTGTCTGTGCTTGTGCTCAACATTCCGCTTATAATTTTAGGTTTTATAAATTTCGGCGGCAGTTTTATTGTTAAAACTGCCGTTTCGGTCTTTCTGACCTCTTTTTATCTGGATTTATTTGACAGTTTAATAAAACCCTTCGAATTTGATATGATTATATCCTCGGTTTTTGGAGGAATTCTTTTAGGGTTTGGACTGGGGATTGTTATGCTCAGAGGGGCTACCACAGGCGGCGTGGATATTGCCGTTAAGCTGATAAATAAGAAGTTCAAGAAAATGCCGATGGGAAGACTTTTTTTAATTATTGATTCTTCTGTCATACTTCTTGCGGCAATAGCCTATGCAAATTTTCAGACCGCCCTTTATTCCGTAATAGCGGTGTTTATCTCTTCGCATATTATAGACATTCTTCTGTACGGCAGAGAAAACGGAAGAATATTTTTTATAATATCGGATAAAGGAGAAGAGATAAAAGAAGCTCTGATATCCAAAGCAAACCGTGGGGTTACGCTTATTAGGGCAGAGGGTGGATACACAGGAAATGAAAAAACAGTTCTTGTTTGCGCCGCCAGAGTCAGTCAGATAAGGAATATAAGGCGACTGATATATCAAACCGACAAAAAAGCCTTCTTTTTTATAGCAAATGTCAGCGAAATAGGCGGAGAAGGCTTTGACAGCATGGAATAAATGTGATATAATCATTTGATAAGAAAGAGGTGTTTGCCTTGGATTTAAAAATTGTCAGATTAAATGAAAAAGCGGTCATTCCAACCTATGGTTCGCAGTTTTCTGCAGGCGCAGATCTTTATTCGGCTGAGGATGATATTTTTCTCGCTCCGGGCGAAACAAGGTTGGTCCATACAGGGATTGCAATGGAAATACCAACGGGCTATGTAGGACTTATCTATGCAAGAAGCGGTATTGCCACTAAAAGAGGACTTGCTCCTGCTAACAAGGTCGGCGTTATTGATTCTGATTATCGGGGAGAGATTATGGTCTCTCTTTTTAACCATTCGTCTACCGAGCAAACTGTTGCCGCAGGGGAGAGAATAGCTCAGATAGTTATAACTCCTTATCTTGCGGTTAATTTTGTTGAGACCGAGGATTTGGAACAAACCGACAGAGGAAGCGGCGGATTTGGCTCTACAGGAACAAAATAGGAAGTATCTTTTATGAGAATGAGAAAAAAGAAGCATCTTACCGAAAGACTAGATGCTTGTAAGGAGCTTTTGTTGCCTATTGAACCACACAATCCTGATATAAGGAAGGCGGCAGATAAGCCCTGCTATTATGATGTTAAAAGCATATTCGGCAACTCAAATCCCTTGCATCTTGAGATCGGTTGCGGAAAAGGCCAGTTTATCTGCGAACTTGCAAAAAGAAATCCGGATATAAATTACATAGCAATTGAGGTCTGCGACGATGTTGCGGTATTAGCGGCAGAGAAGATTAAGGCTGAGGGACTTTGCAATGTCCGCTTTATGATAACAGGAGCCGAATATTTGAGAAAATATTTTCCCGATAATTCTGTTGAGAGAATATATCTTAACTTCTCTTGTCCCTTTCCCAAAACGAGATATGCAAAGCACAGGCTTACCGCCGTCGGTTTTCTCGAAATTTATAAAGCAATCTTGAAAAATAATTGTGAAATTCATCAGAAAACCGATAATAGGCATTTTTTTGAGTTTTCAATAGAGAATTATTCGCTTACAGGGTATATACTTAAAAACATCTCCCTTGACCTTCATAACAGTGATTTTGAGGGAAATATCGTAACCGAATATGAAAAAAGATTTACAGAGCTCGGACAGCCTATATACAGACTTGAAGCGGTAGTTAATAAGGAGTAATACAAATGACAAAAATAGATATATTTTCCGGATTTTTAGGAGCCGGTAAGACAACACTTATAAAAAAGCTGATTGAGGAAGCCTATAAAGGAGAAAAGGTCGTGCTCATTGAAAATGAGTTCGGAGAGATTGGAATTGACGGGGGCTTTTTAAAAGAGGCGGGAGTACAGATAAATGAAATGAACTCGGGCTGTATTTGTTGCAGTCTGGTAGGCGATTTCAGTGCGGCTCTAAAAAAGGTAATCAATGAATATTCTCCTGACAGGGTTATAATTGAGCCCTCGGGAGTCGGAAAATTATCTGACGTTATTCTTGCTGTAGAAGAAGCAAGGCTTTCTGATGCGGTTTTAAACGGATTTACGACGGTTGTTGATGTTAATAAATGTAATATGTACATAAAGAACTTTGGTGAGTTCTTCTTGAATCAGGTAGAGCATGCGGCTACAATAGTTTTAAGTCACACCGGCGGCGCCGATGAGAAAAAAATAAAAGCATGTGTCGATCTGCTTAAAGAACACAACGGTAAAGCACTTATTGTTACTACCGATTGGAAAGAGCTTACGGGAAAACAACTATTAGACGCTATTGAGCGTAAAAACACCCTTGAGGATGTGCTCCATGAGCTGCATCATATTGATGAGTGTCCCTGCTGCCATGAACACCACCATCACCATGACGAATGTGATCACGAGCACCGCCACGAACACCATCATGATCACCACGAACACGGTGAAGAGTGCGAATGCTCTTGTCACCACGAACATCACCACCACGAACATCACCATCATCATGCAGATGAGGTGTTTACATCCTTTGGCAGAGAAACTGCAAAGAGATTTACATTAGAGGCTATAAAGACTGCGCTTGATGCGCTTTGCGATGAGAACAGGTTCGGAGCTGTACTTCGTGCCAAGGGAATTGTTGAGTCAGAGGACGGCGGTTGGATACATTTTGACTATATCCCCGGAGAATCGGACGTAAGATACGGCTCGGCAGATATTACGGGAAGGCTTTGTGTTATAGGAGCAGAGCTTCACGAGCAAGAAATATCCGAACTTTTTGGTTTATAAGGAAGGTTTATTATGAAGGATATTCCGGTTTATCTTTTTACGGGATTTTTAGAGTCGGGAAAAACTAAATTCATTAACGAAACGCTTGGCGACGAGAGGTTTAATGCAGGAGAGCCAACCCTTGTGATTCTTTGTGAAGAGGGAATAGAGGAATATGATATTTCAGGATATCCCGGCAAAAATGTATTTTTTGAGACCATAGACAACAAAGAGGAACTTTGCGAAAATCTGCTTTATAATCTCGTAAGTAAGTACTCAGCAGAGAGGGTAATTATAGAGTATAACGGCATGTGGCTTCTGCAGGACCTGTATGCTGCGCTGCCCCAAAACTTTGTTCTTAATCAGGAATTTTGTTTTGTGGACTCTAACACAATACTTAATTACAACGCCAATATGAGAAATCTGGTTTTCGATAAGTTCAGCACAGCCGAGCTTATTGTATTTAACCGAGTAGATGAAAACGCCGATATTATGCCTTTTCATAAGTTGGTCAGAGCCATAAGCCGTAAGGCCGACATTGCTTACGAATACAAAAGCGGCTATGTAAAGTATGACGATATAGTTGACCCCTTGCCATTTGATGTAAATGCTGATATTATTGAAATTGCCGATAAGGATTATGCACTATGGTTTCAGGATATGATGAATGATATCGGCAAATATGTTGGAAAGACTCTTAAATTCAAAGGAATAGTTGCTCGTGACGGAAAGATACCCGACAATATCTTTGTCGTCGGCAGACACGTGATGAGCTGCTGTGCAGATGACATACAGTACTGCGGAATAGCTTGTGACTGGAAGTCGAGCAAAATGCTAGGAACTAACGACTGGGTTGTTGTAACAGCAAAGCTTTCCTACGGTAATCATAAACTTTATAAAACGAAGGGCCCGTATCTCACGGCAGTATCGGTTGCCAAGACATCACAGCCTGAAGAAGCGGTAGCTACATTTTATTGATATGGAAGTTAGAATTGTACCAACGAGGAATTACTACACAAACTGTTATTTGCTTTATGATGATACTTGCGCCGTTATAATCGATCCGGGAGAGGAAGATGAGCGCATTCTCGACTTTGCGAGGGATAATAAGGATAAGCCTGAAAAGCTTATTTTGCTTACTCACTGCCATTTTGACCATATCGAAGGAGTAGGTTCGGTCAAGCAAGTCTGGAGCGATGCAGAGGTTGTAATCGGCAAATACGAAGTAGAGGGACTTGCAAACAATACCATAAATTTGTCTGGTGTATTATCTCAAAAAATAATAACAGTAGGGGCAGACCGAACGGTTGATGACCTTGACACGATAAAAATCGGCAATAATACTTTTTTGGTGTTTCACACACCGGGACACACTGTCGGCAGTGTGTGTTACCTTATTGATGATATCCTGTTCAGCGGGGATCTTATTTTCAGAAACAGTATCGGCAGAACCGATTTTCCAACCTCTGATTATAAAAGCATGACACTTTCGCTGAAAAGAGTATTAATGCTTGATAAAGAGGTCAGAGTGCTTTCGGGTCACGGTATGCCATCAACTATAGGTTATGAGATTAATAATAATCCGTTTGTTAAATTTTCTGTATAGATAAATCTGATATTAAATTTCATTGAAAAAAGGTGCGCTTATGAATTGTTTAGGAATTGACTTTGGAACAACATCGGTTAAGGCGGTAATGTTCGACGAAAAGTTTAATGAAATAGCCTCTTCTTGCGAAGATTATACCCTAAAAACCAGTCAGGACAGGGTAGAGCTTGAGGCGCAGAAGTATTGGTCATTGCTGACTAACGCTATAGATAATGCAAGAAAAACTGCTGAAGTTTCTTGTCTTGCTATAGATACCCAGTGCGAAACACTTATACTAACCGACGAAAACGGGGAGCCTGTCCGTGATGCAATCGTATGGCTTGATAACCGTGCGACCGAGGAAGCAGAGCTTATTAACGATTACTTTGGAAGGAAAAAGGTTTTCGAGGTTACAGGTCAGCCTGAAGTAACTGCTACCTGGCCGGCGTGTAAGCTTCTTTGGGTTAAAAATAATGAGCCTGATGTCTGGGCTCGGACTAAAAAGATATTTTTACTCGAGGACTATCTCTTATATAAACTGACAGGAAGGTTTGTTACCGAAAAAACTCTTCAGTCCTCAAGCCTTTATTTTGATATCAGAAACGGCGGTTGGTGGGGCGAGATGCTGGACTATATCGGTGTCGAAGAACAAATGCTGCCCGAGCTTCTTGATAGCGGAATTCTTGTCGGAGAATATGAGGGTATAAAGGTTTCCACATCTGCTATGGATCAGGTTGCGGGTGCAATCGGCGCAGGTGTAATAAAACAGGGCATTATCAGTGAGATGACCGGCACAACTATGGCAATTTTTATGCCGACAAATTCTATACCCGAATTTGATGAGAACAGCTTTGTTCCTTGCCATTATAATTTTGACGGCTCTTATGCGCTTCTTTCCTGGAGCGCAACTGCGGGAATGGCGCTTAAATGGTTCCAACAGGCCTTTTTAGCCGACAAGAGCTTCAGAGAGCTTGATGAGATGGCTGAAAAAATCCCTGTCGGCAGCGATGGAGTAACCTTCTTGCCTTACCTTTGCGGTTCAACTATGCCAAAATACAATCCCGATGCAAGAGGCTCCTTTACAGGACTTACTCCCGAGCATACCGCAGCCCACTTTGTCCGCAGTATTATGGAATCGGTTTCCTGTATGCTGAAAAGCAACCTTGATTATTTAAAGGTACCTGTTGAGGAGATTCGCATTATGGGAGGAGGCGCTAAAAGCCCCCTGTGGTGCGGAATGAAGGCGGATATTACCGGAAAACGTCTTGTAACACTGAAAAATAAAGAAACCGCCTGTCTCGGTTCTGCGATATTGGCAGGTGTGGGTGCAGGGGTGTTTGATTCGGTAGATTCTGCTTGCAAGCAGATTGCAACCGATAAGGAGTATACACCGTCAGGTGCTGATTACAGTAAGGTCTATGACAACTTTACCAGATTTGACGATGTCCTGAATATAAGATAGTATTAAAAGAAAAATGCCGTACTTTGTACGGCATTTTTTCGTCTATTTTGCTTTAGATTCACAGTAAATACAACGATAAACCATATTTTCTCGGTCGGTAAGCTTGAAAACCTGTGGCAATTCCTGTTCAACAGTTGTTATACAACGGGGATTTCTGCACTTAATGATATTTTCAATCCTCTTTGGAGGTTCTATTTTACCACGCTTCGTGTTTTTGCCGTCCTTGATAATATTAACAGTAATGCCGGGGTCAATGTAACCTACAATTTCAAGGTTGAGGTCAATAACCTCGTTTATCTTAATAATATCCTTTTTACCCATTTTTACGCTGTCGGCATTGGTAATCAAAGCTACAAGACAGGAAAGCTCGTCAAGATGTAAGGCCTTATAAAGATCCATTCCTTTACCGGCTTTAATGTGGTCGAGTACGATTCCGTTTTCGATAGGACTAATAATCATTTATTCCACCTCCAAAAGCTTCAGGATAAGCGCCATACGGATATATTTGCCGTTTCTTGCCTGTTCAAAGTATTTAGCTCTGGGGTCACGGTCAACGGCTACCGATATCTCATTAACACGGGGCAGGGGGTGCAGAATGCAAAGGTCTTTCTTTGCGTTTGTCAGCTTTTCGGGAGTCAGTATGTAGCTGTCCTTAAGGCGAATATAATCCTGTTCGTTGAAGAAGCGTTCCTTTTGCACACGTGTCATATAGAGAATATCAAGCTGAGGCATATACTTTTCAAGGTCGGTTGTTTCAATAAACTCAATATTATTTGCCTGTAAAATTTCTTTCTTGATATATTCGGGAACTGTCAGCTCCGAGGGTGAGATGAGAATAAAGCGTGTGTTCTTATAGCGGGAGAGAGCGCCGATAAGGGAATGAACCGTTCTGCCGAATTTGAGGTCACCGCAGAAGCCAACCGTTAAACCGTCAAAGGTTCCTTTTTCACGGCTTATGGTTAAAAGGTCGGCAAGTGTCTGTGTCGGGTGGTTATGACCACCGTCACCTGCGTTTATTACAGGAACATCGGCATTCATTGAAGCAACAAGGGGAGCGCCTTCTTTGGGATGGCGCATTGCGATGATATCGGCATAGATGCTAACAATCTTTACGGTATCGGCAACACTTTCTCCCTTTGAGGAAGATGAACTCTGCGCCTCAGAAAAGCCGAGCACATTACCGCCAAGCTCATACATTGCCGCCTCGAAAGACAGTCTTGTTCTGGTGGATGGTTCAAAGAAAAGCGTCGCAAGTTTTTTGCTGTTGCACTTATTAGAATAAGCGTCAGGTCTTGTAATAATATCGTTTGCGGTTGCAATAAGCTGGTCTATTTCTTCTGTTGTCAGGTCAAGAATATCAATCAGGCTTTTCATAAGATTACTCCTTTGCTCCGTTTATCTCAAGATATTTCTTTATCCTGTCAACATTTTCTTTGTTTGAGGGATCCTCCTCAAGATACTCAATAATGTCATAAACATCAACAACCGAGTAAACAGGGAAACCAAATTCTGCCCCAACCTCTGCCATTGCGCTCTTCTCGGTTTGACCTTTTTCCTTTCGATCGACCATTACAAAGACCGCAGAAACCTTTGTGTCTTTAAGTTTAGAGAGGATTGACATACTTTCTCTGATGGCAGTTCCCGCAGTGATAACATCCTCAACAATTACGATTTCTTCGTTTTCCTTGGGTGTGTAGCCTACAAAAACGCCGCCTTCTCCGTGGTCCTTTTCTTCCTTGCGGTTAAAGAAGAAAGGCACATCCAAACCGTTCTTTGAAAGGGCAACGGCAACCGAAACCGCAATCGGAATTCCTTTGTAAGCAGGACCGTAAAGAACGGTCTTTTTATTTCCTATTTTATCAAAATAAGCCTTTGCATAAAATTCGCCGAGCTTTGAGATCTGATCTCCTGTTTTAATGTCTCCTGCATTAATAAAATAGGGTATTTTTCTGCCGCTTTTGGCAGTGAAATCGCCGAATTTAAGCACTCCTGCCGACTCTAAAAACTGAATAAATTCTCTCTTATAACCTTCCATTATGTTTTTCTCCTTCGTAGAAATAATGATTGATGAATTGTTTACGTTGCAAACATGAATTGATGCTTCGCATCATAAATTCTCGGAGGCTTCGCCCCCTCCATGATTTGAATTGAATCCTATATTCTTAATGCGCCGTGGCGCAATTCATGAAACATAGTTTCAATTTATGCCGCAAGGCAATTCACGAATCCGCAGGATTCAATTCATTAAAAAGACCGTACGGTCTTTTTTTATCCTATAAACTCTGCACAGCAGCGTTCATATGCCGCAACAGGGTCTTCTGCTGCTGTAATAGGTCTGCCAACGACGATATAGTCTGAACCTATTTTCTTTGCCTCGGCGGGTGTCATAACACGCTTCTGGTCGCCGACATCTCCGTCTGCAAAGCGAACGCCGGGGGTTACTGTTACAAAGTCATTACCACAGGTATCGTGAACCTTACCTGCCTCAAGGGGAGAGCAGACAACTCCGTCAAGTCCTGCCTTTTTGGCATTAGCGGCATAGTGCATAACTACCTTGTCTATGGGTTCCTTTATTAAAAGGTCATTCTCCATAGCCTCCTGGTCGGTAGAGGTGAGCTGGGTTACTGCAATAAGAATCGGTCTTGTGCCGTCCTCTCGGGTAAGTCCGTCAATAGCCGCCTCCATCATTTTAACGGTGCCGCCGGCGTGAAGATTAGTCATATCTACATCAAGTCGGGAAAGCACCGACATACTCTTTTTTACGGTGTTAGGAATATCGTGGAGCTTGAGGTCGAGGAATATCTTGTGGCCTCTTTCTTTTATTTCTTTAACAATTTGCGGACCTTCAGCGTAAAAAAGCTCCATTCCGATTTTAACAAAGGGCTTTTTACCGGTAAATTTGTCCAGAAACTCAAGACAAGCCTCTTTACTTGAAAAATCACAGGCAATAATAACATCCTTACCCATTACTTTACTCCTCCTATTATATCACTCAAATTATCAATATTATATTTTTTCATAACTGTGGGCAGTTGCTCAATAATGTCACGGCATATGAAAGGATCAATAAGGTTTGCCGCACCGATTTCAACTGCAGTTGCACCTGCGAGCATCATTTCAATTACATCCTCTGCGCTCGAAACTCCACCCATACCAATGACCGGAATGTTAACGGCGTGTGCAACCTGATATACCATACGCAGAGCAACAGGGAAGATAGCGCTTCCCGAAAAACCACCCATTTTATTAGCAATTACCGGCTTTCTGGTTTTGAGATCAATTCTCATACCGAGAAGTGTGTTAATAAGGCTGATGCCGTCTGCACCTGCTTCTTCACAGGCCTTTGCTATCGACACAATATCGGTAACATTGGGGGAAAGCTTTATGATTACGGGCTTTGTTGTAACCGCCTTTACGGCTCTTGTTACCTCGGCCGCAGCCTCGGGGTTAGTTCCGAAGCTCATTCCGCCGCCGTGAACATTAGGACAGCTTACATTAACCTCTAACCAGCCAACCTGGCTCTCCTTATCTAATCTTTCGCAGGTGTAGGCATAATCTTCAACCGAAAAGCCGCTCACATTTGCCATAACCGGCTTTCTAAAGCATTTTGAAAGTGTAGGCAGTTCCTCAGAAATGACCTTTTCAACCCCCGGGTTCTGAAGTCCTACGGCGTTTATCATTCCCGCAGTACACTCTGCAATTCTGGGGGTAGGGTTACCAAAACGGGGGTCCTTTGTGGTGCCTTTAAAAGAAAAGGTTCCAAGAATATTGATATCATAAAGCTCTGCAAATTCATAGCCGAATCCAAAGGTTCCACTGGCGGGGATAATGGGGTTGGAAAGTTCAATTCCACAAAGGTTGACGCTTAATTTTCCCATATTATCTCCTCCTTTAAAAGAACAGGCCCGTCTTTGCAAATTCTCTTGTTGCCGTAAAGGGTTTTACAGGAGCAACCCATACAAGCACCGAAGCCGCAGCCCATTCGCTCCTCAAAACTGAACTGTCCGCTTGTATTTGTAGTATTATATACAGCCTTTAGCATAGGTTCGGGACCGCAGGTATAGAAATACGTGTAATCGCCGACATAGTCTAAGCAGTCGGTAACAAAGCCTTTGTTGCCGTACGTGCCGTCTGCGGTTGCAACTGCTACCTTGCAGCCGAGAGCCTTGAATTCATCCTCGTAAAAGATATCGTCCTTTGAGTTAAAGCCGAGGATAACAGATACCTCTTTGCCCTCTTTTATAAGCTTTTTAGCGAGAGCGTACATAGGAGGCACACCGACACCGCCGCCGATTAGCAGAGGCTTATTGCCGCTCTTTTCGGTATCATAGCCGTTGCCGAGACCACTCAGAATATCAAGCTCGGCGCCCTTTTCGAGACCTGCCATATACTCGGTGCCTTTTCCTACAACCTTGTATATAAGCTTTAAATAATCGGCATCAAAATCGCAAACTGAAATGGGGCGGCGAAGGAACATTCCCTCAAGCTTAATATTTACAAACTGTCCCGTTGCGGTAATGCATGAGGTGTCGCCCGAAAGGGTCATCTCATAAACATCCCTTGCGATTTTTTTATTTGTTTCTACTGTAAAAATAGACTGTTTCATCATTTGCCTCACGCATCAATTGTTGAGATAGTAAGGGTGGTTTCTTCAAGCACGTCGAGAAGGACTTTAACTGTATCGAGTGCGGTAAAGATATTAACATTATTTTCGGTTGCCAGTTTTCTGATTTCGGTTCCGTCAGTCAATTGGTTGGTAGAAGAAATATCACGGGTGTTGATAACATAGGCAATATGTCCCTGACGCATAGCAACTGAGATTTCATCGCTGTCCTCGTGTAGTTTCTTGAGAACATGGGTGCGAATACCGTTTTCCTTAAGGAACTTGGCTGTTCCGCTTGTTGCCTCAATGTTGAAGCCGAGGTTGTAGAAACGGCGGATAAGGGGAAGAGCCTCTTCTTTGTCCTTATCGGCTATGGTAGCGAATACCGTACCGTAATTCTGAACCTTCATTCCGCTTGCCTGTAGCGCCTTAAACAGCGCACGGTTTAACTTGTCATCATATCCTATAGCCTCTCCGGTAGATTTCATTTCGGGAGAAAGGTAGGCATCAAGTCCACGAAGCTTATTGAAGGAGAATACAGGAACCTTTACATACCAACGTTCCTTTTCGTCGGGATAAAGATCAAATATTCCGAGCTCCTTGAGGGATTTTCCAAGAATAACCTCGGTTGCAATATCTGCAAGAGAGTAGCCTGTAGACTTAGAGAGGAAGGGAACTGTACGGGAAGATCTGGGATTAACCTCAATTATATAAACGTCTTCCTTTTCATCGACAATGAACTGAATGTTATAAAGGCCTACAATGCCGATGCCGATGCCGAGTGCCTTTGCATATTGGAGTATTTTGCCCTTAACCTTATCAGAGATAGAGAAGGTGGGGTATACGCTTATAGAGTCGCCCGAGTGGATACCTGTGCGCTCAACAAGCTCCATAATTCCGGGAACAAATACGGTCCTGCCGTCGCAGATAGCGTCGACCTCAACCTCTTTGCCCTGAATATATTTGTCTACAAGCACAGGCTTATCCTCATCAATTTCAACAGCCGTCTTGAGATAATGGCGAAGCTGCTCCTCGTTTGCTACAATCTGCATTGCACGTCCACCGAGAACAAAGGAGGGACGAACAAGTACGGGGTAACCTATTGCTGCTGCTGCGGCTACGCCCGCTTCAATAGATGTTACGGCCTTACCCTTCGGCTGAGGAATACCGAGCTCGGTCAGTATCTTTTCAAAACTGTCACGGTTTTCTGCTCGTTCGATAGCATCGCAGTCGGTACCGATTATTTTAACGCCACGCTCTCTGAGAGGCTCTGCAAGATTGATTGCAGTTTGTCCGCCAAGTGACGCTATTACACCCTCTGGCTTTTCAAACTCGATAATATTCATTACATCTTCTGGTGTAAGAGGTTCAAAATAAAGCTTGTCTGCGGTGGTGTAGTCGGTAGAAACGGTTTCGGGGTTATTGTTGATTATGATAGCCTCATAGCCCGAATTCTTTATTGTTGATACAGCGTGAACGGTTGAATAGTCAAACTCAACACCCTGACCGATACGGATAGGACCTGCACCCAGAACAACAATCTTTTTCCTGTCGGTTATTACCGAAGCGTTTTCTCCGGAATATGAAGAATAGAAATAGGGAATATATGCTCCCGTATGGCAGGTGTCAACCATTCTGAATACGGGGAAAAGGTTATTATCTTTTCTGAAGTTCCAAACATCAAGCTCATTGCATTTCCACATTCTCGCAGCGTACTTATCTGAAAAGCCCATCTTCTTTGCAACCTTCAGCACCTCAAGGTCAAAGGGATGAGCCTTAAGGGTTTCCTCCATATCAATTATGCGCTTTATTGCCTCGAGGAAGAAGGGGGTGATTTTTGTAATTTCGTGTATCTGCTCAACGGTTGCCCCACGGTAAAGGATTTCGGCAATCGCAAAGATATTATCGTCACGGAATTCGCTGATATATTCAAGTATCTCCTCGTCAGACATATTGTCAAATTTATGATGATAAATGTGGTTTACGCCAACCTCAAGTGAGCGGATGCCCTTGAGAAGACACTCTTCGAGTGTGGAGCCTATGCCCATAACCTCGCCCGTTGCTTTCATCTGTGTTCCTAGCATATTTGAGGCGGTTGTAAATTTATCAAAGGGGAAACGGGGAAGCTTGGCGATAACATAGTCGAGGCTCGGCTCAAAAGCGGCATTAGTATTAGCAATTTTAATCTCTTCAAGCGCCATACCTACTGCTATTTTTGCGGTAACCCTTGCAATCGGATAACCCGAAGCTTTTGAAGCCAGTGCAGAGGAACGGGAGACTCTGGGATTTACTTCGATGAGGTAATATTGTGAGGAATGAGGATCCAGAGCGAACTGAACATTACAGCCGCCCTCGATTTTCAGCTCCTTAATAAGCTTGATAGCCGAGTCGTTGAGCATCTTAAGGTCGTGATCATTTAAGGTCATAATCGGTGCTACAACGAGGGAATCTCCTGTATGAACGCCGACAGGGTCAATATTCTCCATACCGCATATGGTTATAGCGTGGTCGTTAGAGTCACGCATAACTTCAAATTCGATTTCCTTGTAGCCCTTAACGCTTTTTTCAATAAGCACCTGATGAACGGGAGAGAGTTTGAAGGCGTTTGTTCCGATTTCTGTAAGCTCTGCTTCGTTGTTTGCAAAGCCGCCGCCTGTACCGCCGAGGGTAAATGCGGGGCGGAGAACTACGGGGTAGCCTATTCGGTCAGCCGCAGCCTTTGCTTCGTTAAGATTATAGGTAATTTCAGAGGGTATGGTCGGCTCGCCGATAGACTCGCAAAGCTCCTTGAAAAGTTCTCGGTCCTCTGCACGTTCGATGCTCTCGCTTGAGGTTCCGAGAAGTTCAACGCCGCACTCCTTAAGAATTCCTTTTTCTTCAAGCTGCATTGCAAGATTGAGCCCCGTCTGACCGCCAATACCGGGCAGAATTGCATCGGGACGCTCATAACGGAGGATTTTTGCCACGTATTCAAGGGTAAGCGGCTCCATATAAACCTTATCTGCAATGGTTGTGTCGGTCATTATGGTTGCAGGGTTAGAGTTGCAAAGCACAACCTCATAGCCCTCTTCCTTAAGCGCTAAACAGGCTTGTGTTCCCGCATAGTCAAACTCGGCCGCCTGTCCGATGATGATGGGGCCTGAACCGATAATCAGGACCTTTTTAATGTCAGTTCTCTTTGCCATTATACTTCCTCCGTGTTTTTATAAACTATTTTTTGATCGCAAACTGTCATTACACATTCTGCGGATAATTTCATATTTTCGAAAGGCGTTGAGCGCCCTTTGGATAGGAATTTACTTGGATCTACTGTGAATTTCTTGTTCAAATCCCAGACTGAAAAGTCATTACTTATATCAATCTTGAAGCGTTTTGAGGGGTTTGTTGACATTAACTCAACAAGTTTTTCCAGAGATATTATCCCGCCTTTTACAAGTTTTGTATATAGTACAGGGAAAGCGGTTTCAAGACCTACAATACCAAATGCCGAACCTTCAAGCCCTTTAGCCTTTTCTTCAGCAGAGTGCGGCGCATGGTCGGTTGCAACCATATCAATAGTACCGTCTTTTATTCCTTCAATAAGTGCAAGGCGGTCTGCCGAAGAGCGCAGAGGGGGATTCATTTTAAATCGGCCGTCCTCTTGTAAATCGTTTTCGTCAAGCACCAGATAATGAGGAGCGGTTTCACAGGTAACATTAACACCCTCTGCCTTTGCTTTTCTTATAAGCTCAACGCTTTCCTTGGCAGATATATGACAGACGTGGTAGGAAACGCCCGTTTCTTTTGCCAGTTTAAGATCACGTTCTATCTGGAGATATTCGCTTTCGGAGCAGATACCTCTGTGACCGTGAAGTCGAGCATACTTGCCGTCGTGGATATAGCCGCCCTTAAGCAGTGAATTAACCTCACAGTGCGCAACTATCATTTTGTTAAGCCTTTTTGCTCTTAACATAGCCTCACGCATCATATCCTCGCTCTGAACACCTCTGCCGTCATCTGAAAAGGCGATTACATTGTCGCTCATTTCACTAAACGCAGCCAAATTCTCTCCCTTTTGTCCAACCGTAATAGAACCGTAGGGAAAGACCTTGATTAAGGAGGTCTTGTCTATTAAATCAAGCTGAAGCTTTAAACCTTCATAGCAATCAGGAACAGGACTTAAGTTTGGCATTGTGCATACAGCAGTGTAGCCTCCTCTCGCAGCAGCCCTGCTTCCTGTAAAAATTGTTTCTTTATAAGAAAAACCCGGTTCGCGAAAATGCACATGCACATCGCAAAAACCGGGTAAAACAGTGAAATTATCAGAATTAAAAACACGAGATCCTTGATTGGAAAGAAAATGTTGAACAAATGAACAGCCAACCGATGTAGAGTTCGGAATCTTTGCCTTTAAATCTGTCATTTCAATCCTCTCCTTTTAAACAAAAAGTCTTGCAACAAGGCAAGACTTCAGCATACAAAAACCGATACACGAGGTACCTTTAGTGTCATTATTGAAAATCTTGCCGATATCTCTGTATCGCATTAAAGATTTATTTGAATGATTATACCACAACAAAATATGTGTGTCAATAGTAATATCTATTCTTTTTTAATTATAAGTGCAATATCGGGGATACCGTTTGAAATTGTCTGCGACAAATTTGTAATTGTTTCGACGGCGGCAACGTAGCTGCTAAGGGTAAACAAAGGATAACAAAGCGCAGTGTCGCCCAACTCCTGCTGAACTGATGAAACCGTGTTTTTGGTTGTTTTAAGCTGAGAAATGTAGAAATCAGTATTGCAGAAAACCGCAGATAAGGGCATAATTATCAGGCTGTAATTGTCGGAAGAATAACTGCTTTTAAGGGTAGAAAGAGAGGAGTATTCTTCAAGATTAACAAATGCGCCGAGATTTTGTTGCCAGTGGGCAGCAAGGTTCTTTGCCAAATCGTTTGCGGTATTGTTATTATAACACTTGATGGTAATACCGTTTAAAGATAGACCGTTAGAACCAATAATAGCCTTATTGTAAAGGGTTTGTGCTTCACTCAGGCTGTAACTGTATTTTTCTGAAAAGACAAAGGAGTTCTCATTAAGACAGGGTGGGGCAATACCGTATGCTTTTTTAGTTCCGAAGTAATTATCAAAAAAGGCATTTTCCATATTTATTGATTTAATAAGCGCCGAACGGATATCCTTATCAAGATTAGGAGATAAAAACAACATATAAACAGTATCGTCATATGCAAAGAGGGATAGCTCTTTTTTTGAGGCCGCATCGCCGTTAGAAGCGTCTATAAATGAGAGGTCAGTATTGTTATCCGAAAGCTTTTCTACATTGTTTTCGTCGTCACAGGTAAAATATACACGCATTGAACGTGCTTCAAAATATCCTTTATAATTAAGGTTTTTTGCAAGTCGTATAAGGAAGGATTTGTCGGTCGGCCACTTTCTTATATAATATGAGCCGCAACAGAGCACAGAATCAATATTAAGACCGTATTTTCCTTGGGTTTCACTAAAAAACTTTTCGTTACAGGGCATTGCAACAGGGGTTGTAAGAGTATTGAGAAACTGCTCGTCCTCATTTATGAGGGTAATTACAAGACGATCATCTGATTCTGCCTTGACAGAAAGCTGTTCTACGGATTTTTTACCGTCTATTATGTCCTGCGCATTCTGAATGGAACTCAGGGTAGCGGCGGCACTAGATGCGGTTTTGGGATCAACAGCACGTCTGAAGGCAAAAACAAAATCATGCGCAGTAAGCTTCTCCCCATTGTACCAGTAGGCATCGGGACTGATTTCAAAGGTATAGCTTAATCCGTCTTTTATATATGAGGAGGCGGCAGACGGCACAAGATTGCCTGTTTCATCATAACGTAGCAGGGTATCAAAAAGGCAACGGACAATGACCGCTTCATCTCTGGTTGATACAAGCTGAGGGTCAAGGGTTGACGGAAGGTTTTCAAGCTCGAAATAAATATAAGCGTCCTTATAGCTGTCTGAACAGGCGGCAGAAGAAAGCATAATAACAGCGCAAAGGATAAGTGCTGAAAGTCTCTTAAAAAGTTTCATTAAATCACCAAAAAATTTTATTATATTAAGTATAATATAAACCATCAATCTTTTCAACAGAAAAATGTGTAAAGAAAAAAACTTGACAAGCGCAGCATTGTGTGCTATTCTATACCATGCAAGTAAAAAACTTTACAGGTGGTGTGGGCTTTGGCAGTCAACCTTCAGGTTTCGAGATTATTAGAACGCTATGGCTCACTGCTTACCGAAAAGCAGCAAAGAATTCTTGACGGATATTATAATTGCGATCTTTCACTGTCGGAGATTGCCGAGAATGAGGGAATCACAAGACAGGGCGCAGGGGATTTTGTCAAGAGAGGAGAGGCACAGCTTATAGAGTTTGAGTCAAAGCTTTGTTTTTGTAAGAAGAGTGAAGAACTCAAAGCGGCTTTGGCAGACTTTCTTTCAGGCAAGGTAGATATAAAAGAATTGTCTGAACTTATTGATAACATCTAAGGAGTGATATAATGGCATTTGACAGTCTGTCAGAAAAACTTGGTAGCGTATTCAAACGCCTTCGCTCCAAAGGTAAGCTTCATGAGCAGGATGTAAAGGACGCTATGAGAGAGGTCCGTCTTGCTCTTCTTGAGGCTGACGTCAGTTATAAAGTTGCAAAGGACTTTACCAATACCGTTGCCGAGAAGTGTATAGGTGAGAAGGTAATGGAAAGCCTTACGCCTGCGCAGATGGTCGTTAAGATCGTCCGTGATGAGCTAACAAGCCTTATGGGAAGTGAGCAGACAAGGCTTAAGACCTCTGATAGAATTCCTACCGTTATTATGATGTGTGGTCTTCAGGGTTCAGGTAAAACCACACATGCGGCAAAGCTTGCTAAGTTCCTTAAAAATAAAGGTCACAGACCTATGTTGGTTGCCTGTGACATTTACCGTCCCGCTGCTATAGATCAGCTTAAGGTTTTAGGTCAGCAGATAGGTGTCCCTGTCTTTGAAAAGGGCACACAGAAGCCCGAGAAAACTGCGCTTGAAGCGGTTAAGATGGCAAGAGATTACGGTAACGATTTTATACTGCTTGATACTGCAGGTCGACTTCATATAGATGAAGAACTTATGGCTGAACTCAAGCGCATTACAAAGGCGGTTACAGTCAACAATGTAATACTTGTAATTGACTCGATGGTCGGTCAGGACTCGGTAAACATCGCAAAGGCTTTTAATGAGCAGCTTGAAATTGACGGAGTTATTCTTACAAAGCTTGACGGTGATACCAGAGGCGGTGCAGCCATTTCTGTTAAGGCGGTAACAGGCAAACCGATTCTTTTCGCAGGTATCGGAGAAAAGCTTGACGATATTGAGGAATTCCACCCCGACCGAATGGCGTCCAGAATTTTGGGAATGGGCGATGTGCTTTCTCTTATTGAGAAGGTAGAGAATGAAATTGACGAAAAACAGGCCCTTGAAACAGCAAAGAAACTCCAGGCTAATAAGTTTGATATGAACGATCTGCTTTCGCAGTTTGAACAGATCAAAAAAATGGGAAGTATGAAGGATCTTTTGTCTATGATGCCGGGAGTATCAAACCAGATAAAAAATCAGGATATTGACGAAAGGGCAATACTTCGAACCGAAGCAATAATTAAGTCGATGACCAAAAAGGAAAGGGAAAAGCCCGACCTTCTGAACGCTTCGAGAAGAAAAAGAATTGCTGCAGGAAGCGGCACAACGGTTGAGGATGTTAACCGACTAATGCGGCAGTATGAACAAATGAAAAAAATGTTCAAGCAGATGAACAACAAAAAATTTGCCAAAAGAATGGGCGGTATGAAGCTGCCCGGCGGATTTAACGGATTTTAAAGAGGCAACTCTTTTAAATATAACAAAAGTTTTTTCGGAGGTGTATTTATAATGGCAGTTAAAATCAGACTTCGCAGACTCGGCGCTAAAAAGGCTCCTTTTTACCGTGTAGTTGTTGCAGATTCCAGATATCCCAGAGACGGACGTTTCATTGAGGAAATCGGTACCTATGATCCTACTAAGGATCCTGCAGCAGTTAATATTGACGGCGAGAAGGCTAAGAAGTGGATCGCAAACGGTGCTCAGCCTACTGATACCGTAAAGGCTCTTCTCAAAAAAGCTGAAATCATTTAATTTGGAGGACTCATTTAATGAAGGAATTGTTAAAGTCTATCGCATCGGGCCTTGTTGAAAATCCCGAACAGATAAGTGTAACAGTTGACGAGCCCAATGAAGAGGGTATCATCGTTTACCATCTTCATGTTGCTGAGAACGATATGGGCCGAGTAATCGGCAAACAGGGCAGGATAGCAAAGGCAATCCGCACTATTATGCGTACAGCAGCAAACAGAAATAACGAGAAGATTATGGTCGAGATCGACTAAAATCGATTGATAAAAGCCCACAACAAACTTGTGGGCTTTGCCTTTCTTAATTATTAAAATCGGAGATTTTTATGAAGAAGCAATTTCTTGAAACGGGAAAGATTGTCGGAACCCACGGAATAAGAGGCCAGGTTAGAATTCAGCCCTGGTGCGATAGCCCCGACTTTCTAACTGGCTTTAAAAAATTATATTTGGATGAAAACGGTGCAGAGTTCCTTTCGGCAACCTCAATAAAACCTCACGGCAACATAGTGATTGCCTCCTTTAAGGGTATTGATTCAATTGAGGCCGCTGAAAAGTACAGAAATCGCATACTTTATATAGACCGCAAGGATGTAAAGCTGGAAAAAGGCAGATATTTTATCGATGACCTTATCGGTTGTAAGATTTTTGATATTGATACAAACGAGCAGCTCGGTATTTTGTGTGATGTTTCCCAGACGGGCGCAAATGATGTATGGCATATAAAGAGGGGAGAAAACGAATATCTGCTTCCAAATATTCCGGATGTTGTTAAAAATGTGGATATTGATGCCGAAAAAATTGTTATCAAGCAGTTAAAGGGGATATTTGACGATGAGAATTGATATAATGACCCTGTTTCCTGACATGTGCGAATCGGTTTTGTCCGAGAGTATTATAGGCCGTGCAAGAAAGGCCGATAAGGTAGATATCAGATGTGTGAATATCAGAGATTTTTCGGGTAATAAACATAATAAGGTGGACGATACGCCATACGGCGGCGGAATGGGAATGGTTATGTCGGTTGCCCCGATTTATAACTGCTTCAACTCACTTTATGACCGAAACGGCGAACCAAAGCCTCATCTTATATATTTGTCACCAAAGGGGAAAACCTTTACACAGAATCGTGCATTAGAGTTAGCTCAAATGGATAGAATAGTTTTACTTTGCGGACATTATGAGGGTATAGACGAACGTATTATTGAAACAATAGTTGATGAGGAAATTTCGGTTGGGGATTTTGTTTTGACCGGCGGAGAGCTTCCTGCCTTAACGGTTGCAGATGCAGTTTGCAGAATGTTGCCCGGTGTGTTAGCTGACGACGTCTGCTTCACAGAGGAAAGTCACTTTGACGGATTGCTTGAGTATCCCCAGTATACAAAGCCTGAGGAGTGGATGGGACTTAAAGTACCCGAGGTATTACTTTCGGGACATCATGCCAACATAAATAAGTGGCGCAGAATGATGTCAATAAAGGAAACTGCAAAGCGCCGACCGGATATGCTCAAAAATGCAACGCTATCCAAGGATGAACTGTCGTACATTGAATAACAATGTTTCACTATGTTCAAAACTTATCCACTTTATATTGCAATTTGCACAAAATGAAAGTTCAAATTTTCACTCATTTGGAGGAAAAGGAGAACTTGTTAGATTATAATTGACTGGAGAATATATTGTGGTATAATACAATATAGATACTGTTGTATTGTGGTTTAGTTAAAATTGAGTATATGATATGAAGTTTTAAGGAGTATTTATTATGTGCGTTAAAGATGTTGTAATTAACAATCAGGTTGGTCTTCACGCAAGACCCGCAACCTTCTTCATTCAGAAGGCTAATGAATTCAAGTCGTCTGTTTGGATTGAGAAGGAAGACAGACGTGTGAATGCAAAGAGCCTCCTCGGCGTTCTTTCGCTCGGAATTGTCGGCGGCACAAAGATAAGAATTATTGTTGACGGTTCTGATGAAGAGGCAGCAATGAATGCTCTTGTAGATCTTATCGAGAAAAGCTTTGATAACTAAATAAATAGTGCCGATATTTTTTCAAATATCGGCATTTTTCTTCTTGATTTTTAACAAATAGTGTGTTATACTATCATTCGTTCGATAAATTACATTTATTTATCCGGGTGTGGCTCAGTTTGGTAGAGCGCTTGAATGGGGTTCAAGAGGCCGCAGGTTCGACTCCTGTCACTCGGACCAATAAAGAAAGAACCAACCGCAAGGTTGGTTCTTTCTTTATTTATTTATTTATTCTTCTGTATTTAAGAGTTGAACCTGAGAAGGTCTGGCGTAAAGAAAAACAGTACACCGTACTGTTTTTCCAAACGGCAGACCCTCTCGGCTTCGACTCCCCACATAAACAAAATAAGGAGCAGATACCTTACGGCACTGCTCCTTATTTTATTGGTGAAGGTGGGGGGAGTCGAACCCCCGTCCAAAAAGCTATTCTTACAAACTTCTCCGAGCGCAGACGGTCATCAGGATTCCCTTACAGAAAAGGAGGCCGTCAGCCTTTTCTGCTTGGTAGCCGATAATTCATGACAAGGCTATCAGCATTGCCCTGTTCACGTTCACCACTAGTCGACGCCCGCAGCAGACCGTGGTCCTTCTGCATTGGACGGCAGCTAAAATTTAAGCTGCAAGAGCAACTTTAGAGTTGTCGTTTATTTTTAAAAAATTGCGCTGATTAAAGTGGTTCGCACCACTGCTCGCTTATCATAATTCAAGCTCCCTGTCGAAACCTTTACACCCCCATATTTATCTGTTTTGTTCCTTTAGAGCTCTTTGAATATCACGATTAGCCGCCTGCTTTGCGGCAACCTCACGCTTATCGTAAAGCTTTTTACCCTTGCAAAGTCCAAGCTGGACCTTTAAGAGAGAGCCTTTGAAATAAAGGGAGAGGGGAACAAGTGCCAGTCCCTGTTGCTTTTGGAGTCCGAACAATCTCATAATTTCTCTTTTGTGCAGAAGAAGACGGCGCACCCTCATAGGATCTGCATTAAAACGGTTGCCGTAATCATAAGGAGAAATATGCATCTGTTTTATGAGCATCTGACCGTCATCGACACTGCACCAAGAGTCCTTAAGATTAACTCCGCCCTGACGTATCGACTTGATTTCGGTCCCTGTAAGCTCAATACCCGCCTCGATGCTTTCAATGACGAAATACTCGTGAAAGGCGGCTTTATTTGTTGCAACTGTTTTAGTATTTTCCACTGAAAACACCTCCTTTGCGGTTTGGTATGATATTATATCGTGATAATAAACACAAGTCAAGAGAATTTTGGCGAAAAATGACCTCTCCGAAAAGGGAGAGGTCAAGGCTTTTTATTTCTGCTCGGGATTAGCGGCAGGTATCTGCTGCTTTAATGCGGCACGGGTTTTTCTTACCTCTGAAAGATTAGCGGTAAGACCCTCATCAGCACGACGCATAATGTCATCAACAAAATCCTGTGCGGCCTTTCTCATTTCACGGCTCTTTGCCTGAGCGGTAGAAATGATTTCACTTGCCTTTTCCTGAGCTAAGCGGGTAATTTCCTCCTGAGCAACAAGAGCCTTTGCACGCTCTTCTGCAGAACGGATAATACCGTCAGCCTCTCTTTTAGCATTAGTAATAATATCTGTGCGGTCGGCAACAATTCCTCTTGCCTGTTTGATTTCGCCGGGGATGTTCAGACGAATATCGTCAACTAGAGCACGAAGCTTTTCAACGTCAACAACGGTACGCTTTCCGGGAAACTTTATTCCTCCCTCAAGCACTTCGTCAAACTGTTCAAGTAATTCTTCGATTGACATATTTTTTCTTCCTTTCTATTTTAATCTCTTTGTTATATCATTGCAAATGGCCTTTGGAACAAAATCCGAAATATCTCCGCCCATACTTGCGATTTGCTTAACCATACTTGAGCTCAGATACATATTCTCTGCGCTGGTTGTAAGGAAGACGGTTTCAACCTCGGGATTAAGTTTTTTATTTGCAAGCGCCATCTGAAACTCATATTCAAAGTCAGTAACGGCGCGAAGACCCTTAACTATGGCAGAAGCATTCTTTTTTGCAGCATATTCGGCAAGAAGTCCGTCGTAGCTGTCGACCTCAACATTAGGTAGGTCAGCAACCGTTCGGCGTATAAGCTCCATACGCTCCTCAACCGAAAAACTGCCCTTGTTTGTTTTATTATAATTTGACATTACAACAACTATAACTCGGTTAAACATTTTAGAGCTTCTGGTAATAATGTCAAGATGTCCCTTTGTAATAGGATCAAAACTACCGGGACAAATCGCAATCAAATCTTTCATACAATGACTATCCTTTTTTATAGACCGTGACATTTATCTTGCCGTAACGGTAGATGCGGTAGACCGAAAAACCATTTGCAGCCTCGGGCAAAGAAATGTCGTCTGGGTGTTCGCAAATTATTATACCGTAATCGGACATCTTAGTACTAACGGCGTTTAAGGCTTTTACAAGAATACCTGCTTCATACGGAGGATCCAAAAAAGCAATATCGAAGCATTCCGAGGTTGAATCGATATATCCGACCGAATCACGCTTAAATATCTTTGAAACATCTGCGAAGCCGACCGACTCAACATTTTCTGTGCAGACCTTGACAGCCTCAGGCGAGGAGTCAATAAAAACTGCGCTTTTGGCGCCTCGGCTCAAGGCTTCGATTCCCATTTGTCCGCTTCCGGCAAACATATCGAGAAAACGTCTGCCCTCTATATCGAACTGGATAGCGCTGAAAATGCCTTCCTTAACCTTATCGGTGGTAGGGCGAACGTCATTGCCCGGCAGAGATTTAAGCCTTTTACCTCTGGCGATACCTGTAATAACTCTCATAACATCACCTATACTCATATATTATCACATTAAATAGGGTGTTTTGTCAACAAGAAAATTCTATAAGCAACAAAAAAGCGGTCAGACCGAAGAGGTCCGACCGCAGAAAGTGCGAAATTTTATTTAATTCCTGTGTTTGCAGCGTCTTTTTGAATGACATCATGAGCGCCACCCTCAACAATACTTGTAGCAGAAACAAGGGTAAGCTTTGCTTTTTTCTGGAGTTCAGGAATGGTAAGTGCGCCGCAGTTGCACATGGTCGACTTAACCTTTGAAAGCGAGATGCTGACATTGTCCTTAAGGGTTCCTGCATAGGGAACATAGGAGTCAACACCTTCCTCAAAGGAGAGCTTTTTATCTCCGCCGAGGTCATATCTCTGCCAGTTACGAGCACGGTTGGAACCCTCGCCCCAGTACTCCTTATAGTAGTTGCCGCCGATAGAAATCTTATTAGTCGGGGACTCGTCAAATCTTGCAAAGTATCTGCCCAGCATAATGAAATCTGCGCCCATTGCAAGTGCGAGTGTCATATGATGGTCGTGAACGATACCGCCGTCAGAGCAAACCGGCACATAAACTCCGGTCTCCTCAAAATATTCATCTCTTGCCTTGCAAACATCAATAAGTGCGGTTGCCTGACCTCTGCCTATACCCTTTGTTTCACGGGTAATACAGATAGAACCTCCGCCGATGCCGACCTTAATAAAGTCTGCACCCGCATCGGCAAGGAAGCGGAAGCCCTCTCGGTCAACGACATTTCCTGCACCGACCTTAACCGAATCACCATACTTTGAGCGTATCCAATCGATAGTCAGCTTCTGCCATTCGGAAAAGCCTTCTGAGGAGTCAATACAGAGGACATCTGCACCTGCCTCAACAAGAGCGGGAACACGCTGGGCGTAGTCACGGGTATTGATACCTGCACCGACAACATATCTCTTTTCATTGTCGAGCAGCTCTAGCGGATTTTCCTTGTGGGAATCGTAATCCTTGCGGAAAACCATATATTTGAGATGCTGATTGTCGTCTATAATGGGGAGGGAATTAAGCTTGTTGTCCCAGATTATATCATTGGCAACCTTGAGAGTAACGCCTTCTTTAGCGTAGATAAGCTTATCAAAAGGAGTCATAAACTCGCTGACAGGGGTAGCAGGATCCATACGGGAAACCCTGTAGTCACGGCTTGTAACAATACCGAGAAGCTTTCCGTTTGCGGTGCCGTCGTCGGTCACGGCTACGGTTGAATGACCTGTAGCCTCCTTAAGTGCGACAACATCTGCCATAGTGGCATCGGCTTTTATATTGGAGTCACTGACAACAAACCCTGCTTTAAAGCTCTTTGCTCTGGCTACCATTGCAGCTTCACTTTCAACCGACTGAGAACCGTAGATGAAAGAAACTCCGCCCTCCCTTGCAAGAGCAACAGCGAGACGGTCGCCCGAAACAGACTGCATTATTGCAGAAACAAGCGGAATATTAAGAGAAATAGCAGGTTCTTCGCCCTTTTTGAACTTAACCAAAGGGGTTTTAAGCGAAACATTTGCGGGAACGCACTCGGATGAAGAATATCCCGGAACAAGAAGATATTCGTTAAAGGTGTGGGAAGTGCCTTCAAAATAGTAAGCCATAACTTAAAAATCCTCCATTTTAAACAATTTGATATTTTTGAGATTATACCGCAAAATTGCTTTGCAGTCAACGAAAAATATTGCACAAAAGATATTTATAAATAAACAGCAAATTTTACTTGCAAATGCATAAAAAGTGTGGTACAATATTCGAGCTGTCAAAACGGCAGTAAAATAAACCGCACACGGCGTTTGTTGTAATAAGGTGACACAGATTGTGTTTTCGGCGCAACAAAAATTTAAACGTCGTGGAGGAAAAACCTTAGGAGGAAATAAAAATGGCAGTTATCTCAATGAAACAGCTTCTTGAAGCAGGTGTTCATTTCGGACATCAGACAAGACGCTGGAACCCCAAAATGGCTCCGTACATCTTTACCGAAAGAAACGGAATCTACATCATCGACCTTCAGAAGACGGTCAAGAAGCTCAACGAGGCTTACACTTTCGCTCGTGACATCGTAGCCGAGGGTGGAGACATTCTTTTTGTTGGTACCAAGAAACAGGCTCAGTCTTCTGTTAAGGAAGAGGCAGAGCGTTGTGAGATGCCCTATGTTAACGCTCGTTGGCTCGGCGGTATGCTCACAAACTTCACAACCATCCGTAAGAGAATCGCTCGTCTTGCACAGCTTCGCAAGATGGAGGAGGACGGAACCTTTGAAATCCTTCCCAAGAAGGAAGTAATTAAGCTTCGTGGCGAGATTGAGAAGCTTGAGAAGTTCCTCGGCGGAATCAAGGATATGAAGAAGATCCCCGGCGCAATGTTTATTGTTGATCCCCGCAAGGAGAGAATAGCAGTTGCCGAGGCAAAGAAACTTAATATTCCGATCATCGCAATCGTTGACACCAACTGCGATCCTGATGAGATTGATGCAGTTATCCCCGGAAACGATGACGCTATCCGTGCTGTAAAGCTCATCTGTGAAGTTATCGCTAACGCCGTTCTCGAGGCAAAGCAGGGCGAACAGGGATCTGCTGCAGTTGTTGAAGAAACAGTAGAAGAGTCTGCCGAAGAGGTAGTTGAAGCTACCGACGCTGAATAATTATCGGAGGTATATTACTATGGCTTTTACCGCTAAAGACGTACAGGCTTTAAGAGAGAAAACCGGTTGCGGTATGATGGACTGCAAAAACGCTCTCAAAGAAACCGATGGAAATATGGATGCAGCCATTGACTATCTTCGTGAGAAGGGTCTTGCATCTCAGGCAAAGAAGGCTTCCCGTGTAGCCGCAGAGGGTACCGTTGTTGCTATGGTAGAGGGTAACGTTGCCGTTGCTCTTGAAATCAACACCGAGACCGACTTCGTTGCAGGCAACGAGGAGTTCAAGGCTTTCGCAGATAAGGTTGCTAAGGCTGTTATCGCTAACAACCCCGCTGATGTTGATGCTCTTCTTGCTTCTCCTTTTGAGGGAAGCACTGTATCCGAGCTTAAGGAAGAGGTTTTCCTCAAGTTCCGTGAGAACATTCAGATTCGTCGTTTTGTTCGCCTCGAGGGCAAGGTTGTTAACTATGTTCATGCAGGCGGAAAGATCGGCGTTCTTGTTCAGCTTGACACCGACCTTGATATGAGTGATGCGCTCGTAGCTATGGGTAAGAATGTTGCAATGCAGGTTGCAGCTATGAACCCCAGCTATTTGGATCAGGCTTCTGTTCCTGCAGAAGACCTTGAGAAAGAAAAGGGAATTCTTATCGCTCAGATGAAGGAAGATCCTAAGATGGCAGGAAAGCCCGACGCAGTTCTCGGGAAGATCGTTGAAGGTAAGATCGGCAAGTTCTACAAGGAAAACTGCCTTGTTGAGCAGCAGTATGTTATCGATGGCGACCTCACTGTCGGCAAGTATGTTGACTCTGTTGCCAAGGAGCTTGGCGGTTCTGTAAAGGTTGCTTCTTTCGTTCGTTTTGAAAAGGGAGAGGGAATCCAGAAGCGTGAAGACGACTTTGCAAACGAAGTTGCAAGTATGATTAAATAATTGAATTAAGTTAAAATTGCAGACCTACATTGTGTAGGTCTGTTTTTGTATGCAAATATTATATAAATACAGATTTAATTTCATTGACATTATTTCGCCGTTATTGTAAAATGATATTTAGTATAATTGTGTAAAAATTTCGGAGGCTTGTGATTATGGAAAAGAAACCTGCATATAAAAGGGTTCTTATAAAGCTCAGCGGTGAGGCCCTTGCCGGAGAGAAAAAGTCAGGACTCGATTTTGATACCGTTCTTCGTGTTTGCGAGAGTATTAAAGAGTGCTACGATATGGGTGTGGAAATTGCCATTGTTGTTGGCGGCGGAAATTTCTGGAGAGGCCGTTCAAGCGGAAAAATGGACAGAACCAGAGCCGACCATATGGGAATGCTTGCTACCACCATTAACTCACTCGGCCTTTGTGATGCGCTTGAGCAGCTTGGTGTAGATGTAAGGGTGCAGACCGCTATTGAGATGCGTCAGATTGCCGAGCCTTATATCAGAAACAAGGCGGTACGCCATCTTGAAAAGGGAAGAATTGTTATTTTCGGATGCGGAACAGGAAATCCCTTCTTCTCAACCGACACAACTGCGGCCCTTCGTGCTGCAGAAATTGATGCAGATGTTATCTTTAAGGCTACCAATGTTGACGGTGTATATGACAGTGACCCGAAGAAAAATCCCGATGCTAAGAAGTTTGATAAGCTAACCCATCACGATGTTCTTAATAAAGAGCTTCATGTTATGGATAGCACAGCAGCTTCTCTTTGTATGGATAACGGCATAAAGATTCTTGTGTTTGACCTTGCCGACCCTGCAAACCTTAAACGTGCAATACTCGGCGAAGAAATCGGCACATTAGTATATTGATAATCAGGAGGCAAATATTATGAACGAACTCATTAAAAAAACAGAAGAACGTATGGATAAAACCATAAACGCCCTTGTTCGTGAATTTGGCACAGTACGAGCAGGAAGAGCTAACCCATCGGTTCTTGATAAAATTATGCTTGACTATTACGGCTGCCCGACACCTATCCAGCAGATTGCAACAATCTCGGTGCCTGAGGCAAGAATTCTGCAGATTCAGCCCTGGGATTCAAGCACACTGAAGCTTATTGAGAAGGCTATTCAGACCTCTGATATCGGAATAAATCCCAATAATGACGGCAGAGTTATCCGCCTTGCATTTCCGCCTCTTACCGAAGAGCGCAGACGTGATCTTGTCAAAGAAATTAAAAAGATGGGCGAGGATTCGAAGGTTGCCATCCGTTCTGTTCGCCGTGACGCTATTGAAAAGCTTAAGGCGCTTAAAAAGGATAACAGCATAACCGAAGACGATCAGGCAAACGGAGAAAAGAAAATCCAGACCTTGACCGATAAGTTCTGCGGAGAGGTTGATTCTCTTCAGGCGGCAAAGGAAAAGGAAATTCTTGAGATCTAATCTGGTTAGAATTCAAAAGTCATTGTAGCTGCCGCTATGATGGCTTTTTTGAAAGGTGATATAATTGGCTTTTTTCAAAAAGAAGATAGAAACCTCAGACCGTAAACTGCCTGAGCATATTGCGATAATTATGGACGGAAACGGCAGATGGGCAAAAAAGCGCAAACTGCCCCGTTCTGCAGGTCACGCAGCAGGTAGTAAAAAGTTCAAGGAGATAGCGAGATACTGCAATAAGATAGGCATCAAGTATCTGACCGTGTATGCCTTTTCAACTGAAAATTGGCGCCGACCTAAAGAAGAGGTCGATGCAATCATGAATCTGTTCAGAGATTATCTTAAGGACTCGGCTAACTTTAAGAGTGAGAACATTATGCTTAAGTTCATAGGTGACAGAAACGGTATGCCCGGAGATATCAACGAGCTTATGAATCAAGCGGAATTTGACTCAAAGGATGCAACGGGTTTAAAGGTATATATGGCTATAAACTACGGCGGCAGAGATGAAATTGTTCATGCCGTCAGAGATATTGTGAGAGAGGGAATAGAGCCAGATAAGATTACCGAGCAAACGGTATCTGATAGAATTTATACAAAGGATTATCCTGATCCTGAGCTTATTATCCGTCCAAGCGGCGAATACAGGCTTTCAAATTTCCTTATCTGGCAGTCGGCATACAGTGAATTCTGGTTTTCAAATGTACTTTGGCCCGATTTCACACCTGCTGACCTTGAAAGAGCTATAGACGACTATAACAACAGAAACAGAAGATTCGGAGGGGTATAGTTTAAAATGAAAACCAGAATTATTTCGGGAATAGTTGCCGCAATAATTATTGCCCTTATAATCGTTTTGAATATTTTTTGGCCTATGGCGGTTGTAATAGCACTGGCACTTCTTGCGGGCTTAGCATCGGTTGAGATGCTTCATAATACAGGTTGCATCAAAAATCCTGTTGTTATTATTGCTGCTGCAGTTTATTCAGCAGCCTTCCAGTTTGCTTTTTCGGGCGTGATAGGTTTAAGCCACGAAATTCTGACATTCATTTATGTGGTTGTAATTATTGCGGTTTCCCTAAGATATCATCAAAGCTTTTCGGCCGAGCAAATGGGGCTTAGTTTGTCAATGCCTGTGATTTTATCATTTGCCTTCGGTTGTGTCGGAAGCCTCATTAACAGTCACGATTCCAACGGTCTGTTTTACTTATTTCTTCTTGTTAATTTTGCCTGTGTTTCGGATATCGGGGCCTATTTTATCGGTACGGCTATCGGCAAAAACAAACTGGCCCCTGTAATAAGCCCTAAAAAAACTGTAGAAGGCGCTATTGGCGGAGTTTTATGCTCGGTTCTCGGAACTCTGGTTATTTGTCTTATATTTGGTGCGATATTGGATAAGACTGTCAATACACTTTCTCTCTGCCTCATAACTCCTATGATGAGCGTTATAGGAATGGCGGGAGATCTTTTTGCATCTGCAATAAAACGCAAATACAATGTAAAAGATTACGGCAGTATTATCCCGGGCCACGGAGGAATCTTGGACAGACTTGACTCGGTACTGCTTGTAGCCCCTGCATTATCACTCTTTTTAAGCTTTGCGGAGGTAGTAATTTGAAGGAAATTGTAATTCTCGGCTCAACGGGTTCAATTGGAGAACAGGCGCTTGAGGTTGCTCGTCAGGGCGGTTATAAAGTTCTCGGCATTGCGGCCGGAAGTAATATACTAAAACTCGAGCAACAGGCACGTGAGTTTAAGGTGAAAGCGGTCGGTGTTTTCAACTGCGAAAAGGCTAAAGAACTCTCCCAAAGACTGTCCGATACTGATATTTTGGTTTTCGGCGGCGAGGAGGGTGTTTGTCAGGTGGCCGCTATAAAGGCGGATATTACCCTTAATTCTATAGTAGGTATTGCAGGGCTGAAGCCCACATTGTCAGCAATTGAAGCGGGTAATGATATTGCCCTTGCCAACAAGGAAACCTTAGTTACTGCGGGTAAACTCGTGAATGAGGCAGTAAGAAAAAAGGGAGTAAAGCTGCTTCCCGTCGACAGTGAACATTCAGCAATATTTCAGTCACTTCAGGGCTCTCCGAACCGAAGCCTTAAAAAAATTCTGTTAACTGCATCAGGTGGTCCTTTTTATAACAAAACAAGGGATGAACTTGAGAATGTTACGGCTGCACAGGCGCTGAAGCATCCTAACTGGTCAATGGGTAATAAGATAACAATTGATTCGGCTACCCTTATGAACAAAGGCCTTGAGGTTATTGAAGCGGTGCATCTTTTCGGGGTTTCGGCGGATGATATAGAGGTGCTCGTTCACAGACAGAGTATACTTCATTCGGCGGTTGAGTTTACCGATGGCGCAGTCATAGGTCAGCTTGGTACTCCTGATATGAGGCTTCCCATTCAGTATGCCTTTACCTATCCTGACAGAGGAGATATTTGCTGTGACAGGCTATCCCTTACTGATGTTGGCACACTTACCTTTGCAAAGCCCGATACTGACACCTTTCCGTGTCTTAAAATATGTATAGATGCAATAAAAGAGGGTGGACTTAAGCCCTGCGCCGCCAACGGAGCAAACGAAGAGGCGGTAGCCCTTTTCCTTGACGGAAAGATAGGTTTCCTTGATATTCCAAGGCTTGTTAAGGCTGCGGTAGACGCACAGGAAGCCACAGAGGATTATAGCCTTGAGGATGTCCTTCAAGCAGACAGAAATGCTAGAAAATTAGTTAGAGAGATTTTGAACTGATTTTCTGCATATCATAACTATGTATAAATATATTTAAATCGGGTGGTAACCATTTCTGAACTAATAAACTTCTGGAACAATGTCTGGCCTTATCTTGTTGCAATACTGATGTTCGTGTTGCTTATTATAATTCATGAGTTTGGTCATTTCATAGCCGCAAAGATTTGCTCTGTAAGGGTAAACGAGTTTGCTGTAGGCTTTGGACCAAAGCTTATAAAAAAACAGGGCAAGGAAACCCTTTATTCAGTAAATCTCATTCCATTGGGCGGCTACTGCGCAATGGAGGGGGAGGACGAAGAGAGCAGTGACGGCAGAGCCTTTTGTAATAAAGGTCCTCTGAAAAGGCTTTTTATCGTTGCCAACGGTGCGATTTTTAATCTTCTGCTGGGAATTATTATTGTGGCAATCACCCTTATACCCGGGGAACTTTTAGGTACGACAACCGTTGCAAAATTCGAAGATGATGCAACCAGTGTGAATTACGGACTTTCGGTTGGAGATGAAATTATTTCGGTCGATGGTAGACGGGTATATACTACCAGAGATTTAAGTTATACCTTTACAAATATAGACGACGGTGCCGTTGATATGGTTGTACGCCGTAACGGAGAGAAAACAGAACTTAAAAATGTTCAGTTCAAAACAGAAGAGGTTGACGGAATAAAGGTAATACAGTTTGATTTCTGGCTTTTAGGGGAAGAAAAGACCTTTATTAACTTTATAGAGCACACACTTAAAACAACCTTTTCTTACTGCAGAATAGTATGGTTCTCGCTTATTGATCTGATTTCCGGCAGATACGGTATATCTGCGATGTCAGGCCCCGTTGGAATAACGGCAACGATTGGTAGTGTTGCAAAACAAAACATTCTTAATGTTCTTCCCATAATGGCACTAATCACGGTAAATCTGGGAATATTCAATCTTTTGCCGCTTCCCGCTCTTGACGGAGGAAGAATACTATTTATTCTTTTTGAACTTATAACAAGAAAAAAGGTGCCCCAAAAATATGAGGGCTGGATTCATGCGGCAGGCTTTGCTCTGCTTATAGGCTTTATGCTGATAATTACGGCAAAGGATATTATCTCGTTATTTTGATTGTGAGGTAAAAAATGTATACCAACGATAAGACGAAAAAGGTTTATGCAGGCAGTGTTGCAATCGGAGGCGGTGCGCCTGTTTCGATTCAATCAATGCTCAATGTTCGTGCCGATAATATTGAGGGAAATGTTGAACAGGCTAAACGACTTGAGGCGGCAGGATGCGAAATTATACGGGTTTCGGTTCCTGATAAAGAGGCTGTCAGACTTATTGGCGCCCTTAAATGCGCAGTTTCCACACCAATAGTTGCAGATATACATTTTGACCATAAATTAGCTCTTGAAAGCATAGCTGCAGGCGTGGATAAGGTTCGTATAAATCCTGGTAATATAGGCTCTGACGAGAATGTGAGGGCGGTGGCCACTGCTTGTAAAAATGCCGGGGTTCCTATAAGAATAGGCGTAAATTCGGGATCTCTTGAAAAAGAGATTTTAGCAAAATACGGCGCTCCCACAGCCGAGGCTATGGTTGAAAGCGGTCTGTATCATATTTCTTTGCTTGAAAGATATGACTTTGATGATATCGTTCTTTCGCTTAAATCGTCCGACACAAAGAGAATGTACGATGCTTATGTACTTGCGGCACAAAAATGCAAATATCCTCTGCATCTCGGAGTTACCGAGGCCGGTACCGAGAGAATGGGTATAATAAAATCATCTGCAGGTATAGGCGGACTTTTGCTGAGAGGTATCGGCGCTACGGTCAGAATATCCCTTACCGACGATCCCGTTCTGGAGGTTAAGGCGGCAAAGCAACTCTTGAATGCGATAGGACTTAGAAATGACGGGATAAAATTTGTTTCCTGTCCAACCTGCGGAAGAACAAGCATCGACCTTATTTCTATTGCTAAAGAGGCAGAAGAGCGTTTCGCAAATATAGATAAAAACATAACAGTAGCGATAATGGGCTGCGCTGTTAACGGACCCGGAGAGGCGAGGGAAGCCGATCTTGGAATTGCCGGAGGAAACGGTTGCGGACTGATTTTCTCACACGGAGAGATTATTAAAAAGGTCAAGGAAGAGGAACTTCTTGACGCACTTGAAGAAGAAATTAAAAGGATTTAACGGAGAAAGTAATGTCTGTAAAATTTACTGAAATTTTCGATGGATACTGTGATAAAACAAAATATGGACTTATCTGCGAAACAGAGGTTTGCGCCTGTGGTCTTGACAGAGAGGCAAAAATAATCAAAGCAGAGCTTTCCTCGGCAAAATACATTCCTGAGAGATTTATAAAGGCTTTTTGCGATGATGTAACTCGAGGCTTTTCACTTAATAAGGCTGTTATAAATGTGACTTACAAGCCCGATGCTTTCTGCATTGACGCTTGTAGGGATATTTTTGATGGGATAAAGACCAAGAACTCGGTTTTAAACGGATATTTTAACCAGGCAGAGATAAGCCTTGATAATAATAAAGTATCGGTTGAACTGAAATTCGGAGGGCTTGATACCATTATAAGCCTTGAGGTTGATAAGCTCTTTCAGAAAAAAGTGTTTGAACTCTTTAAAAAAGAGGTAGAGATCGAATTTATCGGAGTTACCGTAACTAAGGAAATGTTAGCGCCTCCCAAGGAGGAAGTAACAAAGCCAGCCTTAAAAACTGAAAAGGCTTTGCAAGAGAAAGAACAGATTTTTGATTATGCACCAAAAGACGGATTGCCGATATACATAGAAAGCGCTAAACAGTTTTACGGAAAAGTAAAGCTTGATACAAATGTCAAGCCAATTATAAACATTCTTCCAGAGGATAAGAAAATCTGTGTGTATGGAGAGGTTTTCGGCTTTGATATGCAGCCGACCAAAAGGGGAGACAAGCAAAGGGTAAGCTTTTCGGTAAGTGACCACACAAATGCGGTTACCGTAAAGATGCTTGTCGATAACGACAAAACAGGTTCGGTTAAGGAATTATCCAATGGTATCTGGATTATCCTTAACGGAGATTATGCATTCGATGATTGGGAAAAGGATTTTGTAGTAACACCGAGAGCGATGGCAACGGTTGTAAAATACAATCCAAAAGAGGAATATGACGGACCTGCAAGGGTGGAGCTTCACGCCCACACCAATATGTCTTCCAAGGATGCGGTAGCCTCGGCGGGCGCCCTTATAAAACAGGCTTACAAATGGGGGCATAAGGCTATTGCCATTACCGACCACGGCGTTGTCCAGGCCTTTCCTGCAGCAGCGTCTGCGGTCAAGGATATTCGCAAATCGGGCGGAGATATGAAGGTTATTTACGGAGTTGAAGCCTATTTTGTAAATGATGAGAAGTACGGCACCGATTTTGCTACCCTCTACAAAGAGGATAAGGTAAACCACCAGATAATTCTGGTAAAAAATCTTGTTGGGCTTAAAAATCTCTATAAGCTTGTATCAAAAGCTCACCTTGATAACTTTTATAAAAGACCCATAACCGTTAAAAGCGAACTGGACAAGCATCGTGAGGGTCTTATAGTCGGTTCTGCCTGTGAACAGGGAGAATTATACAAGGCTATAGTTGACGGGGAGCCTGATGAGAAGCTTATTGAGATAGCCTCTTATTACGATTATCTTGAAATACAACCTCTCGGAAACAACGAGTTTATGATAAGAGAAAGTACGGTAACCAGGGTTGATAAAAAGACCGGTATGCCCAAGCCTAACAAGTTTAAACAGGTAACCGATTTTGAGGTTATTAAGAACTTTAACCGTAAGGTTGTTGAAATTGCTGACAGATTAGGAAAGCCTGTTGTTGCCACAGGCGATGTGCATTTTCTGAAAAAGGAAGATCAAATAATCAGAAAGATACTTATGGCGGGACAGGGCTTCGAGGACTTTGATCTACAGGCGCCTCTGTATCTGAAAAACACCCCTGAAATGCTTTCCGATTTTGATTATTTCGGCGATAGAGCAGCAGAGTTTGTCATAGATAATCCTCGAAAAATCGCTGATATGATTGAAAGTGATGTAATTCCTGTGCCTGAAGGAAACTATCCGCCTGTTATCGAGGGCTCGGACGATTTGCTCAGAGATTCCTGTTGGAATAGGGCGAGAGAACTTTATGAGCATAACGGAAAGCTACCTGAAATTGTTGAAAAGCGGCTTGACAGAGAGCTGTCATCAATAATCAAGCACGGATTTTCGATAATGTATGTAACGGCGCAAAAGTTAGTTGCAAACAGCGAGGAGCACGGCTATCTTGTCGGCTCCAGAGGCTCTGTCGGCTCATCCTTTGCGGCAACAATGGCGGGAATTTCTGAGGTTAATCCCTTAGCGCCGCATTATGTATGTCCGAAATGCAAATACAGCCGCTTTTATGAAAAGGGAGAGTACGGCTCGGGCTTTGACCTGCCGCCTGAAAACTGTCCCGAATGTAATAGTCCTATGGACCGTAACGGCCACGATATACCCTTTGAAACCTTCCTCGGCTTTGACGGAGATAAGGTTCCTGATATAGACCTTAATTTTTCTGACGAATATCAGCCCTTTGCCCATAAGTTTACCGAAGAATTGTTCGGCAGTGAAAACGTTTTTAAAGCGGGTACAATATCTACTTTAGCTGAAAAAACGGCCTTCGGCTTCGTTAAGGCGTATTGTGAGGAAAAGAATCTGGTGCTTTCAAAGGCTGAAATTGCAAGACTTGCATCCATTGTTAAGGATTCCGAAATTAAAATGACTACTGGTCAGCATCCGGGGGGAATGGTTGTTGTTCCTAGAGCAAATTCGGTATACGATTTTTGTCCTGTACAGCACCCTGCAGACGATCCTAAATCGACAACAGTAACTACCCATTTCGATTTCCATTCTATTCACGATACAATACTTAAGCTTGATGAGCTTGGTCACGTTGTTCCTACTACATATAAATATCTCGAAGAATACAGTGGTATTCCCGTGAACGATGTTTCGATGAGCGACCCCGATGTTTATTCACTCTTTACCTCAACAAAGGCGCTCGGAGTTACATCTGAACAGATTGAGTCTAAAAACGGAACCTTCTGTATCCCTGAGTTCGGCACAAAGTTTGTAAGAGAAATGCTCCTTGACTGTAAGCCTAAAAATTTCTCGGACCTTCTTCAGATTTCAGGCCTTTCCCACGGTACCGATGTTTATCTTGGCAATGCTAAGGACCTTATTGCTGCAGGAACCTGTACCATTTCGGACGTTATCGGAACACGTGACTCGATAATGGTGTATCTGATGCATAAAGGTCTTGAACCTAAGATGGCATTTAAGATTATGGAGATTGTCCGTAAGGGTAAATCTACTAAGCTTCTTACCGATGAGCATAAACAGGCAATGCTTGACCACGGGGTGCCCCAGTGGTATCTTGATTCCTGTATGAAGATTAAGTATATGTTCCCAAAAGCGCACGCTGCGGCATATGTTATTGCAGCCCTTCGTCTTGCTTGGTACAAGGTGCATAAGCCTATAGAGTTTTACTGCGCATATTTTACCGCTCGTCCTGATGATGTTGATGTAGAAACAATTCTTAAAGGAAAAGATGCAGTTAAAGCCTATATGCACAATATAAAACTCAAGGGCAACGATGTTTCTCCTAAAGAAAAGGCTGTTTATGAAAATATGCTTATCTTTAACGAAATGTTTGAAAGGGGACTTGAGGTACTGCCCTTGCACCTGACAAAATCTCATGCAAGAAAATATCTTGTTGAGGACGGGAAGATGCGGCTACCCTTTGTTGCGCTAGACGGCGTTGGCGAAAAGGCGGCTGACTCGCTCTACGAGGCCGCACAGAACGGAAATTATCTTTCAAAACAGGAATTTCAGAATGAGGCGGGCGTTTCAAAGACGGTTGTTCAGAAACTGAGCGATATGGGAGTATTGGACACTCTTCCAGATACCAATCAAATGACTTTATTTTAGATAATATGCACATTTAGTGACCTTTTTAACTGTTCAAAATAACCAATAAAGGTTACAAACAGAGTAAAAAGGTTGCATTTTTGTTACTTTTTGTTATAATAAATATCGTAGTTTTAATTGTTTAATATCAAGGAAGGAATGATAATTATTCAAGACTCTATTGCCTCACTGATTGAGAGAGCCAAGAATATTAGCAGAACCTACAAGTTAATAATTTTCGCAGTTTTAGCTGTTATAATGATGACTGCTTGTATGATATTCGGCGGAGTTCGTTTTTCCTACGATGTTCTTATAAGCGGTGAGAAAATAGCTCAGATATCCAATATGAAGGTGTACGAAGCGGCAAAGGAAATTGCCCAGTCGTCTATTGTTTGTGATACAGATAAGGCCGAACTTCTTCAAATTCCACAGTTTAAACTGGTGCTTTCGGTAAACGGAGGCAGGGATACTGCCGAGCAACTGTCAACCACACTTCTTGAAAAATCTGAGGAAGTTACCTTTGGTTATGCGGTTTGCGTTGATGGGGAAGAAAAGCTTTATGTGTTGGACAAGGATGCAACACAGACACTTGTTGCTAACCGTTTGAATTCATTCAATATAGATTCTGCAGAGTGTGAAAGCAGGTTTACAAAAAGTGTTACCTTTGATGCTGTTTATGCAGACAAAGAGGTTTTCTCCGGGGATGAGCAGATAGGCGAGTTTGTAAACGGTCTTGAGGTTGTTACAACCGCAAAAAAGGTTACTAAATATACCGTTCCTTACTCTACTGTTACTACAAGGACAAGCACTAAGGCGGCAGGCTATATGTCTGTTTCGACAAAGGGCGTTAACGGCGTTAAACAGAAATCTGAGATAACCACCTATGTTAACGGCGTGGTTACTGAGAATACGGTTGTTTCAGATGAGGTTGTATCAAAACCTGTAAATGAGGTTGTTGTGATAGGAACTGGAAATTCGTCCTATTCATCTGTTATTCAAAACGCTTCCTCAAGCGGATTTATATATCCTCTTGAGTACAAGTATATTGTAACATCTCCTTACGGCGATACCGAAGGCCGTTCAAAGCCCCATAAGGGAATAGACCTTTCAAACGGCAGAGTCGGCGGAGCGATATATGCAGCAAAGAGCGGAAATGTTACCTATGCAGGTTTCAGAAACGGCTACGGCTATGTTATTGAGATAAACCACGGCAACGGTGTCATTACAAGATATGCACATTGCAACAAGCTTTTCATAACCACCGGTTCATATGTTTCACAGGGTCAGGTTATTGCTCAGGTTGGAAACACAGGCCAGTCTACAGGACCGCATCTTCATTTTGAAATTGAGATAAACGGAAGCTGTATGGACCCCGAAACCTTCCTATCGTTCAGATAAGTTTAATAATTTCACGATTTACACACATCATTTATATAATGGTGTGTGTTTTTTTGTAGTATTAACTTGACGAAAATACAATATATGGTATATAATATATACAATTATGTACAAAGGAGCTTGTTATGGCTAAGACAGTTAAGGAATACGGTAATGACAGTATAACTCAACTTAAAGGTCCCGATCAGGTCAGACTTCGTCCGGCGGTTATTTTTGGTTCGGACGGGCTTGAAGGATGCGAACATTCTGTATTTGAAATAATTTCAAACTCTATTGACGAGGCCAGGGAAGGCTACGGTAAGAAAATTATAATAACCAAATATTCCGATGGCTCTATTGAGGTTCAGGACTTCGGCAGAGGAGCGCCTGTTGATTTTAACAATAAAGAGCAGCAGTATAACTATGTTCTTCTGTTCGAAACACTTTATGCCGGTGGTAAGTACAACACTAATGATGGCGGAGATTATGAGTACTCAATCGGTCTTAACGGATTAGGTCTTGCATCTACCCAGTTTGCCTCTGAATATATGGAGGTTGAGATTAAGCGTGACGGTTTTAAATATAACCTTCGTTTTGAAAAGGGCAGAAATGTCGGAGGACTTAAGAAGGAAGCCTACAGCGGTAAGGATACAGGAACTAAGACAAAATGGAAGCCCGACCTTGAGGTATTTACCGATATAAACATACCTACCGATTACTTTATAGATACCCTTAAAAGACAGGCAGTCGTAAATGACGGATTGCGTTTTGTTTTCAGAGAGCAACAAGGCAATCGCTTTGTCGAAACCGAAATATGCTATGACAACGGAATCGTTGATTATATTGAGGAGTATGTCGGCGAGGATAGACTTTCCTCTATTCAGACCTGGCGTACAGAGCGCAAGGGAAAGGACCGAGAAGATAAGCCCGAATACAAGGTCAAGATAAATGCCGCCTTGTGTTTTTCCAATAAAAAGCAGATAAAAGAGTATTACCACAACTCAAGTTGGCTTGAATATGGCGGAGCGCCCGAAAAGGCGGTTAGAAACGCTTTTGTTTATCAGATAGACGCTTATATCAAGCAACAGAATAAATATACAAGAAACGAAACAAAGATAACCTTCCAGGATGTGGAAGAGTGTCTGGACCTGGTCATCTCCTCATTTTCGACACTGACCTCATATGAGAACCAGACTAAAAAGTCGATAACCAATAAATTTATACAGGAAGCAATGACCGAATTCTTCCGCCATCAGCTTGAAGTATATTTTATTGAAAACAAGGCCGAGGCGGACAAGATTGCCGATCAGGTTCTCATAAACAAGCGTTCCCGTGAACGAAGCGAAAAAGAACGAATCAATATTAAAAAGACCCTGCAGACCTCGAATGATATGGCAAGCCGTGTTCAGAAGTTCGTCGATTGCAGAAGCCGAGATGTTAACGAGCGTGAGATATTTATAGTTGAGGGCGACTCGGCTTTAGGTTCCTGTAAACTTGCCCGTGATGCAAATTTTCAGGCAATAATGCCAGTTCGAGGAAAGATACTCAATTGCCTAAAGGCTGAGTATGAGAGGGTATTTAAATCTGAAATAATAACCGATCTTATTAAGGTGCTCGGTTGCGGTGTAGAAGTAAAAAACAGGGCTAATAAGGATCTTTCAACCTTTAATATTGATAATCTTCGTTGGAATAAGGTAATAATATGTACCGATGCCGATGTTGACGGCTTCCAGATAAGAACCCTTATTTTGACAATGATTTACCGCCTTATGCCCACCCTTATAAACGAGGGCAAGGTCTATATTGCAGAAACACCTCTTTACGAGATTAACACCAAAGAAAAGCCTTATTTTGCATATGATGAGCAGGAGAAAAATGACATACTGAAGATGATAGAGGGTCAGAAGTTTACCATTCAGCGCTCAAAGGGACTTGGTGAAAACCAGCCCGATATGATGAACCTGACAACTATGAATCCTGCAACCCGCAGACTTGTAAGGGTCTTGCCCGAGGATGCCGAGCAGACCTCAATAATGTTTGACCTTTTGCTCGGAGATAATCTGCAGGGCAGAAAAGACTATATTGCAGAAAATGGCTGGCTTTACATTGATGATGTAGACGTAAGTTAGGGAGGATAATATGGCTCCAAGAAAAAAGAAAACTGAAGAAGCACCCGTAATAAAGGCTCCTGACGCATATATTTCGGGCGCAGGTACTGTGGTTGACCAACAGATAACCGAAACCCTCCGCACAAACTATATGCCCTATGCGATGAGCGTTATTATTTCACGTGCTATTCCCGAAATAGACGGATTTAAGCCTTCGCACAGAAAGCTATTATACACAATGTACAATATGGGACTGCTCAACGGCCCTACCATTAAGAGCGCTAACATCGTTGGTCGCACAATGCAACTCAACCCCCACGGAGATGCCGCAATTTACGAAACAATGGTAAGACTTTCTGAAGGTCATCAGGCGCTGCTCCACCCTTATATTCAGTCGAAGGGCTCATTCGGTAAGGCGTATTCGAGAGATATGGCATACGCTGCCTCCCGTTACACCGAGGCAAAGCTTTCGCCCATTTCTGCAGAGCTTTTCAGCGATATTGATAAGGATACGGTTGATTTTGTCGATAACTACGATGCAACAATGAAAGAGCCAACCCTCTTTCCTGTAACCTTCCCGTCAATACTTGTTAACGCTAATATGGGTATTGCGGTAGGTATGGCGAGTCAGATTTGCCCCTTCAATCTGAAGGAGGTCTGTGATACAACGATAGCCTACATCAAGGATAACGATATCAATGTTACCGACACACTTCTGGCGCCCGATTTTCCCATAGGCGGTCAGCTTATTTATAACCGTGAGCAGATGGAGGAAATCTATAAAACAGGTAGAGGGAGCTTTAAGGTTAGGGCCGTATACACCTATGATAAATCTGCAAACTGTATCGATATTACCGAAATACCTTATACAACTACAACCGAGCAGATTATTGAAAAGGTCATAGAGCTTGTTAAGGCGAAAAAGGTTACCGAAATCAATGATATACGTGATGAGACCGATCTTAAGGGACTTAAAATCACTATCGATCTGAAAAGAGGAACCGATCCAGATAAGCTTATGAAAAAGCTCTTCAAGACAACACCTCTTGAGGATTCTTTTGGATGCAACTTTAATATACTTATTGCAAACTCTCCGAGAGTTATGGGTGTTAAAGAGATAATTTCCGAGTGGGTAGCCTTTAGAAATGAATGCGTAAAGAGAAGGGTTTATTTCAATCTACAAAAGGCAAAGGAAAGACTTCATCTTCTTAAAGGTCTTGCAAAGATACTGCTTGATATCGACAAAGCGATTAAAATAGTTAGAGAAACCGAAGAGGAGAAAGAAGTAGTACCCAACCTTATGATAGGTTTCGGAATAGATGAAGATCAGGCAGAATATGTAGCCGAAATAAAGCTTCGCCATTTAAACAGACAGTACATCTTAAAAAGGCTCGAGGATGTAGAAAACCTTGAAAAACAGGTTGAGGAAATGCAGTCGATTCTTGATTCGAGAAGAAAACAGCTTTCTATAATTATAAAAGAGCTTGAGGCTGTTGCTCAAAAATACGGTCAACCCAGAAAGACTGCTATTATTGAGACCGATGCCGACGAAACAACTGAAGTAGAAACTGTGGTTGACAATTCTCCTGTAACCGTTTTCTATACTAAGGACGGATATTTCAAGAAAATTACTCCCCAGTCGCTTCGTATGAGCGGAGAACAAAAGTACAAGGACGGGGACAAACTCATGCAGACGGTTGAAACGACCAATGCAGCCGAGCTTTTGTTCTTTACCGATAAGCAACAGGTATACAAATCAAGAACTGCAGAGTTTGCTGACTCTAAAGCAAGTGTACTCGGAGATTTTGTTCCTGCTAAGCTTGACTTTGATGAGGGCGAATCGCCGATATATATGGCGGTGTTGTCACAGTACAAGGGTTATATGATATTTGCCTTTGAAAACGGAAGAATCGCAAAGGTTCCGCTTTCAAGCTACGAAACAAAAACCAACCGAAAGAAGCTAATCAAGGCATATTGTGAAAAGTATCCCATTCACACAATTCTTTATATTGAAGAAGAGTGCGACCTTGTTTTGACCTCGACTAATTCCAGGTCGATGATAGTTAATACCGCTATGATTCCTGCCAAAGCAACCAAGGATAACGGAGGAATTATGGTAATGACACAAAAACGTGGTCAAAGGCTGTTTGAGGTTAAAAAGTATGAAGAAGGCTCACTGGACAAAGCCCACAGGTTCAGACCTCGCAATCTGCCATCTCCGGGCGCTACCGCTTCTTCGGACGAGGTTGAACAATTAACATTTTAAAAAGCAATCTCCCGAGAACCTGACATATGCCGGTCCTCGGGAGATATCGGCTTAATACAAACGCTTTTAAAATGCCGACAGTACTAATATTGCCGTATTATTGCATTTTATTAGAGGAATTATTTGACAAAGCTCAAGATTTAATATATCATATCATTTGATATGGAGGGATTACATTGGCAAAAGAATTAGCAAAGGTTTACGATCCCGGCGAGGTTGAAGACAGAATATATAAATTCTGGCTTGACGGTAAGTTTTTTCACGCCGAAGTCGATGCAAATAAAGAACCATATACTATTGTTATACCGCCACCAAACATAACAGGTCAGCTCCATATGGGCCATGCTCTTGATAACACTCTGCAGGATATACTGATAAGATTTCGCAGAATGCAGGGAAGAGCGGCGCTTTGGATTCCCGGTACAGACCACGCTTCTATCGCAACCGAAGCAAAGATAGTCGAGGCAATGAAAAAGGAGGGCGTGACTAAAGAAGAAATCGGTCGTGATGGCTTCTTGGAACGTGCTTGGGCCTGGAAGGACGAGTTTGGCGGAAGAATTATAGGTCAGCTTAAGAAACTAGGTGCTTCTTGCGACTGGGACAGAGAGCGATTTACCCTTGATGAAGGATGCTCTAATGCTGTTCGTGAAGTGTTTGTCAGACTTTATCAAAAGGGGCTTATTTACAGAGGCGAACGCATTATCAACTGGTGCCCTCACTGTTTGACATCTATCTCGGATGCCGAGGTAGTATATAATGAGTCGGAAGGTAATTTCTGGCATCTTCGTTATCCCGTTAAGGATAGCGATGAATTTTTGTGTCTTGCAACAACAAGACCTGAAACTATGCTCGGAGATACTGCGGTTGCTGTTCATCCCGATGATGAAAGATATAAGCATCTTATCGGAAAGACGGTAGTTTTGCCCCTTGTTAACCGAGAAATACCTATTGTTGCAGATACCTATGTTGAGATGGACTTCGGTACAGGTGTAGTTAAAATTACACCTGCTCATGACCCGAATGACTACGAGGTAGGCCTTCGTCATAATCTTCCGGTTATCAATGTAATGACCGATGACGCAAAGATTAACGAGCTTGGCGGAAAGTATGAGGGAATGGACCGTTACGAAGCCCGCAAGGCTATAGTTTCTGACCTTGATGCTGAAGGCTTCCTTGTCAAAGTAGAGCCCATAAAGCACAATGTCGGTTCCTGTTACCGTTGCAATTCTGTTGTTGAACCCAGAATTTCTAAACAGTGGTTCGTAAAAATGGAGCCTCTGGCAAAACCTGCTATTGAAGCGGTAAGAAACTCAGATATTAAGTTTATCCCCGGACGTCTTGAAAAGATCTATTTCAACTGGATGGAGAATATTAAGGACTGGTGCATCTCACGTCAGCTCTGGTGGGGACACAGAATCCCTGCTTGGTACTGTCCTGAATGTGGTGAGATTATAGTTTCTCGTACAGATCCCGATAAGTGTCACAAGTGCGGTTGCGACCGTCTTTCACAGGATGAGGATACCCTTGACACCTGGTTCTCCTCGGCACTTTGGCCATTCTCAACTCTCGGTTGGCCTGAGGAGAATATTGACCTTAAGTATTTCTATCCTACAGATACCCTCGTTACAGGCTATGATATTATCTTTTTCTGGGTTGCCAGAATGATTTTCTCGGGTCTTGAGTACACCGATACCGTACCCTTTAAAACGGTTCTCTTCCACGGTATTGTCCGTGATGCAAACGGTATAAAGATGTCAAAATCTCTCGGTAACGGTATAGATCCGCTTGTTGAAATAGAGAAGTACGGCGCAGATGCCCTTCGTTTTACTCTTGCAACAGGAAACACGCCCGGAAATGATATGAGATATATTCCCGAACGTGTTGAGGCAAGTCGTAATTTTGCAAACAAGATTTGGAACGCTGCGAGGTTCCTTCTTATGAATCTTGAAAGTGACGAGGAAATGCCCTTGCCGGAGAATCTCGCCCTTGAGGACAAGTGGGTGCTTTCTAAGTACAACACTTTAGTACAGGATGTTACCGACAATTTAGATAAGTTTGAACTAGGACTTGCGGTGTCAAAGCTTTACGATTTTATTTGGGACATTTTCTGTGATTGGTATATTGAACTTTGCAAGTCAAGACTGAATTCTGACAATACTGATGCTGCTAATACTGCAAGAGCGGTTCTGACATATGTCTTTACGGGAATATTAAAACTACTTCACCCCTTTATGCCCTTTATTACTGAAGAAATCTGGCAGAGTCTTCCGCACGGTAGTCAAAAGGCTATAATGGTATCAAAGTGGCCCGAATTTGACCCAAACCTTGCCTTTACTAAGGAAGAGGAAGATTTTGAAAAGGTGATAGCGGTTATCAGAGCAGTGCGCAACCGTAGAAGCGAAATGAATGTTCCGCCTTCAAAGAAGGCGCAGGTGTTCATCGCAACAGAGTCTTCCGAGATTTTTGAGGCAGGAAAACCCTTTATCACAAGACTTGCTTCTGCAAATGAGGTTTCTGTCGGCAGTAGCTTTGATATGCCTGATGCTGTTTTGGTTGTAACCGACAGCGCTAAGGTTTATATTCCTTTAAACGAGCTTGTTGACTTTGCTGCGGAGCTTGACAGACTGTCAAAGGAGCTTGAGACGGCAAATAAGGATAAGGGCTTTTATGAAAATAAGCTGAACAATCCGGGATTTGTTGCAAAGGCGCCCGAAGCGGTTGTTAATCAACAAAGAGAACTACTTGCAAAGACTCTTGATAAAATTGCATTACTTGAAGAAAGTATAGCAAAAATTAAAGCACAGATTTAAAAATAAGGCTGACGAGACCGTCAGCCTTACTTTGAATTTTGGAGGAAACAATGAATTATAATGAAGCCTTAGAGTATATTCATTCTCTTCAGGTTTTTGGCTCGATACCCGGACTTGAGCGTATAAGTGAATTGCTGTCACGAATGGGTAATCCTCAGGATGATCTTAAGTTTATCCACGTTGCCGGTACAAACGGAAAAGGCTCCACCTGTACAATGCTTTGTGAGATATATATGAGAGCAGGGCAGAGGGTAGGACTTTATACCTCGCCTTATGTCGTTGACTTTCGGGAGAGAATTCAGATAAACGGAGAATATATCCCTAAAGACGACCTTGCAAGACTTTGCAAAATGGTTAAAAATACAGGTGTTTATGTTACTGAGTTTGAATTTATAACCGCACTTGCTTTCCTTTATTTTAAAGAGCAGAACTGTGATATGGTAATTCTTGAGGTCGGACTCGGCGGAAGATATGATGCTACAAATGTTATAAAGTCACCGCTTTGCTCGGTAATTACACGAATTGATCTTGACCACACCGACTATCTTGGCAACACCTATATGGAGATAGCGTCGGAAAAATGTGGAATTATTAAAGGTAGCAGTCCTGTTGTTGCATATCCCGACCAAAACTATGAAGCATTAGCTACGATAAAAAATTATGCGCCAAGGCTTTTAGTTCCGGATATGGAGCGGATACAAATAATTTCTGCTGATATTAACGGAAATCACTTTATATATAAAGGTAAGGAGTATAAAACCAAACTTGTAGGTCAGCATCAAATTTTTAATGCTGTTACCGCTATTGAAACTGCAAAAACAGTTGGCATCGCTACCGATGACAGTATTAGAGAGGGAATTGCCTCGGCAGAGATTGCTGCAAGAATTGAGCTTATCAGTGAAAACCCGCTTGTTGTTCTCGATGGCTCTCATAACCCGAACGGAGCAGATGCTCTGGCAGGGTTTATGAAAGATTTCGATAACGATATAGTAGCCGTAATCGGAATGATGGCAGATAAGGATTGTGAGCTTTTCCTTAAGAAGATATTATCCTTTTGCTCAACTGTAATAACCGTAACGGTAAAAGAGAATAAGCGAAGCATATCGGCGAAAGAACTTTCAAAACTTGCAAAAAAATATTGTCCTGACACCATCGCTGCAAGTTCATATGATGAAGCGTTAGCTTTGGCTAAGGAAAAATCTTGCAACTCAAGGCCAATATTCATCTGCGGGTCACTTTATCTTGCCGCCGCAATAAGAGAAAAACTGAAATAATACAATTAAATACAGAAATTCGACAACGCACTTCTGCATAAAATTCGAGGACAAGGGTATATTATATAATAGTAATATACAAAATTTTCCAGAGTTTTATACGGAGGTGCGTTATGTCTTGTGAGATAAGGTCGGTGGGAGAGCTTTTAACGGTAATGCTTGACGGCGAGATAGATCATCACACAGCTAAAGCAATAAGGGAGGAAATAGATGAGGCAATAGACTTTCATATGCCATCGCTTCTTATAATGGATTTTGAACGGGTTTCATTTATGGACAGCTCAGGCATTGGGCTTGTTATGGGCAGATATAAAAACCTGCAAAAAAACAATGCAAAACTTAATCTTACAAATCTGCCTCCCAATATATATAAGGTAATGAAACTTGCTGGAATCGAAAGATTGGCAAAAATTGAGAGGAGTGTTGTAAATGAAGCCTGTAAATAAGTTTAGTATGAAATTTATGTCCCGTTCTTCAAACGAATCTTTCTCCAGAAGTGTCGTTTCGGCCTTCGCTTCACAACTTGACCCAACCATTGATGAACTTTCTGACATTAAGACGGCGGTCTCCGAGGCGGTAACAAACTGTATCGTTCATGCGTATGCAGACACGGTTGGAACGGTTTACATATCTTGCGAACAGTTTGATGATGGTGTGCTTCGCATAAAAATCAGAGATAAGGGCTGCGGGATTTCCGATCTTAAGCAGGCAATGGAGCCACTTTATTCGTCACAGCAAGGCGAGAGGGCAGGTCTGGGCTTTACGGTGATGGAAAACTTTATGGACTCACTTCGTGTAAGTTCAAAGGTTGGAAAAGGAACAACCGTAACCATGCGCAAGAAACTGAGTGTGAAACGATGAATGACCGAAACCGTATTATTGAAGAAAATGTCAATCTTGTTCACGCATGTTGCAAACGGTTTGTTGGCAGAGGAATTGAATATGATGATCTTTTTCAGGCAGGTTGTATAGGCCTGATCAAAGCGGCCGACGGGTTCGATGAATCCAGAGGCCTTTGTTTTTCCACCTATGCCGTTCCGTCTATAATGGGAGAAATAAAGCGCCAGTTCAGAGATACCGGCGCAGTAAAGGTTTCCCGTAAACTTAAAGAGCTTTCCCTTAAGGTTACCAGAGAAAAGGAATATTTTGAAAAGCATACTGGCGAGGTGGCAACTGTTTCAGTTCTTGCAGAAAAATTGGGTGTTGAGCCCGAAGAGGTTGCTGAGGCAATCTGCGCTTCCCGTCAGGTGTTGTCGCTTACTGTCGAGGATGAAGAGGGAACAAGCGAAATGCAGATACCTGTCGAAAGTTGTGAGGAAAGCGTTTGCGGCAAACTGCAAATGGAACAGGCAATGCAGAATCTGGACGAGCTTGAACGAAATCTCATAGTTCTAAGGTATTATAACGAAAAGACACAGACGGAATCGGCGGCAATCCTTGGGATATCTCAGGTGCAGGTTTCCAGAAAAGAGAAGAAAGCCTTGGAAAAATTACGAAAAAATCTTGTTTAAAAACATAAGTTTTTGGACACATTATATAAGCCGCAATATGTATGAAAAAAGTGTAAAAAAATTTAGTAAAAATATGAAAAAAAGTGTTGACTTTAGAAAATGATTGTGGTATTATAATCTGGCACCGTAAAAAGCGGCGCTGAAAACGGACCTTGAAAATTAAACAACGACGAGATAGAAGAAAGAAATTGGACCCGACAATTTTGATGAGAAATCATTAAGTAAATTTAAGGACAAATTCAGACAAAAACGCTAGTTTTTAGAGAATGA
>JAZSQK010000025.1:0-1555 GCA_045537915.1 Acutalibacteraceae bacterium
TGTATGTTAACGATTTTGGTTGACTATTTTTGTCTTATTTATAGTATCGGTTGACTGAGTTAAACCTTATTTTTAATAATTGTTGACCTGTTTATCTTTTAGTCATAAATTCAGTTTACCTTTTTGTTTGTTCAAGCATGAACAGGAACAGAATCCTACTCTCATTCTTGTCCATTCAAGTAATGACATGCAAAGTTATGACAAATTATTCAAAGGTATTTGTTTTTTGATTGCTATTTCTCTATAACTTATCCATTTCTTCTGAATCTCACCTTTCGTTCTACTTGCTTGGTAAGGAGTCATTCCGTCCAGACTCAAATGTGGCCGTTCATTGTTGTAGAAGTCCACCGCAGTTCTTAATGCCTTCTTTACTTCTTTAATCGTAAAGAAACTCATGCCTTTAAGAAGCTCGTTCTTGATGGTATTGTTTACCCGTTCTGCAACGGCATTATCCTTGGGGTTCCCGCTTTCAGTCATGCTGATAGCTATGCCGTGTCGTTTAAGTCTTTCCGTATAGGCATAGCTTGCATACTGTACTCCACGGTCGGAATGGTGGATTAACCCCGAAAGGTCATTGCCTTTATAATGCTCAATGGCCATCTCCAAAGCTTCTAATGTATATTTGGTCTCCAAAGTATCTCCTATGCTGTATCCGATGATTTCTTTCGTATAGTAGTCCGTCACAAGTGACAGATAGCAGAACTTATATTCCCCGCTTATGGGATTAATCCATAAAGGAATATATGTTATATCGCTGACTATTAACTGGCAAGGATGTGTAGGGATAAGATCCTTTACTAAATTGGGATATAATGGCAAATCATGTCTGGAATCTGTCGTACAGACACGGCGTTTGCGCTTGCGCACCTTCAGCCCATACTGCTCGATGATGTCATAGAAACGGTTGTAGCCGACCCGATTTTCATCACCGAAACACCGGGTATACATCAGCCAAAGCTTGTTCCCTCCGATACCGGGATCCTTCTTGCGTACATCTTTAACAAATTCAACGACAAAGGACTCACGCGCAAGACGTTGCAGCAGACGGTCCTCATGCTTGTAGTAGGCTTGCTTGCTCACACCAAGTAGGCGACACATCGGGGCGACACCATAATGCTTGCCGTCCCGTGTGTGAAGCCTCTCTGCTACTTGGTGCCAGCTTTTTTTAAGTCTATGCCATAGACTTCTTTGCCAAAGGCTACCATCTCTTCGTAAAAGTCTGCACGCAGCTTTTCCTGAGTAAGTTGCTTCTTCAATTCCAAATTCTCACGGAGGATCTGTTTATAGTCCTCAGGAGTAACTTCCTTACCTTGTTTTTTCATCTGTTCACACATCTGAGGGTTTGCTGCCTCAAAGTTACGAATCCAACGGAAAACTGTACTCCTGGAAACACCACTTTTTTCAGATAATTCTTGAAAATTCAGATGTTCATAGTAATAACCTTCCAAAATAACACGTAAAAGAGCATGTTCTTGAGAAGATGATAATTCCCTTACTGATCTTGTTGAGCTCATAAAAATTAATTTTAAGAGTCAACCTTTTCTATAAAAAGACA
>JAZSQK010000033.1:0-1773 GCA_045537915.1 Acutalibacteraceae bacterium
GTGAAAGAAATAATACAACATTCGAGAAAGACTGTCATCTACAACAAACTCATGTCGCTCGTTGCGCAATATTATAATAAATCGCATGATGTTAATTTTTATGCTGATAAGTTGTGCATATCAACACGTTATCTGTCAAAAGTAACTAATGATGTTGTCGGCGCAAGTCCGAAACAGATTATCTCGGATTATGTGATGAAGGAAGCGAAAATACTTTTAGAGTCAACGAATTTTAACATACAGGAAATCTCCAACCGTCTTGGATTTTCATCGCAGTCGAGGTTTTCTTCTTTCTTTATGAAGTATGAAAGATGTACACCATCTGATTTTCGCATGAGATAGTTTTGTTATTATCGGAATAATATTTTACAATATCAGAATATAATTTTCTTTCGTCTTTTGATAATATCTTTCTTTGCATCGTTTTAAATTTTTATCAAGATGAAAGAAATAAATCGTGATTTAGCCGTATTATTAAAAGGCGGCGTTATTATGGATGTTACTAATCCGGAGCAGGCTCGTATTGCTGAGGCTGCTGGTGCTAAGGCTGTTATGGCTTTGGAGAGAGTTCCTGCCGATATCAGAGTCGCGGGTGGCGTCTCGCGTATGAGCGATCCTAAGATGATTCAGGAGATACAAAAAAGCGTTGACATTCCTGTTATGGCGAAATGTCGTATCGGCCATTTTGTTGAAGCTCAGATTTTGGAAGCTATCGGGATAGATTATATTGATGAGAGCGAGGTGCTTTCGCCAGCCGACGATGTCTATCATGTTGACAAACGTCAGTTTAAGACGCCATTCGTGTGCGGGGCGAGAGATTTAGGCGAGGCTTTGCGTCGTATCAGCGAAGGCGCCATGATGATCAGGACAAAAGGCGAGGCTGGCACTGGCGACATAGTTCAGGCTGTACGTCACATGCGTATGATGCAGAGCGAGATAAGAAGAGTCGTCTCTCTTAACATCGACGAATTGTATGAAGCCGCCAAAGAGTTGAGAGTTCCTTTTGAGTTGATACAGTATGTGCATGACAACGGCAAGTTACCTGTGCCGTACTTTGCTGCCGGAGGTGTCGCCACGCCTGCCGTTGCAGCCCTGATGATGCAGTTAGGAGCCGAAGGCGTGTTTGTGGGAAGCGGCATCTTCAAGAGCGGCGACCCGATGAAAAGAGCCAAGGCGATAGTCAATTCTGTTGCCAACTACAACAATCCGAATATCTTGGCAGAACTCAGTGAAGACCTCGGCGAAGCTATGGTAGGAATCAACGAGAACGAAATCAAAATCCTGATGGCGGATAGAGGAAAATAAAAAATATTGACGATTATCGTTTGTATGGACGTGGCTTACCGCGTCCATTTATTTTTTTCTCTCTACAGCTAAGCTTCTTATGCCCATCTACATACTTTATCCCTCAATAAACTCTCAACTTTTGGTTTAAGGTTTAATGCTTAAGGTTTAGATCCGAACACAGAGCAAATAAACTTTAAAACTTATTTACTTTCAACTTTAAAACTACTATAAACTATCAACTCTTCATTCATCAGAAAGTCGAAGAAAGTCTTTGGCGTTTCTATGTGAGATGACGCTCTTTCCTATTTTAGCCTCTAACTGTTCGCGTGCTATCTTTGCGACTTCTCCTCCTTCTTTTGCAACCACCTTGTTTTCTTCAAATCCTGAAGGGTCTTTTTCCTTAGATATTTCCGTCGTTGATGCCTCTGCTAAAATGTTCAAAGCCAATTCTACATTTGTCATATTATCACGAAGACTTTCCTTCTT
>JAZSQK010000048.1:0-49990 GCA_045537915.1 Acutalibacteraceae bacterium
ATCGTTTCCTGCGGGAGCAGAAATAACAACCTTCTTTGCGCCTGCATCAATGTGAGCCTGGCTCTTTTCCTTTGAGCAGTAGAAGCCTGTGCACTCGAGAACTACGTCTACGCCGATTTCGCCCCAAGGAAGATCCTTAGCATCCTTCTCAGCATAGATTTTGAGGGTTTTACCATCAACAGTGATGGTACCAGCCTCGTCGTCTGCAGAAACGGTGTGAAGATTTTCACCGATGTATCCGCAGTAGCCGCCCAAACAGGTCGACAGGACGTGGTTATAGCCATAGACTTTGCCCATGAGTTTGGTTTACGGCTTGAAGAGATTTGCACATTAAGAATAGAATACCTTATGTCTGCGTTAAAAACAGGTCAACTTGTAATAAAAGGCAAAGGCGGTCAGACAAGGGCGATTGATTTGAGTGCAAAGCAACGCAGTATTATTACTAAATATTTGGATTATGCACGATGCTCGGGCCGATACCCGAGGGATTACTTAATATCCGCAAGCGAAAAAGACGGAGTCAAGCGTGAAAAGCGTTCTTTGCAGAACTGGATGAGCTATAATCGAAAAAGTTTTATAGCAGAAAATCGTGAGGATTTATACGAAGACGGTAAAAAGAAAAGAACAGAGACTATTTCATGGCACGGACTACGTCACACCTATGCACAAAGAACCTACGCAGAAGCGTTGCAAGAAAGACCGCGCAGAGCCCGAAAGATTGTAAGCGAAAACTTAGGTCACCATCGGACCGAGGTAACAAGAATTTACTTGGCTGATAAGCCACAGAAAAAGTAATCTATTAATTAAAATTATGAAGGAAGAATTTAAATTGACTACAATATCCTGCTGACGAAAATTGCAGGATTGATATATAGGGACAATTAGGAAGAACGGTAAGTAAACGGCGGTGATACCAACCACCGCCTGTAAGGAGAATTTATATGTTATATGTTTTGAGTAAAGCAAATAAAAAACGTCCATACTACTAGTGAGTAGAAAGGAAAATATATGAAAAAAGATAATAAGCTCGAAGTTGAGATTATGACAAGAGAGCTTAGATTGCTTTATTATAATGATTATCTTTTTAAAAATGGTGTTATAACAAAGCGTGAGCACGATAAGATGAATCTTGCTATAATCTCAAAATATGGAAAAAGACGTCGCAATGAACTCGGCGAAATTTCGTTAGAAGATCGTCTTTCATCCGTACGGCACATTTGATATGTGCCCTTACATAATTTTTTTAGCTTATTATCTTAAACGAGTTGACAACATATCAATATTATGATAGAATATGCATAGAATAATTACGGGAGGTAATTTTATGGCAGCAATTAGACCGAGTTCTGATTTGAGAAATAAATATAATGAAATATCTGATTTTTGTAATCAGTTTAACGAGCCTGTGTTCATTACTAAAAACGGAACAGGAGATTTAGTTGTTCTCTCTAATGCAGAATACGAAAGACTTTGCGGTAAGGCAGAACTGCATAGACTATTAGATGAAGGCTTGTTTGCAGCTAAAAACGGTAATAGCCGCCCGGCAAACGATGTGTTTTCTGATATAGAGAGGAAGTTCGGATTTGACGGAGTATGAAATTGTTATTGAAGAAACAGCCGAGAATGATTTAGTCGGTATTTTATCATATATCAGCGATACACTTCACGAACCGGGTATTGCGATGAAAATTTACGGGTCGATAAAGAAGGAAGTATTAACTTTAAATAAAATGCCGTTTAGGTACGCTGTTGTTAACGAGGAGCCTTATAGTTCTATGGGGGTTCGCAGAATACCGGTCGAAAATTATACTGCTTTTTATATTGTTGATGAAAATGAAAAAACAGTACATATTTTCCGGATCCTCTATAACCGTAGAGAGTGGCAATATTTATTGTAATACAGATAAGCTTATGACGATTTAAAGGCACGAACTTTTCTCAGTTCGTGCCTTTAATAATGTCTATACAACCACTCTAAATCCGTATGTAATCTGCCTTTCGTAGCCTTTTACAGTACGATTTTTACGAGTGAAATTCATATGTCGTACTGGACATATGTTATTGACCATCTGTCCGCCTACAGATCCAGCCTGCTTAGCGGTAAGGTCACCGTTGTAACCCTGCTTAAGATTTACGCCAACCTCGTTAGCAGCTTCCATCTTAAAACGATTGAGTGCTTCTTTAGCCTCAGGAACTACGTTCTTTGCCATTGTGTTTTTCCCTCCTTTTAAGGTTCTATTTTGCGTTTGCAGTATTATTTTATTTCGTTTTCAAAAAAATATAAGAGGTAAAATTTTGCAAATAAATACCGAATTATGTGTAAGTAGTGTGGGAAAATATTGTTGACAGAAAAATAAAATAATGATATAATTTTTGTGCGATGAAGGGATAAGTACTGTTTTAAAGGTCTTCAAGAGAGCCGCTGTTGGTGTGAGTGCGGTAGATACTTTAACAGGAAAGACACCCGGAGCTGTCGGAGGAAAGCAAATGCCGTAGAGCCGACCGTGCACAGAGCGTTAATCTGTTTGAGTGAGTCTTGAATTTTAAGGCTAATTTGGGTGGCACCGCGGAAGCAACTGTCTTTCGTCCCTATGGGACAAAGGCGGTTTTTATTTTTTAGGAGGGAGAACCTTGCAGATTACTAAGGAACTGATTGAATATATTTCTGCTCTTTCAAAAATAGAATTAAATAAAAATCAGATTGATAAAATGCATACGGAGCTTAGTACTATAGTTGAATATATGGAAATTCTTAACCAGGTAAATACTGATGATGTTACTCCCGATTCTCAAATTATTTCCATTACTAATGTGTTAAGAGACGATAATGTTAGCCCGTCGTTTTCAAGAGAAGATATTTTAAGAAATTCATCTGAACACGACGATACGGACTTTATTGTTCCTAAAACAATTGAATAGGGGAGGTAGAGAAATATAGATATTACAAAAATGACCGCCCTTCAAATTGGTGCGCAGATAAAACAAGGTAAAATTAAATGTATAGACATTGTTAGTGCAGTTTTTAATGCAATTAATGAAAAGGATAATAAGCTTAACGCATATATCACTATAAATAAAGAGGCTGTACTATCCAGAGCATGTGAGGTACAAAAGCTTATTGATGAAAGTGTGCTCACTTCGCCAATCGCAGGAGTGCCGATATCGGTTAAGGATAACATTTGCGTTAAGGGTATAAGGACCACCTGCGCTTCAAAAATGCTCGAAAACTTTGTCCCGGTTTACAATGCGACTGTTATTGATAGACTTGAGGCAGCAGGGGCAATTATTCTGGGGAAACTTAATATGGACGAGTTTGCAATGGGATCGACAAGTGAAACATCATACTTTGGTGCTGTTAGAAATCCCTGGAATACCGAGAGGGTTGCCGGCGGATCTTCAGGAGGTTCTGCAGCGGCAGTTTGCGCTAGAGAAGCAATAATTGCACTCGGCTCCGATACAGGCGGTAGTGTCCGTCAACCTGCAGCTTACTGTGGTGTTACAGGCTTTAAACCAACCTATGGAACGGTTTCCAGATACGGCCTTATTGCCTATGCATCCTCGCTTGATCAGATAGGTCCTATTGGCAGAGATGTGGCAGATTGCGCTGCTATTATGGACATAATTTCAGGTCAGGACGAAAAAGATTCAACCTCTGTCGAAAGGTTAGCTAAAAGTTACCTTGACAGCCTTGACGGAAATATTAAAGGACTTAGAATAGCCTTACCAAAACAGTGCTTTGAAGGGAATTTGGATAGTGATGTCAAAAAAGCAGTTTTAAAGGTCTCAGAAGAACTTATCAGACTCGGCGCATCGGTTGAATATGTCGACTTTTCGTTTCTTGAATATGTAGTCCCGACCTATTATATAATTGCATCTGCCGAAGCCAGCTCCAATCTTTCAAGATTTGACGGAATTAAATACGGTTTCAGAGCGCCTGATTGCAATAGTATTGAAGATATATACAGATTATCAAGAAGCAAAGGCTTTGGAAATGAGGTAAAAAAGAGAATTTTACTTGGAACCTTTGTGCTTTCAAGCGGATATTTTGACGCCTATTACCGAAAAGCCCTTAAGGTAAAATCAATTATAAAAGATAGCTTTGAGGAAATTTTTAGTCGATATGATGCCATTTTATGTCCGACAACACCTTCTTCGGCGCCACTTTTAAATGAAAGTCTGAAGGATCCCCTTGGTATGTATCTTTCGGATGTTTATACCGTGTCGGCTAATCTTGCGGGACTTCCTGCTATTTCAATTCCTTGCGGATTTGATGAAAATAATATGCCGATAGGCGCGCAGATAATCGGACCTGTTCTTCAGGACAAAAAGGTGCTTAATATTGGCTTTTCATATCAGCAAGTAACCGATTTTCACAATAGTCTTCCGGAGGTGCTGATATGAAGTGGGAAACTGTAATAGGACTTGAGGTTCACGTAGAACTCTCTACTAAATCCAAGATTTTTTGTTCCTGTACAACAGAATTCGGGGGCGAACCTAACACACATTGTTGTCCTGTATGCACCGGTATGCCCGGAACACTTCCTGTTCTTAATAAAAGAGTGTTGCAGTATGCAGTTATGGCGGGAGTGGCTCTGAACTGCGATATTACAAAATCAAACAGGTTTGACCGAAAGAATTATTTTTATCCCGATCTTCCAAAAGCGTATCAGATATCTCAGTTGTATCTGCCTTATGCGCAAAACGGCTATGTCGACATTGAGGTTGAACGGGGTGTTGAAAAGAGAATCGGCATTCACGAGATTCATATGGAGGAGGACGCTGGAAAACTTATTCATCTGCCCGAAGCTAATAAAACCTGTATTGATTATAATCGGTGCGGAGTTCCGCTTTTAGAAATTGTATCTGATCCTGATTTTAGAAACTCTGGAGAGGTTACGGCTTATCTTGAAAAGATTAAGTCTATCTTTGAGTATCTTGGGATTTCTGATTGTAAAATGCAAGAAGGCTCGATGCGTGTAGATGTAAACCTGTCTGTCAGACCGCTTGGCTCGGATAATCTTGGAACGAGAACAGAAATGAAGAACCTTAATTCGTTTAAAGCAATAGAACACGCAATTAAAAATGAGTCACAGCGTCAGATTAATCTGCTTGAAAATGGTGGCAAAGTTATACAGGAAACAAGACGGTTTGATGATGATAAGGGTGTAAGCTTCTCAATGCGTTCAAAGGAAGATGCTCAGGATTATCGTTATTTTCCTGAACCTGATATTCCGCCCTTATATATTTCAGATGAAATGTTGCAACAAATTGTGGACGTAATGCCTGAGTTTGCAGACCATAAAGTAAAACGATATACAAGTGATTTCAGTTTATCATACGACGATGCGAAAATTATTGCCTCGTCAAAGCATTTGGCAAAGCTTTTTGAAGACACGGTTAATTTATGCAATAATGCCTCTGAGACACGTTTTTGGATAATTAACCAGATTATGTATCTTGTTAATGAAGAAGGGCTGGAATTTGAAAATATCAGCCTATGCGCCGAAAGGTTTGCAAAGTTTATCGATATTGTCAGCAGTGACAGGGTAAACAGACAAACAGGTAAAAAGATTTTTGAGGCAATGTTTTTTAGTGACGATAGTTTTGATATAGAAGCGTATATAAAAGAAAACAATCTTGAGCAGGTTGATGATACAGCCACTATAAGAAACACAGTTTTATCTGTAATTGACTCTAATCCAAAAACTGTAGAGCAATACAAATCAGGTCAATCCAAGGTTGTCGGCTTTTTTGTCGGACAGGTTATGAAGTCCTTACAGGGCAAGGCAAAACCTGAAACTGTTAATAGAATTTTAGCTGAAGAGCTTGAGAAATTATAAAATGGAGGAATATATAATGGAATTTTTAAATGTTGAAAAGAAAATTGATACTACCGATATTTCTTATATTATCGATGGTTTCAATAAAGGAACCGTTAAGGATGGGGATAAGGTAACCGTAAAGGGTTCTCTTCACAGGATAAGAGAGATGAGCGGTTTTGCTTTTGTAATTCTTCGTTCTGCAAGAAGCGTTTTCCAGTGCATATGGGAGGAAGGTATATCAAAGTGCGACATTAAAGATTTTTCTGTTGAAGAATGTGTTATCGTTAACGGAACCTTAATTAAAGAGGAGAGAAGCCGTCTTGGTTTTGATATCCGTATAGACGATATGGTTCGGATTTCTGGTAAGGCTGAAATTCCTCCTATTGAAATTGGCAACGATAAGAAGATAGAAAAACTGAATTTGAACACACTTCTTGATAACAGAATTATAGCGCTGAGAAACCCAAAAACACGTGCAATATTAAAGATCGCAGATGGAGTTTTGTACGCTTTCAGAGAATTTTTGAGGCAGGAAGATTTTACCGAGTTCGTTCCTCCTAAAATGGTTACTGCGGGCGCAGAGGGAGGTGCCGATATGTTTGAGGTTGAATACTTTGGACAGAAGGCCTATCTCAACCAGAGTCCTCAGACATACAAGCAGATAATGGTAGGAGTATTTCAAAAGGTTTATACTGTAGGGCCTGTATTCAGAGCTGAAAAATACAGCACAAACAGGCATATTAATGAGTTTCAGGGCCTTGATCTTGAGATGGGCTTCATAAACTCCTTTGAAGATCTTATGGAGCTTGAGGCAAGAATGTTTAAGTTTATCTTCAAAACACTCAACGAGGAGTATGCACCCGAGCTTGAAATGTATCTTGGTAAGGATGCAAAGCTTCCTGAACTTGAATGCTTCCCCAAAATTAAGTTTATTGATGCAAAGAAACTTTTTGCAGAGCATCACCCCGGAAAACAAGGAGAGTTAGCTTTACTTGAGCCAGACTTCGCTCCAGAAGAGGAAAAATGGTTAGGTGAGTATTTCCTTAAGGAATATAATACACCTATTGTATTTATTACACATTATCCTACTGTAAAACGTCCCTTCTATACAATGGAGGATCCTACAGATCCCGATTACACTCTTAGCTTCGATATGCTGCTTAACGGTCTTGAGGTAACTACTGGCGGACAGAGAATTCATGACTATGAGAAACAGGTCGCTAAGATGAAGAGCAGGGGAATGGATATTGAAGATTTTGAGGACTATCTCACAATGCATAAATACGGCATGCCGCCACACGGTGGTATGGGACTAGGCCTTGAGAGAATAGTGCAAAACATACTAGGACTTGATAATATTAAACAGGCTACAGCCTTCCCGAGAGATCGTGACAGACTTCGCCCGTAAAATTAAGAAACGCCGATTCATATGAATCGGCGTTTAAATTATTATACTATGTATGTTAAATTACAAGTCCACCGTTAACTCCGATAACCTGTCCCGTAATAAATGATGCTTCATCTGATGCGAGGAATAGGGAAGATGCGGCGACGTCGTCAGCAGAACCGATTCTTGAAAGGGGAGTACTATCAACAAGAGCAGCTACATCTTCAAGAGAAAGCTCCTGATTCATTCCTGTTTCAATAAGTCCTGGCGCTATGCAGTTAACTCTGATACCGCTGGGCCCAACCTCTTTAGCAAGAGCCTTTGTCAGACCGATAATTCCTGCCTTACTTGTTGAATAAGCAACCTCACAGGAAGCTCCGACCTGTCCCCACATAGATGAAATGTTTATTATACAACCAGACTTTCTTTCAATCATATGGGGGAGAACCGCCTGACAGCAATTAAATGTACCGGTAAGATTGACATCAATAATTTCATTCCATTCGATTTCGCTAAGCTCAGTAAAAAGGGACTGACTTGCTATTCCGGCATTGTTGATAAGAATGTCAATTTTTCCAAAACGTTCGATTGTTTCCTTAACCATAAGGTCAACATCAATTCTGTTTCTCACATTTGCCTGAAAGGCGATTACGCTAAAGCCACTATCTGCCAATGATTTTTGCAGAATGAGGGCCGACTGAACAGAATTATTGTAATTCATCACAACGTTATATCCTTTTTCAGCAAATCTGATTGCAGTAGCGGCGCCGATACCTTTTGAGGCGCCTGTAATTAAAACTGTTTTACTCATAAATTTCACCTACAACGATTAAATATATGTATGTATTATAACATACTTTTTTGTAATTTCAATAGCTATTTACCACTACTAATAGATTTACATAACGCCGTTAATCGCAGATATTGTGTAGTTTACATAAACAGTTAACATAATATCGATTGTGCAAGAAATATTTTGTTGACATAATATTTAATTTATTGTATAACTATTATTGTACATTTATTTAAGGGTGTTTTATATGTATAATTATACTGTCGGTTTTATTGGCTGTGGAAACATCGCCACAGCAATTTTTTCAGGTTCTGTCAGTTCGGGTTACATAAAACCTGATAATGTGTATGTTTTTGATACAGATGCATCGAAATCAGAAACTTTTGTTAAACTTGGTGCAAGGCGCTCAACTAATCCTGATGAGCTTGTTGAAGTTTGTGATTTTATTTTTCTTACTGTTAAACCTCAGATTTATAAAGGGGTTATTTCCAACCTGAAGCCAATACGCTCTGAAGATAAATGCTTTATCGATGTTGCGGCAGGAATAACAATTGACTATGTGAAATCCTTGTTGGGATATGACGCTCCGGTTATCCGTGTTATGCCGAACACCCCTTTAATGTATGGCAACGGTGCCACTGCAATGGTTAAAAAAGCTCCCGTTTGTGATAGTCAATTTGATTTCATCAAAGGCATTTTTGACAGCTGTGGAATTACTGCAGTTGTCGACGAGGAAAATATTAACACCATTACTGCAATAAGCGGTAGCGCACCTGCATATGTAATGCGCTTTATTAAAAACCTTGTTGGTTTTGCAGAAAATTGCGGTGTTGAGCATAATGCGGCCTTGAAGCTTGTTTGTCAGACCGTCCTTGGCAGCGCTGTAATGGTTAGTTCATCAGATAATTCTGTTGATACGCTAATAAAGAATGTTACATCACCTAACGGAACAACCGAAGCAGGACTTAAATCCCTTGATAAAAACTCCTTTGACGAGATTTTGAAGGAGTGTCTTAAGGTTACTGTTGACAGAGCTGAAGAATTAACCCTTTAGTGTAATATTTTAAAATTTTTCCGAATAGTATTTACTATACTAAACGGAGGAATTTTCATGAATAGGACAGCTTCTATAAGAATTAGGGGACTCGATTTAAAATACCTAAAAGAAAATGCTTTGATGATTTTTTTGCTTGCCTTAACGGTTATTTCTATGCTTATTGGAATTATTACTTCAAATAACCATTCAGGGCTAGCAGAATTTGTAAAAGAAAGTTTTACGGAACAAATAAAAACAAGGGCAGGTATGAGCTTTTTTAAAAGCTTCATAAATTCTCTTTTGTCTGCGCTTCCGATACCGATTATTTGTTTTTTAGCTGGAACCTCAATTGTTGGACTGGTCGTTTCGCCGATTACTATAGTTTTTGCTAGCTTCTGGTATGGCGGCGTTGCAGGTCTTCTATATAGCACCTACGGACTTACGGGTATTATGTTCAATATCTTCGTTTTACTACCACCGATACTACTTGTTCTGTTTGCACTGTTGCTTTCATCTTGTGAGGCTATAAATTTTTCCAGACGAATTGCTGCTATGTGCATTAGAGATACAAGGCCTCTGAATCTTTATAACGACTTCAGAGGATATTGTTTAAAACACATACTTATACTTATTATTATTTTGATTTCATCATTATGTGACGCAACCCTGTTCAATCTGTTTGAAAAATATTTTAAATTTTAAATGATAGGATAGTAAAAAATGCAGGATTACATTTCAGAGTTTGAAAAATATCTTAAAAATGTAAAAAAGTCATCTAAGAATACGCTCGAATCATATCTTCGTGATATCGGGCAGTTTTCTTCGTACTGTTCTATAAACGGAATGTCGGGCACCGAAACGGCAAGCTCAGAAGATATTCAAAAATTTACAAAATATTTATCAGCTTTAGGCAAATCGCAGTCTACTATTACCAGATCGGTTGCATCGCTCAGATGTTATTACAATTTTCTCTGTTCAAAGGGTATCGTTAGCAGAAATCCGATAACAGAGGTTAAGGTAGATTCCGTACATAAGAAGTTACCGGAAATTTTAAGCGAAAAAGAAGTCTTGCTTTTACTGTCACAACCGTCGGGAAACGATTATAAGAGTATACGTGACAAAGCAATGCTTGAGCTGCTTTATGCTACCGGTATTAAGGTTTCGGAATTAATTGATTTATCGGTACACGAAGTAAATATCCAGATCGGAATTCTTAATATGCAGTCTGCAAAGAATGGCAGAATAGTACCGATATATCCCGGAGCTGTAAAGACTCTTACCAACTACATATTAAATGTCAGACCTGCAATTGTAAGCGATCCTGAAGTAGAAAAGCTCTTTACTAATATGAACGGGGAAGCGCTTTCACGACAGGGCTTTTGGAAGATTGTCAAGCATTACGCTGATTTAGCGAAAATTAAAAAGGAAATCACTCCGTATACATTAAGACATTCTTTTGCCGCACATATGCTTGAGAACGGAGCAGACCTTAAGGATATCAAGGAAATGCTCGGCCATGCTGATATATCCACAACCCAGATTTACGCTCATCTTATTAAGAATAAATACGCACAGGACTATAAAAAATTTCATCCGCTTGCAAAATAAGAACCAACGATTTTACATTGTTCGTTGGTTCTTATTTTTATTGCTTGACAAAATTAGTTAAAGTAGATATAATTTTAGTAGATTATCACTTTATCGTACTAAAACGGAGGTAAAAATTATGAAAAGAATAATCGCATTAGTTATGACATTGGCACTTATAGTTTGCTGCTTTGCCGGTTGCGGACAGTCGGCTAAATCATTGGTTGCAGAAAAGGGTTCTGCAGGTGAGGAAGTAGCAAAAACACTTACAGATTATGAGTACACTGCTGTAGACACACAGGCTAAGGCTCTTATGGAGGTTAGCGCCGGTACTGCAGACGCTGCAATCGTTGACTATGTAATGTCTATAGGTTCTATAGGTGAGGGCACCGACTACGAAAACCTTGTTGTTGAAGGTGACGGCTACAGCCCTGAGAGTTACGGTATTGCTTTCAGAAAGGGTTCTGACTTTACCGCAAAGGTTAATGAAGCAATCAAGGCTCTTAAGGACGAAGGTAAACTTGCAGAGATCGGTAAAAAGTATAAGCTTGACTCTCTTATCACAGGAACAGAATCATTTGATGAGTTCAAGAAGGCAGAGTCTGATTCTGACTATGATTACATAATGAATAAGGGCGAGCTCATTATCGGTATCACTTATTTCGCTCCTATGAACTATAAGGACGATAACGGTGAGCTTGTTGGTTTTGAGACTGAATTTGCTAAGGCAGTTTGCGAAAAAATTGGTGTAACCGCTAAGTTTGTAGAGATTAACTGGAATGCAAAAGAAACTGAACTTGCTGCAAAGAATATTGACTGCATCTGGAACGGTATGACAATCGATGACGAAAGAAAAGCCAATATGAGCATTACCATTCCCTATATGCAGAATAAGCAGGTTATGGTTGTAAAGAAATAATTTAAAGTTAGGTTTAATATATGGAAATGTTCGAGAAAGTCACACTTGACCTTCTCGTCGGTTTTGTTGAAAATTGCGAACTGTTTGTAATGACCCTCTTATTTTCTTTACCGTTAGGGTTGGTTATTACATTTGGTTCAATGTCTAAATTCAAGCCTTTAGCGTGGCTAACAAAAACAATTGTCTGGATCATCAGAGGCACACCCCTGATGCTCCAGATTTTTGTAGTTTTCTATGTTCCCGGTTTGGTTTTCGATACTCCGATGAGAAACAGAATGCTTGCCGCCTTGATAGCATTTGTTATCAACTATGCCTGTTATTTTTCCGAAATTTACAGGGGTGGCATTGAAAGTATTTCTGTAGGGCAATATGAAGCAGGTCAGGTACTTGGTATGACCAGATCACAGACCTTTTTTAAGGTCGTGCTTTTACAGGTTGTTAAAAGAATAGTTGCTCCAATGAGTAATGAAATTATCACACTTGTTAAAGATACCTCATTGGCTAGAATTATTGCCGTTTCAGAAATACTTATGTGTGCAGAAAGATACACAGGCAAAGGACTCATCTGGCCCTTGTTCTATACAGGAATATTCTTCTTGTTGTTTAATGGTGTGCTAACTATCTTATTTGGACAGATTGAAAAGAAATTAAGTTATTTTAGGAGTTAAAACTATGTCGTTGCTTGAAGTAAATAATATATTTAAAAGCTTCGGCAAGGTCGAGGTTTTAAAGGGCATTTCATTTTCGCTTTCTGAAGGAAAGGTTATATCGATAATTGGCTCATCAGGTAGCGGTAAAACAACCCTTCTTCGCTGTATTACTGGACTTGAAACAGCAGATAAAGGAAGAATTACCGTAGGCGACAGAGTCACTTTTGACAACGAGAGAAAGGATAAGCTTTCTCTTGAAGAAAGACGTCAAAATCAGCTTTGTACAGGACTTGTGTTTCAGTCCTTTAATCTTTTTCCTCAATACACTGTTCTTGATAATGTGTTGCTTGCACCAAAAATCGCCCTAAGGGAAGAACTTAAGAAAAATAAGGCGGATAGAGAAACTGTAAGAAAAGAAATTGAACAACTGACAGAGGAAGCAAAAAAAGTTATTGATTCTGTAGGTCTGCTTGAGAAGCTTGATAACTACCCTTGTGAGCTTTCGGGAGGTCAGCAACAGCGTGTAGCTATCGCAAGAGCCTTGATGCTTTCTCCCAAAATTCTCTGCTTTGATGAGCCTACCAGCGCTCTTGACCCTGAGATTACCGGGGAAGTATTAAAGGTCATCAGTTCTCTTGCAAAACAGGGAAGAACTATGATAATTGTTACTCACGAAATGGGTTTTGCGAAGGAAGTTTCTGATGAAATTATCTTTATGCACGATGGTCATATCGAAGAACAGGGAGCTCCTATAGACATCTTTGACAATCCTCAAAGTGAGCGTCTAAAGCATTTCCTGCAATCAACATTAAGAGTATAAAAAACGGAAGGATATTCCTTCCGTTTTTTAATTTATAATACTAGAGCTGAAAACGCTGCTGCGCCATATACCAATACATCTTCATTGAACCTGACATTTGGATGATGTAAAGGTTGTGTATATCCCTCGTCACTGCTTCCTGCAGATATTCCCATCATAAGTGAGGGCACCTTCACCGCATAATATGCAAAGTCCTCTGAACCTGAGGATTTTTGAACTATATTACTTTTTTTATTTACCGTGTCGGAGGTTGTTACCTTGTCACCTGGTAGATTTTGGCTTAAAATTTTATATGCATTCTCGGATAAATCTTTATCATTGAGTAGACAAGGACAGCCTTTCGGAAATGAAACGGTAGCCTTTGCGCCAAACACTTCTGCGGTGTTTTTTACAATACATTCTATTCTGTCTTTAATTAGCTTACGAACCTGCTCGTCGAATGTTCTGGCGGTACCTGTAATCGTGACCTTTTCGGGAATAACATTATGAACATTGCCGCCGTTAAGACTACCAATGGTAATGGTAGCACAGTCATAAAGAGATAGATTCCTGGTTTTTATTGTATCCAGAGCTGTAATTATATGTGCTGTGGTAACTATTGGATCTATCCCTGTGTTTGGCATAGCGCCGTGACATCCTTTTCCAATAACCTCAATTTCAAAATAGTCTACAGACGGAGCGCTGATTCCCGGAGCGCTTATTACAACAGTGCCTGTAGGTTCAGTAGAGTTAGTAGTTACGTGAAGCATATATGCAGAGGTAACCTTTGGATTATCGAGTATGCCGTTTTCAATTAGATTTTTAGCACCTGAAAGTGTTTCTTCTGCAGGTTGAAATACAAGTTTGACCTGATGTTTAAGCTCGTTTTCATGGTTTTTGAGAAGCCTTGCCGTGCCAAGAAGCATTGCTGTATGAATGTCATGCCCACATGCATGCATATTCTGCTCTGCAGAGAATTCTTCTCCGCTTTTCTCATTAATGGGCAGGGCATCCATGTCGGCACGTAGCATTATGCATGAGCTGTTTTTATTACTTCCAATGATCGTATATATTCCTGATTCCCCGCAATCCATAGGTTTACAGCCAATTTTTATTAGAGTTTCCTTGACAAATTTTACGGTTTTGGGAAGTTCAAAGCCTAACTCTGCATTATTGTGAAGATATCTTCTGTATTGTACAATATCATCCTTTATTGCTTTAGCTTCTGAAAAAATAGCAGACATATTACCACCTCAAAGGTTAGTATATGTCTGCTAATAATTATTATTTGATTAATCCATCATTTTTTCTATTTCCATTGCTTTTGGAGGATTTGTGCCTCTAGTGAGGCATGCTGCTGATCCATATGCAACAGCGTATTTAAGTAAGTCTATGCAGCTTAAATTTTTAATATAAGCGCTTATAAATCCGGCAATCATACTGTCGCCTGCGCCAATTGTTGAGAGAACATCAATTTTTGGAGCATTTATAATGCAACTTCCGTCTTTACAGGCAAGTACTGCACCGCTTGCTCCAAGTGAAATTATAACATTTTCTACGCCATTTTTTAAAATTTCCTCAGCCTTTTTCAGCGCAGCTTGAAGGTTCTTAATTTCCTCTTTACAGTATTTATTGATCTCCTCCTCATTTGGCTTAATCAGCCACGGCCCAATATCTAATATATCTTGAAGGGAAAATGAGCGTGAATCTATAACAATTTTTGCTCCTAGAGACTTAGCACTCATAAGAAAGTTTTTTGCAGCCTTTACAGAAATACCGTCAGGAAGGCTTCCTGTAAATGTAAGGATAGTTGAGCCATCTATGTCAGTTTTTTCGAGTATTTCACTAAAAACATCATCACTAACCGATAAACCCGAAAAACTGATTCTGGTTTCATTACCATTAGAATGAATCGTGATGTTTTCTCTTATGCGTCCATCTCTGTAAATCGGCATAATATTTACGCTGGTCACTAGGTTTAGATAATCTTCAGCGTTTTCTTTTCCTAGCAGAACAACTGCGCTATTTTTAATGCCTGCGCATGTAAGCGCACGACTGATATTAAGTCCCTTTCCGCCTGCTTCTCTAGACCTTATGATTGCAAAATTTTCCTTATTCAATTTCAAATTCTCAACCTCTGTGTGTATATCAAATGCAGGGTTCAAGGTTAGCGTGTATATCTTCATAAAATTCTCCTTAAAACAAAAAGGATAGCCAAATAAAAAAGCAACGCATCTAACGATGGTTGCCTTTTTATTTGGCGGAGTAGGAGAGACTCGAACTCTCGCACCGGTTACCCGGCCTACACCCTTAGCAGGGGTGCCTCGTCACCAACTTGAGTACTACTCCATGTTGTAACTTGCTTTTAAAAAAGATGGCGGAGGGAAAGGGATTCGAACCCTTGTGGGCTTGCGCCCAAACGGTTTTCAAGACCGCCTCGTTATGACCACTTCGATATCCCTCCGAATGTGACTTGTGTATTATAGCACACATAAAAATCATTGTCAATATTGATTTTAAAATATTATGGGCAACAGTTTTTGTTGCCCATAATTTTAATCTTAATAGAGTTTTACATCCTGCCAGAGTTTATCGAAATAGGCTCTGGTCTCGGCATCCATATCGTGAAAATACTCGCACTTAGGCGTATCTTCTTCCGAAGGATAGATGGTTTCATCACCCAAAAGAGAGTAATCAGGATTTTGGGTAACCGAGGTGTTTGGGGAGGCATAATAAATATATTCAGCATTTGCAAGAGCAATTTCAGGCTCAAGCAAGAAGTTTATAAAGAGCATAGCTGCGTCAAAGTTCTTTGCGTTTTTCGGAACGCATACCGAGTCAACAAAAACATTCACACCTTCCTTTGGATAAACAAAGGCAAGATCCTCGTTATTATCCAACATGCTCAGATAGTCTCCTGCATAGTAGGGGGCAATAGCAGCCGAGCCGGACTCCATCTTGTTATAAACCTCATCCATAACATATGCCTGAAGCACCGATTTCTGCTTTTTAAGCATTTCAGCAGCCGCATCCCAATCAGCTTTATTAGTAGTATTTATATCCTGCCCTAAAAGAAACTGTGCGATTGCAAAGGCATCTCTCGGATTGTTGAAGGTCAGTACATCATCCTTGTAGCGCTCATCCCACATTACAGACCAACTGTCAGGCGCTTCATCAACAAGTGTTGTGTTATATATAAGGCCAACCATTCCTACGCTGTAGGGTATGCTGTACTCGTTATTAGGGTCAAAATAAAGATTTTTGTATTTCTCGTCTATGAGATCATAATTAGATATCATTGACATATCAAGCTTTTGCAGCATATCCTCGTTAATCATACGCTCAATCATATAATCGGAGGGTATTACGATGTCGTATGATACGCCGCCGTATTTAATCAGAGAGTACATAGATTCATTACTGTCAAAGGTCGAGTAGTTAACCTTTATTCCTGTCAGATGTTCAAACTCCTTAATAACATTCATAGAGTCTTCACTGCCGTCTGAAATATATTCGCCCCAATTATATACATTCAGGGTTGTACCCACAAGGTCAGGACGATCATATGAAGAACGCAATTCGGGCTCATAGTACTCGTATTGACATCCGCAAAGACAACTCGAAATAATGATTATTGTTATAAGCAGAGAAAGTATTTTTTTCATTGTGTTTTCCTCCGCTTTTTATCTGCATTGGACTGTGCAAAATTAAAGAGTATGAGAAGCACAAGAACCGATACAAACATAATAGTAGAAAGTGCGTACATATCGGGTGTGACCCTACGCTTTGTCATTGAATAAATGAGTAGGGGAAGGGTCTGGAAGTCGGGACCGGTTGTAAAATAACTTATTACAAAATCATCAAGAGATAGGGTAAAGGCCATAATAAATCCTGTAACAATTCCTGAAGAAATTGAGGGTAAAGTTACCTTAAAAAAGGCTTTAATAGGTGTACATCCGAGGTCAAGTGCTGCTTCAGAAAGATGTCTGTCCATCTGTCTAAGTTTAGGCATTACCGAAAGAATAACATAAGGCAAATTGAATGTAACATGAGCAATTAAAAGGGTAATAAAGCCTAGTGCACTTCTAAGAGCTAACAATCTTCCCAGGAAAACAAAGAGAAGCATCATAGAAATTCCGGTAACTATGTCAGGGTTCATCATCGGGATATTTGTAACAGTCATAATTGCGGATTTTGTCCACCTTTTACGATACGAGAAAATACCTACCGCAGCAACAGAGCCTAATGCTGTGGCGATTGCAGCGGATGAGAGCGCTAGTATCAATGTGTTTAAAAGTGCATTTAATACGGTATCATTGCCCAGCAATTCCCCATACCATTTTAGAGAAAAGCCCTCCATAACAGCCGTACTGTTTGACGAGTTAAAAGAGAAGACTATCATTACCAAAATTGGAGCATAGAGAAAGAACATTATAAGACCTATGTAGATTTTTGAAATTGTCTTCATACTATAACACCTCCGTCATCATCAGAGGCAAATTTATTCATTACTATAAGGCTGATAATTATCATAACCATCAGTATCAGTGAAAGCGCTGCGCCTAGGTTATAATTACTGTTAAGCTTGAATTGCTGTTCAATTACATCTCCTATAAGCTCATTTTTAATACCGCCGAGCTTTTGCGAAATATAGAAGGTGCTGACCGAAGGAACAAAAACCATTGTTATGCCGGAAACAACGCCGGGCATACTGAGAGGGATAATAACCCTTCTGAGTGTAGTAAAAGCGTTTCCTCCAAGGTCGGATGAAGCTTCGGTCAAGGACTTATCAAGCTTTGACAGAGCAGAGTATATGGGTAAAATCATATAGGGAATAAAATTATAAATCATACCGAGTATAACCGCACCCGGTGTGTTTATGAGTTTTATCTTCTCAAAACCCATATTCTCAAGCAGAGTGTTGACTATTCCGTTTCTTTCAAGAATGTTGGAAAGGGAATATGTGCGAATTAAAAGATTCATCCACATAGGCAGCATAACTAAAAGCATAAGAGTGCCTTGTGAGCTAACCTTTAATTTAGTCATAAAATAGGCAAGCGGATATGAAATTAAAAGGGTTATTACTGTAGCTACAAATGCATAAAGTATTGAAACCCCAAAAATTTTCAAATAGTTATATTCAACTATCTGGGTTATATTGCCGAGTGAAAATGCGCCTGTTTCGTCTGTAAAGGAATAGTAAGCCACCATCAGCAGTGGAACTATGATAAAGATTAAAGACCAGACAACATATAATGATGCGATATGAGGATTACCAATCGAAGCTTTCTTCATTACTGTCCTCCTCATCGGTTTCAAGGTCGGAAAGACGCTCGATCTCGTCACTGTATGTACTGTAATCTCCGTAAAGACCGGAATACTCAGACTTTTTCATAACGTGAATAGCGTCGGGTTCAATATAGAGTCCTACTGTTTCGCCCTCTTTTGCCTCGTCGGTTGTCTGAATCATCCATTTAAAGCCGCCGATATCAACAATTATCTCATAGTGAACGCCAAGGAAGGTAACAGAAGTAACAACACCGGTAAGCATTCCCTTATCAGCGTCAACGATGTCAACATCTTCAGGTCTGACTACAACGTCAACCGCTTCATTCTCCTCAAAGCCCTTATCAAGACACTCAAAAACATGCCCCGAAAATTCTGCAACATAGTCCTTACGCATAATGCCGTCAAGAATATTTGACTCGCCGATAAAGTCAGCTACAAAGGCATTTTTCGGTTCATTGTAAATATCCTTCGGCGTTCCAATCTGCTGAATCTTACCCGCATCCATAACAACAACGGTATCAGACATAGTCAGGGCTTCTTCTTGGTCGTGTGTTACAAATATAAAGGTTATCTGTAAGGCTTGTTGAATTTTTTTGAGCTCAACCTGCATATCCTTTCGCAGTTTAAGATCCAGAGCCGCAAGAGGCTCATCAAGTAACAATACTCTAGGCTCATTTGCAAGCGCTCTTGCAATCGCAACTCGCTGTTGCTGACCGCCGGACAGAGTATCAATGCGCCTTTTCTGAAGCCCCTCAAGATTGACAAGCTTCAGCATCTCGGAAACCTTTTCCTTGATTTGATTCTCGGGAATCTTTTTAACCCTCATTCCAAATGCAATATTTTCGTAAACATTCAGGTGAGGGAAGAGCGCATAACGCTGAAAAATGGTGTTAACCTGCCTTTTATATGCAGGAACACCATTTATCTTCTCGTTGTCAAAGAAGATATCTCCACTGTTTGGTTCCTCAAATCCGCCGATGATTCTGAGTGTTGTTGTTTTTCCGCAACCCGACGGACCGAGAAGGGTTACAAATTCTCCGTCACGGATAGAAAGATCTATTCCGTCAAGAACGGTTTCCTCGCCAAAGGCAATAGAGATATTCTTTAATTCAATAATATTTTCGCTTTTCATAGCGCATCCCCCTTTGCGGACACTAAGTGCCGCACAAGTTACTGTTAATAACCCTGTGCGATACCCGCAGTTTGTTATATTGCGACCATCCACAAAGAGTTTAAAACAAACGCAAGGTTTGTAAGGCCGCATTTCATAACTGCATTTGAGCACAGATGCGTTAAACAATTCAAAATAAATATATATCTAATGTCATTTATTGTCAAGAGTTTTAATATAATAGGTATTTATTAACAATAATTATTTAGAAAATTGTTGCCATAAAAATATCTATGTGATATACTTTTAGAATAAAGATTATTTTGGAGTATTATGCTTATGAGAGTGCTTGGGATAGATCCGGGTTATGCAATTATCGGATACGGAGCGGTTGATTATAACTCTAACCGATTTAAAATTGTTGACTTCGGCGCAATTACCACTAAGGCGGGAGAACTGTTTTCCAACCGTCTTCTTGATATCTATTACGAAACTGACCGTATAATAAAGCAAATTACTCCAGATGCGATGGCAATTGAAAAATTATTTTTCAACACCAATACAACGACTGCCATTGATGTAGCGCAGGCCAGAGGTGTTATTCTGTTAGCCGCAAAGCTTAACAATGTACCTGTTTATGAGTATACTCCGTTGCAGGTTAAATCCTCGGTTACCGGCTACGGCAAAGCCGAGAAAAAGCAGGTAATGGAGATGACTAAGAGCATTTTAGGTCTTTCTTCAGTTCCTAAACCTGATGATACGGCAGATGCATTAGCGATTGCGATATGCCACGCACATTCAAACGGTTCTTTGCTCGGCAAATTAAATTCCGGAGGAATGATATAAATGATTTCTTGTTTAAGAGGTAAAGTGCTCTTTTCTGATAATACTTCGGTCGTTATTGAGTGCTCCGGAGTTGGATTCAGATGCTATGCAAGTCTAAAAACCCTCGCTAAGCTACCTAACAACTCCTCTGATGCCTTTCTCTATACCTATCTTTCGGTAAAGGAAGACGCTTTAGACCTTTACGGCTTTGCTGACACTAATGAACTTGAATGTTTTAAACTACTTATTTCTGTTAACGGTGTTGGTGCAAAGACCGCAATCGCTTTTCTTTCGGAATATACGCCTGATCAGATATCATTCTTTATCATTTCGGGTGATTCTAAGGCGCTTACATGTGTATCTGGGGTTGGCTCTAAAACAGCTCAGAGAATTGTCCTTGAGCTTAAGGATAAGATAGGCAAAGGAACTCTGGATTTATCAGAAGACACTGCAATTGTCAGCAGAATGGACAACCGCACTAATCTTTCAGAGGCTGTTGCAGCCCTTGTATCATTAGGCTTTTCTCAAAGTGAAGCAACCTTAGCTGTTGGTAGGCTTGATCCTAATCTTCCAACTGATGAACTAATTAAGGGCGGTCTTAAAAACCTGTCCGGAAAGGCGTAGGATATGTTTGAACAGGAATTTGACAATAGAATAGTAATGCCTGAATATTCTCCCGATACCGATGATTCGGAAAACTCATTAAGACCGAAAACTCTTGCAGAGTATGTTGGACAGGAAAAGGCCAAGGAGAATCTCGAAATCTATATTAAGGCTGCGCTGTCAAGACATGAATCTCTTGACCACGTACTTTTATATGGTCCTCCCGGTCTTGGTAAGACAACCCTATCAAATATAATTGCGCACGAAATGGGAGTAAATATTAGGGTAACTTCGGGCCCTGCTATTGAAAAACAGGGTGACCTGGTTGCGCTTTTGACTAATCTCTCTGAAGGAGACGTTCTCTTTATTGATGAGATTCACAGACTTCCCAGAATAGTGGAAGAGGTCCTTTATCCCGTAATGGAAGACTTTTCTCTTGATATCATTATCGGTAAAGGTCCGTCTGCCAGGTCAATCAGAATTGATGTTCCTAAATTCACATTAGTCGGAGCAACAACCCGTTCGGGACAGCTTTCTGCACCGCTTCGTGACCGTTTTGGTGTTCTGCTCAGACTTGAGATGTACACTCCTGAAGAGTTGGCTAAAATTGTAGAACGCTCTGCGGGAATACTTGGAATTAGAATAGAACACGACGGCGCTTTGGAAATTGCATCACGTTCAAGAGGCACGCCTCGAATAGCCAACAGGCTTTTAAAGCGTGTCAGAGATATATGTGAAGTCCAGTTTGACGGAATTATTACTGATTTTGTCGCCAAAAGCGCACTTGAGCGTTTTGAAATAGATGAATTAGGTCTTGATGACTTTGACAGAAAAATGCTTAAAACCATAATTAACAATTATGGAGGAGGTCCTGTCGGTCTGGATACACTTGCTGCGGCCGTTGGCGAAGAGGCAATTACCATTGAGGATGTTTACGAGCCGTATCTTATGCAGATAGGCTTTTTGACCAGAACGAGTCGAGGTAGATGTGTCACAAAACTCGCTTACGAGCATCTTGGCATTGAGTTTAAGGATAATTCATCACAAATGACTTTTTAAAGGAAGCATATGAGATTTATTGAAGATTTTAAAGATTATGAGCTTATTGATGCCACTGACGGTCAAAGGCTCGAGAGGTGGGGGGACATCATTCTGATTCGTCCCGATCCTCAAATATTGTGGCATACCGAGAAGAAAAATCCGCTCTGGTTCTCAGCAGATGCAGTTTATCATCGCTCACAAAGCGGGGGAGGATATTGGGAAAATCTAAAAAAGGTTCCTGATGTCTGGTCAATAAATTACAATGACCTTACCTTCAGATTGAAACCTATGGGCTTTAAACATACCGGCTTATTTCCCGAACAGGCTATTAACTGGAAATTGGCTGATAAACTTATCCGAGGCGCAAATCGACCTGTTTCTGTTTTAAATCTATTTGCATATACCGGCGGAGCAACACTTGCTTGTCTTAATGCAGGCGCAACTGTCACCCATGTGGATGCCTCAAAGGGTATGGTTGGCTGGGCAAAAGAAAATGCATCGGTATCTAATCTTTCTGACAGACCTGTCAGGTGGCTTGTAGACGACTGTCAAAAGTTTGTAAAGCGTGAAATTAGACGGCAGAATAAGTATGACGCCATTATTATGGACCCTCCGTCTTACGGCAGAGGACCTAACGGCGAGGTTTGGAAGCTTGAACAGCAAATCAGTGAGCTTCTCTCTGATATAGGTAAAATTATATCGGACAAACCCTTATTCTTCTTTTTGAACTCCTATACAGGAGGTCTTTCTCCAACAATTCTAAACTATCTTGTAAAACAATTTATTCCGCCCTGTGCGAATGGCAAGGTCTTTACCGACGAGATCGGACTGAAGGTTACCGACAAAGATATCGTTCTGCCTTGCGGAAATACTACTATATGGACCGAAAGTGATATTTAATGAACTCAATTATTAAGTTTGATAATGTTACATTTGAATATGAGTCAGATGATCGCTCTGTAAGTGTTTTTAATCAGTTTAATCTGAGTATTGAGCGTGGAGCCTTTAATGTCATTCTCGGACACAACGGTTCAGGAAAGTCAACCCTTGCTAAACTGACAAACGGTCTTGTTAAGCCATCTGTGGGTAAGGTTTATGTTGATTCTATGGACACACTTGACGAAGGTAATGAAATTGACATAAAAACAAAGGTCGGCCTTGTTTTTCAGAATCCTGATAACCAGTTAGTATCCTCTGTAGTAGAAGAAGATGTTGCATTTGGACCAGAAAACCTAGGTTTAGAACCTTCTGTTATCAGAGAACGTGTAGATAACGCTCTTGTTGCGGTCGATATGTCAGACAAAAAATCTTCATTAACCCATAAGTTATCAGGCGGACAAAAGCAAAGGGTAGCTATTGCGGGAATAATTGCAATGGAGCCCGAGTGTATTGTTCTTGATGAACCTACCGCCATGCTTGATCCAAAGGGTAGGCATGAGGTTATTTCTACAATTCATAGATTAAACAAGGAAAAGGGCATAACTGTTATACTTATCACACATTTTATGGAAGAAGCACAGAATGCAGACAGGGTAGTTGTCCTTTCTAACGGAAAAATTACCGTCGACGGAAGCCCGTCCCATGTTTTTTCAAAAACTAAAGAACTCAAAGAGGCAGGCCTTGAGCTTCCCCAGACTACTGAACTGCTTGACCTTATTTCAAAGAGATATCCCGATATTGAGAAGGGTGTTATTGAGTCGGACAAGTGCGCTGATATTATTTTTAATCTTATTAACTTGGAGGAAAATTAGTGCATTTTTTACAGGTTGAAAACCTATCACACAGTTATTCTGTCGCAGACACTGACATTAAACCTGCGATCAATAATATTTCTTTTAACCTGGATAGAGGCGAGATTTTGGGAATAATCGGCCATACCGGGTCGGGCAAATCAACCCTTGTTTCTCATTTGAACGGTCTTTTAAAGCCTCAAAGCGGACGTATTTTGTTTAACGGAAAGGATATTTGGGATAACCCGAAGGAAATATCTAAAATCCGTGCTAAGATTGGGCTTGTTTTTCAATATCCTGAGTATCAGTTATTTGAAGAAAGGGTATATGATGATATTGCCTTCGGACCTAAAAATCTCGGTCTTACGCCTGAAGAAATCGAATTACGAATAAATAAAACAGCAAGACTGTTGGGATTCGGCAGCGAATTGTTTGACAAATCCCCGTTTGACTTATCGGGCGGTCAAAAAAGGCGTGTTGCTATTGCCGGTGTAATGGCAATGGAGCCTGAAATCATTGTGTTTGATGAGCCTACAGCCGGTTTAGATCCTGCAGGCAGACAGGCGGTTTTTAAGGCTATTTCCGATTACAGAACCCAAAACAATGCTTCTGTAATAATTGTTTCACATTCAATGGAGGATATGGCCAATATCTGCGATAAGATTCTTGTACTTAACCAAGGCGCTGTATATTCTTACGGAACAACAAGAGAAATTTTTTCAAAGACCGACGAATTAAAAAGTATCGGGCTTAATGTTCCCCTGATTTCCGAAGTGTTCATATCCCTTAAGGAGAAGTATGGTATAGAGTCGGATAGTATTATTACGGTTGATGATGCAGTCAATTTTTTGCTTCCTTTGCTATCGAAAAAGGAGGGTAAAAAATGATTAAAGATATTACCTTTGGACAATATTTTGTTGCAAATTCAGTACTACACCGTCTGGACCCTCGTTTAAAAATAGTTCAGCTGATACTTCTTGTTGTAATGCTGTTTGTTTGCGACGGCTTCATATCTCTTTCGCTGTTTGGAGCATTTATTTTTGTTATTTTATTTTCATCAAAGGTTCCAATTAGGACTTGTTTTAAAAATGTAAAGGTTATCATTCCGATTATCATATTCACGGCTATATTAAATCTTGTTTATACACGTAGCGGAACCGAATTTGTTATATTCAACACCTTTTCTCTATACAGTGGCGGAATAGAAAAGGCTGTATTTATGTCAGTAAGAATTCTTTTGCTCATTTTACTCAGTTCTGTGTTGACGTATACTACAACTCCTAACGATATTACTGATGCTATTGAGCGGTTGCTTTCTCCCTTAAAATTTGTCGGATTGGGTAGCGCAGTTCATACAATCTCTATGATGATGACAATTGCAATGAGGTTTATTCCTACGCTTATTGATGAAACCGATAAAATTATGAGTGCGCAGAAGGCAAGGGGAGCAGACCTTGAATCAGGCGGATTGATTAAAAGAATAAAGGCTCTCTTGCCAATTCTGATACCGCTCCTCATTTCTTCAGTAAGAAGGGCGTATGAGTTGGCTGAGGCTATGGAGTGCAGATGCTATAACGGGGGAAAGGGCAGAACACGAATGAAGCAGATGAAACTAAATTTTACCGATTACCTATCTCTTGTGTTAAGCATTATTATTTCTATTTCAATCATATTTACAAATTATTTGTTTTAGTGGGTGTGTATGGAAAGAATAGTTTTAAAAATCTCCTATCTGGGCACCGGGTATCACGGTTGGCAGGTTCAACCTAACGGCATTACCGTTCAGCAGACGCTTCAGGAAAAAACAGAAGCTATGTTCAAGAGAAAGATAGCCCTCACAGGCTGCAGCAGGACCGACGCCGGAGTACACGCTAATGAGTTTTACTGTCACTTCGATGTTGATTTACACATTTCTGAGGATGGCATAATAAAAGGACTGAATTCTGTTTTACCTAAGGATATTACTGTTCTTGAATGCAGGTATGTTGATTCAAATTTTCATTCCCGATATTCAGCAAAAGGTAAGAATTATATTTATAAAATTCATAATGACAAACTTCGAGACTCTTTTACAGCAGACAGAGCCTGGCATATTGAGAGAAATTTGGATATAGATAAAATGAATTCCTTTTGTAATGCTATTTGCGGCACAAGGGATTTTATAGGATTTTCCTCATCAGGAAGAACCGTAACCGACACCGTTCGAACTGTCAGCGAATGCTTTGTTGTAAGACAGGATGATCTTGTTGTTTTGTCGGTAACCGCAAACGGTTTTTTATATAATATGGTACGAATTATCGTTGGCACTGCGGTTGATATTTCATTAGGAAATATTGAATGTTCAGATTACTCGGAGCTTATAGATGCTAAAGATCGCTCAAAACTTGGAATTACCGCTCCGCCTCACGGTCTTTATTTAAATAAGGTTATATATTAAGTAGGTTTAGTTATGGCTGATTACAAAAAGAAAAAGGTATCAAAGAAAATACCCGATAAAAAGAACACCGATAAGCGTAATATAGAAACCGTCAAAATGCGCTCAAAGAATGAACATGTCTCACGGAAAAGTTCGGCTTCTTCGGGTAAATTCAAGGTTGTTAAGGGAAGAAAAGGCGCAAAAATACATTTCGCTTCTCTCATTTTCGGCATTCTTGCTGTTATTCTGGTAGTATACTTTATTGTGGTATCCCTGCACCCGATTGGTTTTGTTGAATACACGTCCGCTGCATTTAAAACAATCGGAAACGGTTCGGGATACGATATTTCCCTCAATTATGGTGATATACTGGACGTAAGCAGAAATTCAGGTTACTATCAGCTTTTAACACAATCTACCGTAGAAACAATTAACAATAATGGAAAACTAATTTCTTCGGTATCTCACGGCTTGTCAAACCCTGTAATGTTATCAGCAGAAACCAGATATTTGGTTTACGGTCAGGGAGATAGTGTACTAAAGATATATAATTTCGATAGACAAATCAAATTAATTCAATTTGATGATCAGATAATCTGCGCAGATATTACTGATGACGGAAAATACGCTGTGGCCGCACATGCAGACGGATATGATTCACAGGTTATCGTCTTTAACAAAAATCATTCCCAGCTCTACAAGTGGTTTAGTTCGGACGGTATTGTTACATCTGTAAATTTGGTAGATAACGGCAAAAAGATCCTGGTATGCGCAATTAAGTCAAGTCAGGGGCAAATAAGCTCGTATGTGCATTTGCTTCAATTTGACTCCGCAGACCCAATATATACCTTTACGTTTACGAACAGCATGGTATACAAAATGTACTCGGTTTCTAATAATACTGTTTGTGCAGTCACGGAAAACAGTTGCGAATTTATAAATTACAAAAATGGCACCGTCAGTTCGAATAAAACTGAGCTGACAAATAAATTAGCGGAGCCTACCGGTCGGCGACTTGCAATACTAAGTACGCTTTCTGCAAACACAGAAGTTAATAATATTTCGGTTTATAAAAAGGGTTCGTTAGAAAGTTCGATTTCAATTGGGGTCCCGGTTAAAGATTTAGCTCTGGAAAATCGTTCTGTGTATGTTCTGAGCGACGGTAAAGTATACCGTCATAATACTGATGGTAGTTTAATTTCTTCTGCAGAGGTTCCTTTTGATGTAAAATATCTAATTCCTGTGTCAGACAACAGCGTTGCAGCAGTTAGTAATTCGGGTATAAGTAAATATCAACTTACAGAAAAGGAGAAATAATTATGAGTATTATTCTTGATTTAGCAGTCGTTGCAGTAGTCGTTATATGTATAATTCTTGCAGCAAAAAAAGGGTTTGTGAGAACGCTTATCGACCTTATTGGTTTTGTTGCCGCTATTGCTGTTGCATTTACTCTATCCTCACCGATATCAAGCTTTTTGTATGAAAAAACTATAGAACCGCCTGTATCAAAGGCTGTTTATTCTGCGGTTGACAAGTCTCTTGGTGAGACGACGGAATCTGCAAAGGAGGCCATAAACAAGTTGTTTGATTCTCTTCCTGCAGGAGTTTCAAAACTTGCAGATAAAACCGGATACTCGGCAGATGCTTTGGCTGAAAAGATGCAATCAGCTACAGACAGTGAAGAAATCTCAAATCAGATTTGCGCAAACGTTATTGAACCCGCTATTTCTACTATTGTCAAATACATAGTTGCTATTTTACTGTTTGTGATTACTCTTATATTAATGAAATTTGTTTCAAAATTCATTAATTCTCTCTTTAAGGGTGCTTTGTTAGGCACGGCGAATCTTGTGTTAGGTGGCGCATTAGGAGCTTGTAAAGGCATAATATTCGTTGCGATAGGTTGTATGGCAATATCTCTTATCGCAGGTTTAATTTCAAACAATTCTTTGTCAGATGCAATCGACAATACAAGAATTTTCAAAACCATTTTGAACTTAATTCCGTTTGGCATTTAAAATTTTTCAGGAGTTTTAAAAAATGAAAAACATTATTACAATTCCTAATGTAATTTCCTTTATCAGAATTCTTCTTATTCCTATGTTTGTTATAGTGTATTTTTCTGAAGGAATAGATAACAAGTTTTTCTGGGCGGCTTTTATAGTGATAATTAGCGGACTAAGCGATATAATCGATGGTTTAATAGCAAGAAAATGTAATTTAGTATCTGATTTGGGTAAAATTCTGGACCCTATAGCAGATAAAATGACACAGATTGTTGTTATACTTTGTCTTACAATCAATCATCCGTCGCTTCTTCCTATGTTCGGTGTACTGTTTTTAAAAGAATTACTAACCCTTTTTGCCGCTGTATACGTACTTACAAACGGTACAAAGCCAATCTCTGCAAGATGGTGGGGCAAACTTTCTACAATAGTAATCTTTCTGACAATGATTTATACTGTACTTACCGATATATATTCAATTACCCATATACCGCTATACATACTTGTTGCAGCTTCTATAGTATGTATGATTATATCTTTATCAGGATATTTTAAAATGTTTTCCGGACAGGTAAAAGGAGTTCCTAAAAAATGATGAAATTATGCAGCAAATGCAAAAAAAGACCTGCTGTGGTATTTATCTCAAACCCGAATGATTCACAAAGCGCAGAACCTCAAGGACTATGCCTTGTTTGCGCAAAGGAATCCGGTATTAAACCAATCGATGATTTGCTTAAGAAAATGAATATATCAGAAGATGATATTGAGCAGATGAGTGAGCAGTTTATGGACATTATGAGTGATAGTTCTGATGAAGAATTTGATCTTGGCACTGCTCCGGCATTTCCTTTTTTAAACAATATTTTTGGTCAGTTTGGCGCAAGTGATGACAGCGCTGAAAAACCAAAGGATCAGCAAAAAGATAAGAAAAAAGACAAGGCTTCAGACAGAAAGAAATACCTTGATCATTATTGTATCAATTTAACTAAACGAGCCAGGGAAGGTAAGCTTGATACTATTATCGGTCGTGATAAAGAGCTTTATCGAACTATACAGATTTTATCCAGACGTTCAAAGAATAACCCCTGTCTTATTGGAGAACCGGGCGTGGGAAAAACTGCTGTAGTTGAAGGTCTTGCTCTGTCCATTGCAGAGGGAAGCGCCCCGGCACGCCTTCTGGACAAAGAAATATTTTTGCTAGATCTGACCAGTCTTGTTGCTGGTACCCAGTTCAGAGGACAGTTTGAAAGCAGAGTAAAGGGACTTATTGAGGAAGTTAAATCTGTAGGCAATGTTATTCTCTTTATTGATGAGATTCATAACCTCGTGGGTGCTGGCGACGCAGCCGAGGGCTCTATGAATGCCGCTAACATTATGAAACCGGCCCTCTCACGTGGAGAAATACAGGTTATAGGCGCTACAACCTTTACCGAGTATCGTAAGTATATTGAAAAGGATGCAGCCCTTGAGAGAAGATTTCAGCCGGTTACAATTGAGGAAACATCCATTGAAAGTGCAATAGAAATACTACTTGGTATTAAAGGATATTACGAAGGATTTCACGGAGTAACCGTTTCTGATGAGCTTATAAAGAAAATAGTAACTCTTTCGGAAAGGTATGTTTGCGACAGATATTTGCCAGACAAGGCAATTGACCTGCTTGATGAGGCTTGCGCCTGTGCAAGTCTTGAAAATAAGGCAGTTGATGAGCTGTATGTAACTAATAAAAAGATTTCTGAAAAGCAGATTGAGCTTGAAAGACTTCAGTCTGATGTAGATAATCCTGATTATGAGAAACAGGCGTTATTAAAGGCAGATATTGACAAGTTGCAAACCCGTGCATCCGAGCTATATCTACCCGCATCTGATAACGAAGTAGGTGACAGGGATATTGCAAAAGTAATTGAGTTGTGGACAGGTATTCCCGCTGCTAAAATAGAAGAAAGTGATTTTGAAAAACTAAAGGCTCTTGGGAGTAAAATAAAAGAGCGTATTATAGGCCAGGATGAAGCCGCTAATATGGTGTCGGCAGCTGTTAAGCGTTCCCGTGTTCAAACAACGCCGCACAGAAAACCTGCTTCTTTTATATTTGTAGGGCCAACCGGTGTCGGAAAGACAGAACTTGTTAAGGTTTTGGCCGATCAGTTATTCTCAAGCCCCGAGACGCTCATAAGACTTGATATGTCTGAATTTATGGAAAAGCATTCGATATCAAAGTTAATTGGAGCGCCTCCCGGATATGTCGGATACGACGATGCCGGTCAGCTTACCGAAAAAATCAGAAGAAAACCTTATTCTGTAGTTCTTTTTGATGAGATTGAAAAAGCTCATCCTGATGTCTTGAATATTCTTCTTCAAATACTTGACGATGGAAGAATTACAGATTCACAGGGCAGAACGGTTAACTTTGAGAACACAATAATAGTCATGACCTCTAATGCCGGAAGTAACAAGCGTGACAGCATTATGGGCTTCAGCAAAACCGTTCAGGATACGAATCGTGAACGAGCTGTTTCTGCACTTGAGGAGTTTTTGCGGCCTGAGTTTATAGCCCGTGTCGACGAGATAATTTCTTTTTCGTCTCTTGATGTAGAAAGCCTTGTTAAAATCTCAAAGCTTATGCTTGGCGATTTATCGAAAGTTTTAAGCGAAAAGGGAATTACTCTGGAAATTAAAGATGAGGTTTATAATTATCTTGCAAGGCTCAGCGAAGGAGCAAAATCCGGAGCCAGAGATCTTAGAAACAATATCAGACGCCTAGTTGAAGATCCTATCGTTGACCGTATTGTTACCTCTGACGTTACTCCGGTGTGTACACTAAAGGTTTCACTTAAGAACGAAAAAATTTTTATTTCATAAATTTTAAAAAATGTGTTGACTAATTGCAAGAAGTGTGCTATTATATTTCTTGCAAATTTTGCGGGTGTTGTTCAACGGCTAGAATGCCAGCCTTCCAAGCTGGAGACGTGGGTTCGATTCCCATCACCCGCTCCATTATAAAAAAGCCCTTTTAGTCGGGCTTTTTTATATGTAATGCGTTTGTAGCTCAGCTGGATAGAGCAACCGCCTTCTAAGCGGTAGGTCAGGGGTTCGAGTCCCTTCAAGCGCGCCAGATAAACGGAAAACATCAGTCAATGGTGTTTTCCATTTTTTATTGTATCGTATTTGGCTCGAACCCGAAGGGTCTGTGCGTTAAGAAAAGTTGCCAGTGGCAAGTTTTTAGCACAGAGCGCGAAGTCGGTTACTAAGGGCAAGGCCTTTAGTCGACAAGCGATGTAGTATGCGCAGCAGACGGTCGAGTCCCTTCAAGCGCGCCAGATAAACGGAGAACATCACAAAACGATGTTCTCCGTTTTTTAATAAGTCATATACTTTAGACTACTGTTCACACTTTAGCAGACGTCTGATAAGACATACTGTAGCCGTTATTGTCAGGCTAAAGAAAAACAGAAGAAGACCTACTACAATAGCGCCGACTATACTTGTAGCCGCAAAAGAAATACCAAGAAGAATTACTGCCGTCAGGATTGTACCAAGAATTCCCACAAACACAGCATTTAATGCAGAATTTGCATATTCACACACAGTGTTCTTTCCCAAAGTCCTGTATAATATTATTGCTAGATAAGCAACTGCTATACCAAACAGAACCCATAAAAAAGCTGGAGTCACTACGATTACTGCACCAAATGTCAGTATAGCGGCAATTACTCCGACTATAACACTTACAAGTATGGCTAAATCAAGGCAATTATACCTACAAAAGCAATTAGAATTTGTCATATTAACACCTCCGCTATATTATATGAATATATGTACAAGCAAGTGCGAATGATAACTCAATATAATTGACAAAAAATCACTTTAGCAGTATACTTATAGATTGAAAAAGAGGGATACTATGACTAAAAGAAACGCTTTAAGAAATATCGCTATAATCGCGCATGTCGACCATGGTAAAACGACCTTAGTTGACGGTATGCTACGTCAGGGAGGGACCTTTCGTTCAAACGAACAGGTAGAAGAAAGGGTTATGGACTCAAACGATCTTGAAAGAGAAAGGGGCATAACTATACTCTCAAAAAACACCTGTGTAATGTATAACGGAATAAAAATTAATATTATAGATACACCGGGTCATGCGGATTTCGGCGGTGAGGTTGAGCGAATTCTTATGATGGTGGACGGCGTTTTATTGCTCGTTGATGCATTTGAGGGATGTATGCCACAAACACGATTTGTGCTTAAAAAGGCTCTCTCACTTGGAAAAAAGGTAGTAGTTGTTGTCAATAAAATTGACAGACCGATGGCCAGACCCGCTGAGGTCGTTGATAATGTTCTCGATCTATTTATTGAGCTTGGCGCTGATGATGAACAGATTGATTTTCCGGTGGTTTATGCATCCGGTAGAGATGGATATGCTATGCTTTCCCCTGAGGAAAAGGGAGTTGATCTTAAACCTCTTTTTGATATGATAGTAAATGAGATTGAGGCTCCTGTTGGAGATGAGAACGCTCCGCTTCAGTTACTCCTCTCGAATATAGAATATGACGATTACCTTGGCAGAATGGGTATCGGCAGAATTGAAAGAGGACAGGTAAAAATCGGACAATCGGTTGCTCTTTGCCATGCTGACGGCACAAACTCAATTGTCAAAATCGGAAAATTATTTATGTATGAGGGCTTAAAGAGGGTAGAGGTTGAGTCAGCTTCTTTCGGGGATATCGTACAGATTTCGGGCATTGAAAAAATAAATATTGGTGAGACTATCTGTGACAGAAACTGTATAGAGCCTCTGCCGTTTATAAAAATTGATGAGCCAACACTTTCAATGAATTTTATGGTTAATAACTCTCCGTTTGCAGGAAGAGAGGGTAAGTTTGTAACCTCCAGAAACATTCGTGACAGATTGTTTAAGGAGCTAGAAACGAATGTTTCTCTACGGGTTGAGGAAACCGATTCTCCCGATACTTTTAAGGTCTCGGGAAGGGGAGAACTGCATCTTTCTATTTTGATTGAAACAATGAGAAGACAAGGGTTTGAGTTTCAGGTTTCTCCTCCGAAGGTCATCTATAAAGAAATCAACGGAAAGCTATGTGAGCCTATTGAACTTCTGATGATTGAGGTTCCGCAGGACTATGTCGGAGCCGTTATGGAAAGACTCGGTTCACGAAAAGCAGAACTTAAAAATATGGGAGCAAGAGAGGGCGGAATGTCGCATCTTGAATTCTTAATTCCGTCAAGAGGTCTTATGGGATACCGCTCGCAGTTTTTGACCGATACCAACGGTAACGGAATTATGAACCATATTTTTGACAGTTATCAGGAATATAAAGGGGACTTTGACTCAAGAACAACAGGCTCGATAATTGTTCATGAAACCGGGGAAACTACAAACTACGGTCTGTTTAACACCCAAAGCAGAGGACGCTTATTTGTTGGTGCAGGTGTTGAGGTTTACGAGGGAATGATTGTAGGCGAAAATCCAAAAAATGAGGACATAGTATGTAATGTCTGCAAGAAAAAACAAGCAACAAATATGAGGGCAGCAGGTTCAGACGACGCATTAAAACTAATTCCTCATTCAAATTTATCGCTGGAGCAGTGCCTTGAGTTTATTAAAAATGATGAGCTTGTAGAAATTACACCTAAATCTACCAGGCTAAGAAAGAAAATTTTAAACAAAGAAGAAAGAATGAAATACGAGGCAAGGAATAAATAATGAAATATATTATCCTCGACCTAGAGTGGAACAACGTCTATAATAAAAGAGCAGGGAGTTTTCTGAATGAAATCCTGCAGATCGGAGCTGTGCTTCTTGATTCTTCATTTAGTGTTGTCGATACCTTTCAGGTCACAGTTAAATCGGCATTAACAAAAAAACTCAGTAATAAGGTCATTAAACTAACAGGAATTACTAATGAGGATATGCTTAAGGGCGTATCTCTTTCACAGGCAGTTGATATGTATAATGAGTGGTCTCCTGATAGAAGTATTACTATGACCTGGAGCACATCTGATTTATATGCTATTGTTGAAAATTCAAGAGCGTTTGAGTTAAAAAACACAATAAAGATATCAAAATATCTGGATTTGCAGACATATGTTCAAGGCGAATTAAAGCGCATGGGTTTTCAAATCAATAACCAGATTTCTCTTTCAAATGCTGCGCTTATGCTTGATATTTCAACAAGCGAATTTGAACTTCATACCGCAAAGGATGATTCACTGGTTGCTGCTCTAATTTTAAAGAAAACATATAACAATGAACGTTTTCCTTTAAATATTAAGGATACTAGCGCAAAAGACTTCTATAAGCGACTTACCTTTAAAGCCTATTACATAAAGGATGTAAGGGATAAACGTATTGACCCTGAATATCTTAAATTCCATTGTCCAGTATGCAATTTTATTGCCGACAGAAAGGGGAAGTGGAAGTTTTTCAGCAACTGGCACAGGGCTAGTTTTTTCTGCAAAAACTGTAATACTAAGCTAAAAGCTATGATATCTTTCAGGCAAACCTATGACAAACTAACGGTCAAAAAGAGAATTCTACCAGTGCTTATTAAGGAAAGCGAAAAAGATAATGTCAAAGTGTAATTTGTGTCCCAGACAGTGTAATATAAACAGAACTGACGGGGAATACGGTATCTGCAATATGCCTCAGATGCCTGTTGTTGCCAGAGCTTCATTACATTATGGAGAAGAGCCTTGTGTTAGCGGTACTAACGGCTCCGGAACGGTTTTCTTTAGCGGTTGCTCTTTGAAATGTGTTTTTTGCCAGAACTATGAAATCAGCCATAATGGTTTTGGAAAACCGATAAGCGTTGAAGAGCTTTCAAAAATATTCAAAAACCTAGAAATTTCGGGTGCACACAACATAAATCTTGTCACTCCGACTCATTTTGTACCTGCTATAAAAGATGCTCTAAGGCTTTATAAGCCGAAAATTCCGATAGTATATAATTGTAGCGGATATGAGGATATAAAGGTTATTGAAGAGGACGTTTTTGATGTATATTTGTTTGATTTAAAATTCTTTTCCTCGGAAAAGTCTTTAAGGTATGCTAAATGTCCTGATTATTTTAAGGTAGCCTCAAAAGCGCTTAAAAGAGCCTGTGAGATTAAGGGAGAGCCTATAATAAATAGTAAAGGGCTAATAGAGAGGGGAGTCATTGTAAGGCATCTGATTCTGCCTCAGTCAACTAATGATTCAATTAACATCGTTAATTGGCTAAACGAAAATACTCCAAATATTATATTTTCTCTTATGAGTCAATATACACCGATTTATCTTGCAAAGGATTATCCAGAAATCAATAGAAGAATAACTAAACGTGAATATGAAAAGGTAGTAGACGTTTGCTACAATAATAATTTCTATGACGTATATCTTCAGGAATTAAGCAGTGCTACAAAGGAAATGATACCTGATTTCAATTTGTCTGGAGTTCCTAATAATATTTATAACCCTTAATCTTTTATGGTTAAGGGTTTAATATTACTTAAATTATTGAAATATATCCTTGACAAACGGAAAAAAGGGTATATAATAAAAATATAGCCAATTATACAAAATGAATGTTTTGTATAATTCGGGGTAGTGTGAATTAGGGGTTTATGCTAAATAGCGCCAAATCCTGTTACTTTACTGATAGTGTTTCCTGTTATAAATAAATAACATGTTAGGAGTTTTAATATGGACAAAAACATATTGACAGATTCGCCAGCTGTTGTCAGAGAGTTTCTTGTATATAATGAAGCTATCAAAAACAAATCCTCTGCTACTATTAAGGAATACTATTTTGATCTGATAACTTTTTTCAGATACATCAAATGTATTAAAGGAAAAAATCTATCGGACGACGAGTTTGAAAAAATATCAATTTCTGATGTAGATTTGGAATTGATACGCTCCATTACCACATATGACCTACATTCATTTTTAGTATATTGTAAAAATGAGCGAAACAATAATTCAACTACAAGAGCCAGAAAGGTTTCAACATTACGTCAGTTTTTTAAATATTTAACTTCAAATACAAAACAACTGGATAATAATCCCGCAGAAATGCTTGATTCTCCGAAACTCAAAAAATCACTCCCCAAGCATTTGACTCTCGAAGATTCGTTAGAATTACTGAATTCAGTAAAAGATAGCAATTCCCCATATTCAAAGCGTGATTATTGTATTATAACCCTGTTTTTAAATTGCGGAATGCGTTTATCAGAGTTATGTAATCTTAATGTAACTGACATTATGTCTGATGGATCACTCAGAGTAGTTGGTAAGGGTAACAAGGAAAGAGTTATTTATCTTAATGACGCCTGCACCTCTTCCCTGCTCGATTATCTTTCCGTAAGACAAAATGAAGGCGTTCCATATGAACATAAAAATGCATTATTTATAAGTCGAAACAAACGAAGAATAAGCAGTAAAACTGTTCAACATATTGTAAATACATACCTTGAAAAAGCAGGTCTTGGCGGAAAAGGACTTTCAACACATAAACTCAGACATACCGCCGCTACACTAATGTATCAGCATGGTGGTGTTGATATCAGGGTCTTGCAGAATGTTTTAGGACACGAAAATCTTGGAACGACGCAAATATATACTCATGTAGCAGACAAACAAGTAAAAAATGCAATAGAATCAAACCCACTATCAAAGCTGAATACAAAAAAGGCTGAAGAGTAATTCTTCAGCCTTTTAGCTATCCTAACATATTTATCAGTATTCCGGCTGCTACCGCAGAACCTATAACGCCAGATACATTTGGTCCCATAGCATGCATCAAAAGGAAGTTGCCAGGATCCTCTTCTTGTCCGACCATCTGTGAAACTCGGGCGGCCATCGGGACAGCCGAGACACCCGCAGAACCTATAAGAGGATTAACCTTTCCTTTAGTCAGAACATACATCAACTTACCAAGCAATACTCCGCCTGCAGTACCCATAGCAAAAGCAACAAGGCCCATACCTACAATACCAAGCGTCTGTAGATTTAGGAAGGTTGAAGCATTTGTTGTGGCGCCTACTGTTAGACCAAGGAAGATAGTAATTATATTCATCAGTTCGTTTTGCGACGTTTTGCAAATTCTGTCAACAACCCCTGATTCTCTCATAAGATTGCCAAGCATCAACATTCCGACAAGCACAGCCGCATCCGGTAATAGAAGTGAAACAATTATCGTAACTAATATGGGGAAAATAATTTTTTCGGTCTTGCTTACAGTTCTGAGTTCGGTCATTCTGACCATACGTTCTTTTTTAGTCGTCAACAACTTCATAATTGGCTTTTGTATGAAAGGAATTAAAGCCATATATGAATATGCCGCAACAGCAATCGGACCTAGTAAATCCGGCGCTAATTTAGAGGTAACGAATATTGCGGTAGGACCATCTGCGCCACCTATAATACCGATCGAACCTGCCTCAGCGGGAGAAAAGCCAATAGCAAGCGCACCGATAAATGCAAGAAAAATGCCAATCTGAGCAGCTGCTCCCAAAAGAAAGCTCTTAGGATTGGAAATCAATGGACCAAAGTCGGTCATTGCGCCAATTCCCAGGAATATAAGCGGCGGATATATACCTAGCTTTACGCCAATATACAAAATATCAAGCAGTCCACCCTCGTGCAAAACCCGTCCGAAATCGATTCCTTCACTTCCCGCAATCCAAAGCTCAGGATGAAAAATTCCGGCGCCCGGAAGGTTTGCAAGTAGCATACCAAAAGCGATAGGCAACAAAAGTAACGGCTCAAACTTCTTTACAATTGCTAGATACAAAAGTCCACAGGATATAGCAATCATAACTGCATATTTCCAACCGTCGCCTACAAAAAATGAAGCGAAACCTGAATCAAGGAGCAAAGATTTAACTGTTTCTAAAAACGACTGAAATATCGGCATGCAGAATAATCCTTTCGTTAAAATGCTTTTGTGTTCTCATATAGTCCAGCAGATGTCCATGAAGGTCTTGATGATTTTGAGGCGGGCTTGATTCTCCTGATAATAGGTGTAACACCAGTACCATCATACATAGATGCAACTGCTGCAGCAATAACGGCTATGGTCTCATCATCATTAGTTGAAGTTATCTTATTAGCAGTCTTTGCTACACTAGGTGTTGTTTGAGCATTTGATACGGTTGGTTTTCTCTCCTTAAAGAACAAACCAAAAATAGTTAACACAAATACCAGTAAAACCAGCATAGAAAAAACAATAACTATTCCGCAAATAGTTATATTTATACCTAAATCCCAATCAATATTTAAAAAGCTCAGCTGCATAATACGTTTACACCTCTAAATATATATACATTTAGTATACATCAAATTTAACGGATAATCAACTTAATTTAATGAAAAACAGGAGGATTTTTCCTCCTGTTTATGTTAAATATTTAGTTCAAATCCACCCACAGGCCTGATTTTCAACACATAGCAGCTACCTACTCCGAATGCTGACTCAATAAATTGCTTATATGAATCGATATATTCACTGGGTAAGAAACACTGAATCGTACCAGCAAAACCGCCGCCGTGAACTCGACAGGCACCCTTGCCGCCATTATTTGCAATAAACTGTTCGGTCAGCGCCAGACAAAGAGAAATGCCCTGTTCTTGTACATTTGAAATGGAATATACATTTTGCAGATACTTAAAAGATGAGTTTCCTGATTCATTGATAAGCTTCAAAAAACCGTCGAAATCATCATTTAAGAGGGCAATCTTTTCATTTTCTGCTCTCAAATCTTCATTAAAGAAATGAATTGCCCGAAGCACTGCTCTATCTCCACATTTTTCCTTCAATTCAGCAATATTGCTATAAAAATCATTGGTATCAACATCACGAAGGAAATCCTTGTTAAAGAAATTGCTGACCTTTCTGCATTCTACAGTTATATCAGCATAATCTTGTGTCAGATTTGCGTGATTACCGCCTGTGTTAACAACACAAAGCGCATATCCGTGTGAGCCGAGATCATAATCAACACGTTCAACAACAGGCATAGAGGTATCTTTAAAATCAATCGCAGTAAATCCGCCAAGAGCACTTGCAGACTGGTCTAACAGACCACAGGGTTTACCGAAATAAACCGATTCTGCCTTTTGACCTATCTTCGCAATTTCAACAGCATCAACCTTGCCGTCATTAAACAGATAGTTTATAACTGTTCCGACAAAAACCTCAAAGGCAGCTGAAGAAGAAAGTCCAGAGCCACGCATAACATTGTTAGTTGTATACGCATCAAAACCGCCTATATTATAGCCGTTTGCCTTAAAATAGTGCAGAACACCACGAATAAGCGCAGAGGCCCTTCCCTTTTCAGACTCAATTACGTCAAGCTCGGAAAGTGAAATATTATCCTGTGGATAGCCCTCTGATTTAATTCTGACAACTCCATCGTTATTAGTAGAAACAATTCCAATGATGTCAAGATCAACACTGCCCGCCAAAACCCTACCGTGCTGGTGGTCGGTATGGTTTCCGCCAACCTCAGTTCTTCCGGGAGCCGAGAAAATTCTAATATTGTCACTATCTGCAAATACCTCTAAAAAACGGTCACAAGCCTTACAATATCTATTCCGTGCTACAGCTACATCCTGATAGAGCATTGAAAAATCCCTATCAGCCTGTCCGCTGGAAATTTTGGATTTAATTGTAGAAATATTCAACCTTATCTCACCAATCTAAAGTTATTTAGAAACCAGTTCAAGAGTATCTCTTGCGATAAGAAGCTCTTCATTAGTGGGAATTACCCAAACCTTAACCTTTGAATCCTTGGTAGAAATCTCAATTTCCTTACCTCTGGTATTGTTGTTTTCTTCATTAAGCTCAAATCCAAGGAAGCTAACCATATCGCAAATATACTTTCTGGTCTTCTTCTCGTTCTCGCCGATACCGCCAGTGAATACGATAGCATCTACGCCGCTCATTGCAGCAGCGTAAGAACCGATGTACTTAACCATCTGATAGTTCTGCATCTCGTTTGCAAGACGTGCTCTGTCGTTTCCTGCCTCTGCAGCGGCAATAACATCACGGCTATCGTTAGAAACGCCTGAAATGCCGAGAAGACCCGACTTTTTATTAAGAATGGTATTCATCTCATCGGGAGATATATTGTCCTTCTTCATAAGGTAAGTAAGGATAGAAGGATCAACTCCACCCGAGCGTGTTCCCATCATAAAGCCATCAAGAGGAGTAAGACCCATTGAGGTATCAACGCATACGCCATCCTTAATAGCAGAAATCGAACAGCCATTGCCTAGGTGGCAGGTAATCATCTTAACGTCCTTTTTATCCTTGCCAAGCAGCTCAGCACAGCGGTCGCTTACAAATCTGTGGGAGGTTCCGTGTGCACCGTAGCGGCGGATATTATACTTCTCGTAATACTCATAAGGAATACCATACATATAAGCTCTGTCGGGCATAGTTGCGTGGAAAGCAGTATCAAAGGTAGCGACCTGAGGAACATCGTTTCCAAAAACCTTAAAGCAAGCACGCATTGCAAGAGCGTGTGCGGGATTGTGAAGAGGCGCAAGCTCGCCAAGCTCCTCAATATCGCTCAGAACCTTATCGTCAATAAGTACAGAAGAGTTGTAAAGAGCGCCTCCCTGAACTACTCTGTGTCCGATTGCAGTAATCTCAGAAATATCGTCTATAACCTTTCCTTCACCCTTTGTGAGCGCATCAATAACTGCCTCAAATGCCTCAACATGAGTCGGCATAGCGATCATTTTCTCAATCTTTTTGTCGCCAACCTTGTGTTCAATGTTGCTTGTTGCAGGAACGCCGATTCTGTCACAAAGACCCTTCGCAATAAGTACTTCGCCGTTCATATCGATAAGCTGATACTTAAGTGAAGAACTACCGGCATTGATAACAAGAATTTTCATAATTTATCTCCTATCCGCCAAAGGCGATTTATATTGTACGGCCTACATTTTTGTGATATAATATATATAAATATAAACCTGACCTGTATATAATACTTCATAACGGAAGATTTTTCAAGTTTTTTAAGAAAGAATGTGAGAAAATTATGATTGCAGGAGTTATTGCTGAGTTTAATCCCTTTCATAATGGGCACAAATACCTTATCGATCAGGCAAAAAATGACGGCTTCGAGGTTTTTTGCGTAATATCGGGCAACTTTGTACAGCGTGGAGATGTCGCTGTTATCCCAAAGTTTGAGCGTTCCCAAGCCGCTCTTAAATGCGGAGCAGATTTAGTTGCAGAGCTTCCTTGCCCCTGGTCTATGTCTACAGCGCAGAATTTTGCTATAGGCGGAGTATCACAGTTAAATGCACTTGGCGTCGATGTGCTTTATTTCGGAAGCGAATGCGGAGATATTAATAAGCTAACAGCTGCCGCTGAAATACTGTCATCAAATGAATTTTCAAACAAAATCAAGAACAATCTCAGCAGCAATGAAACCTTTGCGTCAATAAGACAGAATATCTTGAGTGAGACAGATGCAGAACTTGGAAAAATACTGGATAATCCAAATGATTCTCTGGCGGTTGAGTATATTATTGCTGCTAAGAAGATTAACAAAAGCCTGAGGTTCAAGGCTATCAAACGTGTTGGCGCTCTTCATAATGATAAAACCGAGTCAGGCGCCTTTTCAACCGCTACATTGTTGCGAGAAGATATCAAAAATAACCGTATAAGAGATTTTGAAGAATATATGCCTGAAGAAGCCTATAGCATTCTTAAGTCATCACCAACGGCCGATATCTCAAGGCTTGAAACCGCTATTCTGTCTAAACTCAGAACAATGTCATTAGAAGAATTAAAAATGACACCGGATATAAGTGAAGGAATTGAAAATTTAATATATGATGCAATAAAGGAATCCGAGACGTTAGACGAGCTTTATTCCAAAACTAAAACAAAACGATATACCCTTGCAAGAATAAGGCGAATTGTTCTCTCTGCATACATTGGTATTGATAATTCCTATTTTAAGCAGGAGCCTCCTTATGTCAGAGTTCTCGGGTTCAGAGGAAATGCTATCTCCGATTGTTCAATAGTATCTAAAAAACCCATAATAACCAGAGTTTCCCAGATTGAACAACTGGATGCCTTTTCTAAAAAAGTTTTCGCAACCGAATGCAGAGCAACCGATTTATACGCACTTGCCTGTGATAAAAAACGTCGGTGCGGCAATGAATACACCGCACCGATGATAAAGCTTACTTAATCGTAATGATAGTAATTTATAATATTTTCAGCAACATTTTTTGAAATTCCTGCTGCTATTAAATCGTCAAGCGTGGCTGATTTAATAGCAGTTATTGTTTTAAAACCTTTCAAAAGCTTCTTTGCAGTTGCCTCCCCTACTCCTTTTATCTTGCAAAGCTCAAGCTGCAATGCAGATATCCTTCTGCGTTGTTTATGATAACTTATAGCAAACCTATGCACCTCATCCTGAATACTTGTAATAAGGGTAAAAGAGCCTCTGGTAGCTTTCAATTGAATTGTGTCATTCATTGTACATAGATGACTTGTCTTGTGTTTAGAATCCTTAACCATTCCGAACAGAGCCGTAGCAATATTATGATTTTTTAGAATTGGTAAAACGGCAGAAATCTGACCCTTTCCTCCGTCAAGAAGAATTAAATCCGGCATCTGAGAAAAGCTATCATCACTTCCCTTTTCATATTCATTGAAACGCCTGTCAATTACCTCTGCTAATGAACGAAAATCATCCTGTCCTGTAAATGATTTGATTTTGAACTTTCTGTATTGCGATTTATCAGGACGCCCATCGGTAAATACAACCATAGAAGCAACGTTTTCGCTTCCCGCCGTGTTTGAAATATCATACGCCTCAATTCTGTGCGGAGAACTCTTTAGTCCAAGCAACCCCGACAATTCACTTAATGCCGACATTTCCCTACCACTTCGTTGAGTTTTTTCAGACAAGGCTTCCGCCGCATTATTCCGACACATATCTATTAGTTGTTTTTGTGTGCCTATTTTAGGCACAGCAATGCATACCTTTCTTTTTGCCTCACTGCTTAAGAGCTGCTCAAGTATCTGTCTGTCAGAAAAATCGAGTTCTACTGATATCTCAGGCGGAATTTCATTAAAAGAATAATAACTGCAAAGCACTTCGGCGTAGGCTTCATTGATATCACTTATACCGTCAATTATATAAACCTTTTTATCACTGAGTTTTCCTTCCTTGAAAACAAGAACCGCAGCACATGCAGTTTCTCCGAGAGTTACAATTGAAAACACATCCTGTCGTTTATGAGACGAGGATATTATTTTTTGTTTTTCCTTGCTTTTTTCAATAGCTTTTATTCGATCACGAAGTCTTGCTGCAAGTTCAAAATCCAACCCTTCTGCAGCCTGCTCCATTTTATTCTTTAATACAGAAATATCGCTTGAATTTGCTCCGCCCTTTTTAATAAATTCTACTGCATTTCGAACAGTTTCGAGATATTCCTCTCTAGAGATGTGACATTTGCAAGGAGCATCACAAAGGCCAATATGAAAACTCAGACATGGCTTTGATTTTTTATCAAAGCTACGGTTACAATTCGGTAGCTTGAAAATCTTTAAAGCCTCATCGACTGTGTTTTTAACGACATACCAAGAATAATACGGTCCGATATATTCATCGCCGTTTTGAGTTTTTGCCTTAGTTGGAGATATTTTTGGCCAGACTTCATTTGTAACCTTTATATAATGATATCCTTTGTCGTCCTTAAGGAGAATATTGTATTTTGGTTGATGCTGTTTAATGAGTGAACTCTCGAGCATAAGTGCCTCATATTCACTGTCACAAAAAATTACCTCAAAGGTATCAACCAAAGCGACCATTTTTCTAACCTTTGTAGTGTGGTTTGTTGGGCTACCGAAATACTGAGTTACTCTGTTCTTCAAAGATTTAGCTTTGCCAATATATATTATTTTACCGTCAGCGCTTTTCATAATGTATACGCCGGGGGTTGTCGGCAGTGAATTTGCTTTATTTTTAAGTTTTTGCAATTTTTCGTTGTAATTCATACTGAAACCCCCTTTACATTTATAATTTTATTTTATATAATATGTATATTATTTGCAAGTATTGTTTTTGAGGTTGACTTTTATGAGAAAGGTGTTTATCCTGTTTCTTATTTTTGCTCTACTGTTAGTAGGATGTAATAACAGTGACGAAACCACTGTTTCATCTGAGATTGATATAGTGGTTTTGCCTGATTCAAAGACAGCGCAAACGGTTAACGGATATTTAAATACTTCCTCCATTACATCCCTACAAACCGATTCATCAATATCTAATAATCCTACTGAAGAGATTTACATTGGAAATCTCAATTCTAAGAAATATCACAAAAGCAGTTGTAGTTATGCTAAAAAAATTAGTGATAAAAATCTAACAAGTTTTTCTTCAATTGAAGCAGCTCAATCGGCAGGATTTACGCCTTGCGGTTCTTGCTTTAAATAAATAATCACATATCGAAAGGAAATCTTTAATGGGACTTACACTTACTGAAAAAATTCTTAAAGCCCACCTTATAGACGGTGAGTTTATTAAGGGTTCTGAAATAGGAATCAAAATTGATCAGACCTTGACTCAGGACGCCACAGGAACAATGGCTTATCTTGAATTTGAGGCTATGGGAATTCCCAGAGTTCGCACTGAAAGGTCTGTTGCCTACATTGATCACAACACCCTTCAGTCAGGATTTGAGAATGCAGATGACCACAGATTTATCGGTTCTATCGCAAAAAAGCACGGAATTTATTTTTCCCGTCCGGGTAACGGAATTTGCCATCAGGTACATCTTGAAAGATTTGGTATTCCGGGTAAAACTCTGATAGGCTCCGATAGCCACACTCCAACCGGCGGCGGTATCGGTATGATTGCAATCGGTGCAGGCGGACTTGATGTCGCTGTTGCAATGGGTGGCGGAGCTTACTATATTACATATCCTAAAATTGTTAAGGTTGAACTTTCGGGCAGACTTCGTGACTGGGTTGCAGCTAAAGACGTTATACTTGAGGTTCTTCGTATAATGTCGGTCAAGGGTGGCGTCGGCAAGGTAATTGAGTACTGCGGCGAGGGCGTTAAGACCTTGTCGGTTCCCGAACGTGCTACTATAACCAATATGGGAGCCGAGCTTGGCGCAACTACCTCTATATTCCCCTCTGATGAGATAACATATGAATTTTTGAAAGCCCAGAAACGTGAAGAGGTTTGGACCGAACTTTCTGCAGACGCTGATGCACAGTACGACGAAATAATTAAAATTAACCTTAGTGAACTTGAACCTATGGTTGCCTGTCCTCACTCTCCTGATAATGTCAAGAAGGTTTCTGAGCTTTCTAAAATGAAGATTGACCAGGTTTGCATTGGCTCTTGCACCAACTCATCACTAATGGATATGAGCAAGGTAGCCCACATTTTAAAGGGCAAAACAGTAAACCCAGACGTTTCACTTTCTATTGCTCCTGGTTCCAAGCAAGTTCTGAACATGATCGCTAAAAACGGTATGCTCTCAAGTATGATTGATGCCGGTGCGAGAATTTTAGAGAGTGCTTGCGGTCCCTGCATAGGTATGGGACAATCACCTAATTCAGCAGGTATTTCACTTCGAACCTTTAACCGTAACTTTGAAGGCCGCTCGGGCACAAAAGACGGACAAATCTATCTTGTGTCCCCCGAAGTTGCCGCAGCATCGGCAATAACCGGTTATCTGACCGATCCCAGAGAGTTAGGAAAAATGCCTGAATTCTTACTGCCATCGGAATTTGAAATTAACGATAATATGATCGTTGAACCTGCGTCAGCTAAAGACGCTGATAATGTCGAAATTCTTCGTGGACCAAATATTAAGCCATTCCCTGTTACAAAACCGCTTGATAACACAATTTTATGTAAGTGTTCTTTGAAGGTTGAGGATAATATTACTACAGATCATATTATGCCGGCCGGCGCTAAGATACTTCCTCTACGTTCTAATATTCCTGCAATTTCAAAGCATTGCTTTACGGTATGCGATCCCGACTTCCCTGCTCGTGCAGAGGAACTTGGTTCAAGTATAATCGTCGGCGGCGCAAATTACGGTCAAGGCTCCTCCCGTGAGCATGCTGCACTTGCACCTCTCCATCTAGGAGTAAAAGCAGTTCTGACAAAATCTTTTGCCAGAATTCACAGAGCAAATCTCATAAATGCAGGTATTCTTCCGCTTAACTTCGTCAATGAAGCAGATTATGATAAAATCGACCTATCAGACGATTTGCTCATTGAAAACGTAACCAAGTGTATAAAAGAAGGAAAACCGCTCACAGTCAAAAATTTGACCAAAAACGTCAATATCCCTGTTGTATGCGAATTATCCGACAGAGCAAAAGATATTGTATTGGCTGGTGGACTATTAAGCTACACAAAGGAAAACCTAAAATAAGGAGCATTACAATGGCAAACAAGATTCAAATGAAAACTCCCCTCGTTGAGATGGACGGAGATGAAATGACCAGAATTATCTGGAAAATGATTAAGGATATTCTTCTTAATCCTTATATTGACCTTAAGACAGAATATTATGACCTTGGCCTTGAGTACAGAAATGAAACTGATGATAAGGTCACTGTAGATTCGGCAGAAGCCACAAAAAAATATGGTGTTGCCGTTAAGTGTGCAACTATCACGCCTAATGCTGCCCGAATGACAGAATATAACCTTAAGGAAATGTGGAAATCTCCTAATGGTACTATCAGAGCAATCCTTGACGGAACTGTTTTCAGAACTCCGATAATTGTTAAAGGAATTGAACCTTATATCCCCACCTGGACAAAGCCAATAACCATCGCCCGTCACGCCTATGGAGATGTATATAAAAATTCTGAGATGCAGGTTTCAAAGGGGACAAAATGTGAGCTTATTGCTACTGATAAGGACGGGAATGAAACCAGAAAGCTTATCTATGATTTTAGTGACAGCGACGGCGTAATTCAGGGTGTACACAACAAGGACACTTCAATTGCATCCTTTGCAAGATGCTGCTTTAACTTTGCGCTTGACACAAAACAAGATATATGGTTTGCAACCAAGGACACTATCTCAAAGCAGTATGACCATCATTTCAAGGATATATTTGCAGAAATTTTTGAAAATGAGTATAAAGAGAAATTTGAAGCTGCAGGTATCGAATATTTCTACACCCTCATCGACGATGCGGTAGCCCGAGTTGTTCGCTCTGAGGGCGGATATATCTGGGCGTGTAAGAATTATGATGGCGATGTAATGTCGGATATGGTTGCAACTGCATACGGATCTCTTGCAATGATGACATCAGTACTTGTATCTCCCGACGGAGTATATGAATATGAGGCAGCTCACGGCACCGTTCAAAGACATTACTATAAGCATTTAAGGGGAGAAAAAACCTCGACTAACAGCGTAGCAACCCTCTTTGCCTGGACAGGAGCTTTGAGAAAACGAGGAGAGCTTGACAATCTGCCCAGTCTTATTGGTTTTGCAGATAAGCTTGAAAAAGCTACCATACAAACCATAGAGGATGGCGTTATGACAGGCGATCTTTACTCAATATCAAAACTCGAGAACAAGGTTAAAGTAGACACCGAAACCTTCTTAATAGAGATCAATAACCGTCTGAAAAGCCTTATTTAACGAAAAAAGACTTAGCAAAATTGCTAAGTCTTTTTTGTTATCTATCATTCATTTTTATATAATCAAGTTCTGGCTGTACACTCAAATAAGCAGGTCTGATAATCTTACTTGAATTTACAAGCTCTTCTATTCTGTGAGCACTCCAGCCCGCAATCCTAGCAATTGCAAAAATAGGAGTGTAAAGCTCAAGCGGAAGATCCAGCATTGAATAAACAAATCCACTGTAAAAGTCAATGTTAGCACTAACCTGTTTCTGAGACTTTTTGTGTTCAGCAAAAACCTCGGGGCTAAGTTTCGCAATGTTGGAGTAGAGTATAAACTCCTTTTGTCTTCCCTTTTCTACCGATAGCTTTTCAACATACTGCTTAAAGATGTTAGCTCTGGGGTCAGAAACGGTATATACAGCGTGACCGATACCATAAATAAGTCCTGACCTATCAAACGCTTCCTTATTTAGAAGCTTTCTCAGATAGTCCTTAACCTCATCCTCGTCGGTCCAATCATTAATCTCCTTCTTCATTGTATCAACCATCTGGCAAACCTTAATATTTGCGCCGCCATGCTTTGGTCCCTTTAATGAACAAAGAGATGCGGCAATCGCAGAATATGTATCAGTACCGGAAGAAGTGACCACTCGGTCGGTAAAAGTAGAGTTATTTCCGCCGCCGTGCTCCGCATGTAAAACTAATGCAATGTCGAGAATTTTTGCTTCAAGCTCAGAATACTTTCCGTCAGGTCGAAGCATACGCAAGATATTTTCTGCGGTTGACAGCTTAGGATCGGGATTTATTATATACAGAGCCTTACCCTTGTTATAATGCATATATGCGTGATATGCATAAATCGCAAGTAATGGGAATGTCGAAATTAACCGAATGGACTGTTTGAGAACGTTTGCAATAGAAGTGTCATTGGCATAGTCATCATAGGAATAAAGTGTCAAAACACTCTTTGCTAGTGAGTTCATTATATCGGCGTTAGCAGCCTTCATAATTACATCTCTGGTAAAACTCATCGGCAAATTTCTGTTATCGGCAAGTAATTTATTAAATGCAGAAAGCTCTTCGTTATTAGGCAACTCTCCGAACATTAACAGATATACAGTTTCTTCAAAGCCAAAACGGTTTTCACTTGTAAATCCCTTTACAAGCTCGTTAATATCATATCCTCTGTAGTAGAGTTCTCCATCGATAGGAGTCAACTCGCCGTTAATTACCCTGGAGGAGTAGCTTGTTGATATTTCGGTAAGACCTGTAAGTACACCCTTACCCTTTGCATCACGAAGTCCGCGGTTGACATTATTTATTACGAATAACTCGGGATCAATTTGATCGTTTTTAGTACAAAGCTTTGATAAATCATAGATTTCTTCTGATATCTTTGAAAAATTTTTGTTTGCCATTATTATCTCCTGAAATTGAATTTAATAATAATTATACATTCAAATAAACAGTGTGTCAACAATAATATGAGTATAATAAAATAATAAAAGACCCAACTACGTGGGCCTTTTATTATTTGGTGATCTATCGGAGATGCTCTGCGCCCCTATCATTTCGACCGCTCCGAGCGGTGCCCGAAACGATTACGGGTGCTCGAGACTTCACAGTCACAAAATGCTGTTGCGCATTTTGTGCTGCTCCGACGAACTCCACCGGAGTTCTCATCTATAAGTATTATAAAATAATAAAAGACCCAACTACGTGGGCCTTATATTATTTGGTGATCTATCGGAGATTCGAACTCCGGACACCTTGATTAAAAGTCAAGTGCTCTGCCAACTGAGCTAATAGATCATTTTTGCGACTAAGATATTATAACAACTTAAAACATAATTGTCAAGGATAATTTTACCTAAGTTTTGATAAATTTCGGGAGAGAAGAATTACTACCTTCCCTCCCGATAAATATTTTATTTTACAACGATATTAACAAGTTTTTTGGGTACGTAAAGCTGCTTAATAATCGTTTTTCCTTCAACATCTTTAGCAACGGCAGGATCACTAAGAGCGAGAGCGATAGCATCATCGGAAGAAATCTCTGCAGGAACATTAAGTCTTGCCTTGATCTTGCCGTTTATCTGAGCTACTATCTCGACAGAAGCATCAACACACTTAGCGGGATCATATGTGGGCCATTTAGCCTCATTTAGCATACCCTCAAATCCGACATTTACCCAAAGTTCTTCTGTAATGTGAGGCGCAAAGGGATTTAGAAGAATGAGAAGTGTCTTAAACTCACCACGAGTTATGCTTTGGTTGTTTGATATCTCATTAATGAGAGCCATCATAGCCGAGATTGCGGTGTTCATCTTAAG
>JAZSQK010000008.1:0-2432 GCA_045537915.1 Acutalibacteraceae bacterium
ATTGAAGAAAAACTGATATCTCCCTTGTACACCGAGAATTATTTGGGTCGTAAAACCTATAACTTTTCCGAAAAAGACATTAAAGACTTAAACGATATTGCCGTTTTGCGAAAATTTGATTTCACTTTGGAGGAGATAAAATCGGTAATCAATGACGCGGAAGCAAGTAAAGAAATTCTTTCCAATGTAAAAGATAGAACGGCGCAAACTGTTTTGGATGGTCAAAACAAACTCTTTGTGTTATCACAGATCAGTACCGAGAAAACTTATACAGTCGCAGAGCTTGCTGAGGCGTTATCAAAGGTCTCTTTGGATTTGCCTGAGCACAAGGAAACAATTAAAACCAATATTCTAAAAACGGCATTGTCTGTTTTAAAAACAATAATAATCTTTGCGGTTGTTTGGCTGCCGATAGCGTTAAGCATATTTGTAGTCACCATTAGTATCAATGATTATCATTATCCCGTTTTTGAACCTATAATGATTGGATTGACAATTACTTCTTTTCTACCGTCCATAACGGTATTGATTGTGTCAAAAACAAAACTGAAATGGAAAAAGATTGCACTACGAATTTTTCTCGTTTTTTGTATTTTGAGCATACCCGTTAGCTTTTTTATGTCATTTGGAATTGTGTCAAAATCCCAAACAACAGATATTAGAAATTACCGTGACTTTGATGCTGATTGCCTTGCAAATAGAAATGTGGTGTTCCAAGAGCTATTCCCAAACTGGCCGCATTATTTTGAAAATGTAAAACAAGCAGATGGCAGTTATAAAACAGTTTATCTGGATTCGCATTATTATTATCACTACCACCAAGGATTTGACTACACCTACGACATCTATGCCGAGTGGCCATTGAGTGAAGATGAATACGCCAAAGAGGTAAAACGAGCAACTGCTGTATTTACAAAAAATGTTGAAAATCAAACATACAATTATAAGTTTGCAGAGATTATAAAAGGGGACTATAATTGTCTGATACTGTATAACGGTGATGCGCCTTTCACCGAGGCGACTGATAATTATGATTACATTATTTTTGCTTATAATGATGAAAATAACACCGTTCGGTACATCTACTGTGACAGTCTTGAAAACGGCGCCGATCAGCCGTATTATTTAGAACTTGATTGGTGATATCTTTTTCGGTGCAACTTGCCAACATTGCGAACCGAAAAAGATATCATTTCCCAAAAACGACCTTTGGGGAGGACTTGAACTAAATTCAACAGATATCAAGGGCAGATTTTACGATTAATTTCGTAAAGTCTGCCCCTTTTTTGTTTTTATAAATGTTAAATGTTTGTGTCTTGAAGAATAGCTCCTATCTGGAGAAAAGCAAGTTTATTTTCTCCCTTGCGACCCGTTCATTGCAATACACAAAATTAAACTCACCACTAATCTGCATATCTGCAACAGAGAAGGTGGCAAGGTCGTCACGGCATCGGGAGATAGGTTCATAGGCAAAGGTAATCGCACCGTTGTTTGCCACAATGTCGCAGATCACGGAAAAATTACTGACAGAGATACAACGCTTAAAGTTGTCAAGGGAAAAACCTCGGTCTGTAATTGCATTATGCAATAATGTTCTCGTTCCCGAATACGGCTCTCTGACCACAATGTCCTTTGAAAAAATATCTTCAAGGGTCACGGTCTTATTGGCAAAAGGATGGCTTTTTGCACAGACCCCCACAAACGCTTCTTTTTTGTAAAGGTGGTAGCCATATTTGGATTTGTCAAATACACCCTCTATAATAGCAAAATCGATCTCTGCCTTTTCAAGCATATGTAAAAGAACTTCGGTGTTATCAACGATCAAATCGAGCGTATGGTTTGGCTCTTGCAGAAAGGAACGAATCTCCGGCACGATAACAAATTCGCCAATAGTTTTGGTTGCACCAACGGTCATATGAACGGTATCTGTGGGCATAAACTTTTCACGGATGTCAGCTTCCTCTGCCTTGATGCTATCAAAATAACGCTTTAGCCGCTGGGCGTTCTTTGTTCTTGATAGTGTCCGTCCATCATACTCAAACAGCTTCACACCGTAATAATTCTCCAAATAATGAATATGCTGCGTGACACCCGGCTGTGTCATATTCAGTTTTTCAGCCGTTCTGCGATAGTTCATTTCGTCATATAGAGCGAGAAAGGTAAGCACTCTGTAATCTAACATAATAATCTCCAATTAGCTCATATTATCACCTGATAACAAATGATAATTTGATTTTATCACAAAACCATAGTATAATCAAGAGGTGTAAGTGAAAGTAGGAGATTGTTTATGAAAGTATTAAAAGTTTTTCCCGGAATAATATTATCTGTAGGTGTGGCTCTTCTTGCGTGCTGGCTTGAAAGTCTGCTGCCTATCCACCTTATTGGCTCTGCCGTTATTGCAATGTTCATCGGTATGGTCCTCAATCATT
>JAZSQK010000059.1:0-47935 GCA_045537915.1 Acutalibacteraceae bacterium
AATACAAAATTTGTGTTATCATAGATGATGTGGTCGTCTTCCCGTGGGTTCCGCACACACCCACGACATTATTATACTGACGTGTAAGTGCACCTAGTACCTGAGATCTTTCCAACAAAGGAATGCCCCTTTGGGCCGCCGCCACTCGTTCAGGGTTATCTTCAGAAATAGCTGCAGAGTATATAACCAGTTCTGAGTCGTTAATATTTTCTGCTCTATGTCCCATATACACCTTTATACCCATATTTCTTATGCGGTTAAGCGTATCCCCTTCGTTGTTATCGGAGCCGCTGATGCAGTATCCTTTTGTATGAAGAATTTCGGCTATAGGACACATACCCGAGCCACCTATTCCTATCATATGAATTTTACTTATCCCATTAAGCAGTTTATCAGTACCTCTGATTTCTTTCACAAGCATTACCTCTTAACAAAAATGTCATATCTTCATTATAATTGAATAGACTAGGCGAAACAAGCCTGTTTCGCCGCAAAATCTTTGATTTTGCGACAAATTTTTATAAAATTTGTCCCTTTCAATTGAAATGCGTTTCGACTAACTACAATCATTATAACGAATAGTTTATACCAAAATTTTAGGAGATTTTCAAATGGAAGAGCGAGATTATAACAAAACACTTAACCTACCTGTGACAGAGTTCCCGATGAGAGCAGGACTTCCTACCAGAGAGCCCGAAGCACTGGCAAAATGGCAGGAGGAGGACGTATACGGAGAGCTTATGAAGAAAAATGAGGGAAAGCCCTCATACATTCTTCACGACGGTCCTCCCTATGCAAACGGAATTATCCATCTCGGAACGGCATTGAATAAGTCGCTTAAGGATTTTGTTGTAAGATATAAGAATATGACCGGATATAAGGCTCCTTATGTTCCGGGCTATGATACACACGGTCTGCCCACCGAGCTGAAGGCCCGAAAGGCTGCAGGAATGAAGTCAGGAGAGAGAATCTCGGCTTTAGAGCTTCGCCGTATGTGTAAGGATTTTGCGGTAAACTTTGCAGAGGAGCAGAGAAAGCAGTTTGAGCGTCTCGGTGTTCTCGGCGAGTGGGATAATCCTTATCTTACCCTAAAGCCCGAATATGTTGCAAAACAGGTCGAGGTTTTCGGTGAAATGGCAAATAAGGGCTACATCTATAAGGGCCTAAAGCCTGTTTATTGGTGTGCCGACTGTCAGACGGCTCTTGCCGAGGCAGAAATCGAATATGCCGAGGATCCCTGCTATTCTATTTATGTAAAATTCCCCGTCAAAGACGATAAGGGAGTGCTTTCGGCTGCAGGTGTTGACCCCGCTAAGACCTATTTCGTCATCTGGACAACTACCACCTGGACTCTACCTGCAAACCTTGCAATATGCCTTGGCCCTGATTATGAATATTCGGTAATCAAGTCGGGCGATGAGTTTTATATTATGGCATCTGAACTTGCCGACGGCGCTATGGCTGCCGCAGAGAAAACCGACTACGAAACTGTCGCAAAGTTAAAGGGCCGTGACTTTGAATATATGGTAGCAAAGCACCCCTTTATCGACAGAGAATCCTTGATAATCGTAGGCGACCACGTAACCTTGGAGAGCGGTACAGGATGCGTTCATACGGCTCCCGGCCACGGTGTCGATGACTTTGAGGTCTGTCGCAGATACGATGAGATAGGAATGGTTGTTCCTGTCGACAACAAGGGCGTTCTGACCGAGGAGGCAGGAATCTTCGCAGGCTATCCTACCGAAGAGGCAAACAAGAAGATTGCCGTATGGCTTGATGAAAACGGTTATCTTTTCGCCCTTAAAAAGATTATCCACCAGTATCCGCACTGTTGGAGATGTAAACAGCCCATTCTTTTCCGAGCTACAGAGCAGTGGTTCTGCTCAATCTCTGCCTTTGCCGATAAGGCTTGTGAGGAGATTGCAAAGGTAAGATGGGTGCCCGAGTGGGGCGAGGGAAGAATTACCGGAATGGTAAGAGACCGCTCTGACTGGTGTATTTCCCGTCAGCGTACCTGGGGTGTACCGATTCCGATGTTCTACTGCACCTCCTGCGGCAAGGAATATATAAACGAAGAGTCTATCGCCAAGGTTTCGGCCATCTTCAGAGAAAAGGGGGCAGATGCTTGGCACGAGCTGACTGCCGCCGAGCTTATGCCCGAGGGCGCAAAATGCGAGTGCGGCTGCGGCGAATTCAAAAAAGAAACCGACATTATGGACGTATGGTTCGATTCGGGTGTTTCTCACGCCGCTGTTTGCGGTAACAGAGATTACCTCGGTACTCCTGCCGACCTTTATCTCGAGGGCGCCGACCAGTACAGAGGATGGTTCCAGTCATCACTTCTCACAGCGGTTGCCACAAAGGGCGTTGCTCCCTATAAAACGGTTGTTACTCACGGATGGGTTGTTGACGGAGAGGGCAAGAAGATGTCTAAATCTATCGGAAATGTTATCATTCCCGACGATGTCGTAAAGCAGTACGGAGCAGACATTCTTCGTCTTTGGGTTGCTTCATCCGATTATCATGCAGATATCCGTGTTTCACAGGATATTTTAAAGCAGCTTTCCGAAATTTACAGAAAAATCAGAAATACCGCAAGATTTATCCTCGGTAATATTTCTGACTTTAATCCCGATACCGATATGGTTTCAAACACCGCTCTTGAGGAGATTGACCATTGGGCTTTAATGCGTCTTGACGAGGTGGTTAAGACCTGCCGAGAGGCCTACGATAACTTTGAATACCATATTATTTTCCACGCAATCCACAACTTCTGCGTAATAGATATGTCTAACTTCTATCTTGATGTACTCAAAGACAGACTTTACGTTGAAGCAAAGGACAGCCAGACAAGACGTGCCGCACAGACCGCTATGTATAAGATACTTGACATTCTCTGCCGTCTTGTTTCTCCCATACTTGCATTTACGGCTGACGAAATCTGGCAGTTTATGCCTCACACTGCCGACTGCGATGCAAGACATGTTGTTTACAATGAGATTCCCGAGGCAAAGGGAGAATATGATATAGACTTTATGGCTCGCTGGGACAGAATTCACGAGATGCGTGAGGATGTCAAGAAGGCGCTCGAACTTGCTCGTGCCGATAAGGTAATCGGCGCTGCTCTCGATGCAAAGGTTACCCTTTATGCCGAGGGTGAGCTTTTCAACTTTGCAAAATCGGTTGAAGATATGCTTAAAACCGTATTTATGGTTTCCGAGTTCGAGCTCGTAGAGGGCAAGGGCGGAAGCTTTACGGGCGAAGTAGAGGGAATGAGCGTTACCGCCGAGCACGCAAGCGGAGAAAAGTGCGCTCGTTGCTGGTCCTTCGGCAAGGTTGGAACCGATGCCGAGCATCCTACAATCTGCGCTCGTTGCGCCTCGGTTGTAAAAACAATAGATTTTGCAGAGTAATTTAAAATGAATTAAAGTGAGGAGGAACAGTATGACATATATTTTTGCTGTAATAATGTCGGCTCTGTTTCTTCTTGCTGACCGATTTACAAAATATCTTGTAACATCCAATATGGAGCTTTATGAGTCAATACCCTTTATCCCCAAATTTATGGATTTTACCTATATCCATAACACAGGGGGAGCCTGGGGTGTGCTTGGCGGCTATACCTGGCTTCTTGTTGTTACAACAGGGCTCGTAATGCTTTTCTGCCTTGTGTATCTAATAAAAAACGGCAGAAAGAATCCCCTTCTTTTCTGGGCGCTCTGCCTTATACTGTCGGGCGGCATCGGGAATATGATAGACCGCATATTCAATGAGGGCAGGGTAATTGATTTTCTAAGAACCCTTTTTATCGAATTCCCAATATTCAATATTGCCGACTGTGCGGTAGTTATCGGCGCAGGTCTGCTTATTCTTTATTTTGTTATTGATATAATAAAGGATGCAAAAGCCGAAAAGAGTAAAAAAGTTAAGGAAGCTGCCGAAAATGAATGAGTATCTGCTTATTTGTGAAGACGGCGGCGAGAGAATAGACAGCTTTATTGCAAAGAATACCGAGCTTTCACGCTCAAGGGCGGCTTCGCTTATTGAAGAGGGCAGAGTCCTTTTAAACGACCGAGTTGCCGTAAAAAAGGATAAGCTCAAGGTAGGCGACAGGGTAACGGTCGAGCTGCCCGAAGCGGTGCCCCTTGATGTAAAGGCCGAGGAGATACCTCTGGATATTGTCTATGAGGATAATGACCTTATAATAGTAAATAAGCCGAAGGGAATGGTTGTCCACCCCGCTGCAGGAAACTACGAGGGAACGCTTGTGAACGCTCTTTTGCACCATTGCGGAGATTCTCTTTCGGGTATTAACGGGGTTATGCGCCCCGGTATACTTCACAGAATTGATAAGAATACAAGCGGTCTTTTAATGGTGGCAAAAAATGATTTTGCTCATACATTTCTGGCCGAACAGATAAAAGAACATAGCTTCACAAGAGAATATGAGGCTGTAGTTCACGGGAATATCAAAACCGAGGATGGTACGGTCAACGCACCAATCGGCAGACATCCCGTAAAGCGTAAGCAAATGGCTGTTACCGATAAAAACTCCAAGGAGGCGGTAACGCATTATACCGTTTTAGATAGGTTTGGAGATTTTACTTATATCAGATGCCGTCTCGAAACAGGACGAACCCATCAGATAAGGGTGCATATGGCATATATCGGACATGCAGTTGCAGGAGACGATGTATACGGTCCTAAAAAAAGTGCGTCAGGGCTTGTAGGCCAGTGTCTCCACGCTAAAAAGATAGGCTTTATTCATCCTGTAACAAAGGAGTATATGGAGTTCGAAAGTGAGCTTCCCGAATATTTTACAAGTTTTTTAAGAAGGTGCGGCAATAAATAATGGGAATATTCAGCGGATGTTTACTTGCGAGTGATGTAGATGAAACTCTCTACTGCGAGGGAAAAATACCCGAAAAAAACCTCGAAAAGATAGATTTTTTTATTAAAGAGGGCGGCATTTTTGCGCTCTCCTCGGGCAGAAGCCGAGAGGCGCTTGGCCCTGTGCTAAGGCATATAGATAAAAGCAAGGTCGGTCCCAGTGTTACCTTTAACGGAGCATTTACCTACGATTTTTCAAAGGACGAGATATTGGCGCAAAAGCTTATTTGCGACAGGGAAAAAGAGCTTGTAAAATATGTTGCCCAAAATATGCCTGATATAGGAATAGAGGTACATACAAGGGATGTCTGTTATGTTCCCAACAGAACCGACTATACCGATGACCACGAGGAATATGAGTGTATAGCGGCAAGATTTGAGAGTTTTGAAGCAATAAAAAATCTCGATTGGCTTAAGGTGCTTTATCTGCCTTGCTCGGTCGAGCGACGGCTTGAACTCAGGAAAATTGCAGAAGATTTTTCAGACAAAACCAGTGTTTTTTATGATAGCTCTGCGGTCATTGTCGGCAATCGACAAAACTATCTTGAACAGATGGAAAGTTCGGTTTCAAAGGGTAATGCACTTTATGAGCTTCGTGAAAAGCTTGGGATAAAAAAAGGCGGTCTTTTTGCTATAGGAGATTACTATAACGACCTGTCTATGCTTAAAGAGGCTGATGTTGCAGCCGTAACCGAGGGCGCACCCGACGATTTAAAACAAATGGCTGAGTATATAACCTGTTCCTGCACAGATGGTGCAGTAGCAGATTTTATAGATTATTTAACAAATAATAAATTTGGAGGATAAAAATGGACGCAAACAAAGTAAAACAACTCGAAACAATGTCTCTCAAAATCAGAAGAAGCATCATTGATTCGATACATAGTGCAAAAGCAGGTCATCCCGGCGGCTCTATGTCTATCGCTGATGTAATGACCTATCTATATTTTGAGAAAATGAACATCGATCCCAACGAGCCCCGTAAGGCCGACCGTGACCGTCTTGTTCTTTCAAAGGGACATGCAGCACCGGTGCTCTATGCAACACTTGCACACAGAGGCTTCTTCCCTGTAGAAGAGCTTCTTACACTCCGCAAGACCGATTCTCGCCTTGAGGGACATCCCGATATGAAGCATATCCCGGGAGTAGACATGTCCTCGGGCTCACTCGGACAGGGAATCTCTGCCGCTTGCGGTATGGCGCTTTCTGCAAAGCACTTCGGCGACAGCTTCCGTGTTTACACCATTCTCGGCGACGGTGAGTGTGAAGAGGGTCAGGTCTGGGAGGCAGCAATGTTTGCAGGCAATAAAAAGCTTTCAAACCTTACCGCCTTTATCGACTTTAACGGACTTCAGATAGACGGCTCGGTAGAAGAGGTTAACTCTCCCGCACCTATCGACAAGAAGTTTGAGGCTTTTGGTTGGAATGTTATCGTTATAAACGGACACGACTTTAATGAGATCGAGGCCGCTGTTGCAGCTGCTGAAAAACAGACCGAGAAGCCGACCGCTATAGTTATGAATACCGTAAAGGGCAGAGGCGTTTCCTTTATGGAAAATCAGTGCGGATGGCACGGTAAGGCTCCTAATGACGAACAGTATGAATTGGCAGTAGCAGAGCTTGACAAACAGCTCGAGGCTTTAAAATAAGGAGGCAACAGTAATGGCAGATGTAAAGAAAATGGCTACAAGAGATGCCTACGGCGCAGCTCTTGTTGAACTCGGACAAGAAAGAGATGACTTTATAGTGCTTGATGCCGACCTGGCTGAAGCAACAAAAACAGGCGCATTTAAAAAGGCCTTTCCCGAAAGATTTTACGATTGCGGAATCGCAGAGCAGAATATGATAAGCATTGCTGCAGGTATTGCCGCTACAGGCAAAAAGGTTTTTGCAAGTTCTTTTGCAATGTTTGCCGCAGGCAGAGCCTTTGAGCAGGTAAGAAACTCTGTGGGCTATCCCCATCTCAATGTTATCATCGGCGCTACACACGCAGGTATTTCGGTTGGCGAGGACGGCGCTACACATCAGTGCTGCGAGGACATAGCTCTTATGCGCACAATCCCCGGTATGACCATAATCAACCCCTGTGATGCGGTTGAAGCAAGACTCGCAATCAGAGCTGCAATCGACCATAACGGTCCTGTTTATATGCGCTTTGGAAGACTTGCTCTCCCGATGGTTTTCGATGATGACTATAAGTTTGAAATCGGAAAGGGAGTAGAGCTTCGTGAGGGAAGCGATGTTACTATCGTTGCTTCGGGACTTATGGTAGCAGAGGCTCTTGAGGCTCACGAGCTTCTTAAGACCGAAGGAATCAGCGCAAGGGTTATCAATATTGCTACAATCAAGCCGCTTGATGAAGAAATCATCATTAAGGCTGCAAAGGAAACAGGCGCTATCGTTACCGCAGAGGAACACTCGGTAATCGGAGGACTCGGAAGTGCCGTTTGCGATGCTTTAGCCCAGACCTGTCCCGTACCCGTTCTTAAGGTTGGCGTAAACGACACCTTCGGAACATCGGGCCCTGCCGCAGAACTGCTTGACAGGTTCGGTCTTCGTGCAAAGGATATCGCCGAAAAAGCAAAGGCAGCTTTAAACCTTAAAAAATAATAAAAAACAGTTAAAACGGAAGCTTTTGCTTCCGTTTTTTATTGAAAAATCAATAAATATTTGATATAATATTCTTTATAATAGGATAAATGTTTTTGTTTATAAGGGAGGGAGAAAAATGCAGTTTAAGCGCTGGTCGCAAAACAGACTTGATAAGCAACTCGCTGCCGAGTTGGCAGAGGAGTGTAATGTAGATGCTTTTGTCGCTTTAGTCGCTGCAGGCAGAGGCTACAGTGATCCCGTCGAGCTCGAACAACTGCTTTCTCCCGAGGTTATAATGGCCGACCCTTATGAGCTTTCGGATATGGAAAGGGCGGTCGAGGTTATAAGCGACGCAATATATGCCGATGAGCTTATTGCCGTCTTTGGAGACTATGATGTCGACGGAGTGACGGCAACAGCCCTTTTGTACAGCTACCTCAAGGAAAAGGGCGCAAGGGTAATATACGCTATACCCGACAGAGAAAAGGACGGATACGGCATAAATATGGCGGCGGTCGATCGTCTTCGTATGCAGAATGTCGACCTTATAATTACGGTTGACAATGGCATTGCCGCAATAGATGAAATAGAGTATGCTAAATCCCTCGGAATAAAGGTGGTTGTAACCGACCATCATCTGCCGTCGGATATAATTCCGAGAGCAGATGCCGTAATAGATCCGCACAGACCGGACGATTTGTCCGAGTTTAAAGAAGTCTGCGGCGTAATGGTTGCCTTTAAGCTTGTCTGCGCACTCGAGGGTAAAAGTCCCGAAGAAATGCTTTATGAGTTTTCTGACCTTGTCGCAATAGGCACGGTGGCTGATGTTATGCCCCTTGTAAACGAAAACCGAGCGGTTGTCAGAGAGGGCGTAAATCTTATAATCGACTCGGCAAGAATCGGAATTTATGCTCTTCTTAAAGCGTCGGGCATTGAGCCTGAAAGTCTTACGGCATCAAGAATAGCCTATTCAATAGCGCCGAGACTTAATGCCGCAGGCAGAATGGGAGATGCCGCACGTGCGGTAGAACTGCTGCTTTGCGAAGACGAGGAGGTTGCAAAGGGACTTTCCGAAACCCTTTGTCACGAAAATATAAAACGCCAGTCGCTCGAAAAGGAAATATTTGCCGAAGCGGTTAAAAGTGTTGAGAAAAAGGGCTATAAGCACAACAGGGTTATAGTCGTCGAGGGCGAAAACTGGCACGGCGGTGTCATAGGCATTGTTGCCGCCCGTCTTTGTGAAAAATACGGCAGACCTGCTATTGTTCTTTCCTGTACAGATGGTGTTGCAAACGGCTCGGCAAGAAGCATAGAGGGCTTTTCTATCCACGATGCGATACAGCATTGCTCATATTTGCTTTCAAAATTCGGCGGTCATGAAATGGCGGCGGGAATAACCCTTCCTGTTTCCTATATAAATGATTTCAGAAGGGCTATAAATGAATATGCGGCAGATCTTGAGCGTGTTTACCCCGAAATCAGACTTGACTGCAAACTCAACCCTTCGGCACTTTGTGTCGATCTTGCCGAGGATATAAAAAGTCTTGAGCCCTTCGGAGCAGGAAATCCTGTGCCGCTTTTTGGCATATTTAACCTTACGGTCGACAGAATAACAACTGTGGGAAAGGGTAATCATCTGCGACTTACTTTAAGCCGTGAGGGCGTAAGCTTTAACGCAATGATGTTCGGGACTACACCCAATGCCTTCGGCTTTGATGTCGGGGACACGGTTGACGTTGTTGTAACCCTTGATACAAACGAGTATAACGGCTCGGTGTCGCTGACCGTAAGTATAAAGGGTATAAGACCGAGCGGTTGCGACTGGGATAAAATTCTTGTGGATACAGATGAGTATGAAAGCTTTAAATCGGGGCTTGGCGGAGATTATTCTGCGATATCGCCAAACAGACAGGAGGTAGCCTCGGTTTATAGGGAAATACTAAAAAATGAAACAGGTCTTGATAAACTGGTCAACAAAACGCTTTCGGATATTGGCCCTGCAAAAACCCTAATAGCCGCCGAAGCGCTTTGTGAGCTTGGAGTTTGCGCTCTGTATGACCGTGAGGGTATAGCAACCATACGAATAGCTAACAAAGATAAAAAGGTAAATCTCGAGGACTGTGAGATTTTACATAAACTAAAAAGAGAGGAGGGCGAACCATGGAAATAGAAAAGAAATACGAAAGCAATTACGAATACCTTGTAGAACTGATGGAAAAACAGGGAAACAGTTATGATTTTCCCCTTATAAGAAAGGCTTTTGAGCTTTGTGTCGAAGCGCATAAGGGACAGTACCGTAAATCCCATGAGGAGTTTTACTGCCATCCATTCAGCGTAGCAAAGATAATAATTCAGCTTGGTATGGATTCCCAGTCTATTGCCGCCGCCCTTCTTCACGATGTCGTTGAGGATACAGATATAGGTCTGGACCAGATAAAACAGCAGTTCGGAAACGATGTCGCCGCCCTTGTTGACGGTGTTACAAAGATTGGACGAATTCAGTACACAACCCGTGAACAGCAGCAGGCAGAGTCGCTGCGTAAAATGCTTATCGCAATGGGTAAGGATATCAGGGTTATCATCATCAAGCTTGCCGACCGTTTGCACAATATGAGGACAATAGATTCTCTCGATGAACAGAAGCAGAGGGATAAGGCACTTGAAACTATTGAAATTTACGCCCCGATAGCCCATCGGCTCGGTATCAGAGCCATAAAGGATGAGCTTGAGGATATTTCAATACGCCTTTTAGACCCAATTGCATATCACGAAATAGAGGGACTTCTTTCGGAAAAGCAGAACTTCAGAGAGGCGACCTTCAAGGTTTTAAGGGATAAAATAGAGCAGAGATTGAAAGAGGAAATGCCTGAGGTTGAAATAGTGCTTCAGTCAAGGGTAAAATCCGTGCCGGGAATATACCGCAAAATGTTTATTCAGGGTAAGGATTTTGATGAAATATACGACGTATATGCAGTCAGAGTTATTACCACTACGGTTACCGATTGCTACAATGTGCTCGGTATAATGCACGATATGTTCAGACCGATTCCCGGACGCTTTAAGGATTACATCTCAACTCCAAAGCCCAATATGTACCAGTCGCTTCACACTACCGTTATCGGCAGAGATGCGATACCCTTCGAAATTCAGATAAGAACCTTTGAAATGCACCACACAGCAGAGTTCGGTGTTGCGGCTCACTGGAAATATAAAGAGGGTATTACCGAAAACGATTCACACATGGAGAACCGTTTTGAGTGGATAAGACAGGTGCTTGAAAACGGGGCGGACGATGCTTCTGACCTTGTAAGAACCATAAAGATAGATCTTTCCCAGGAGGATGTCTTTGCGGTAACTCCCAAGGGAGATGTTATAAATCTTCCTACAGGAGCAACGGTTATCGATTTTGCCTTTGCGATACATTCGGCGGTCGGAGTAAGAATGGTCGGAGCAAAGGTCGACGGCAAAATAGTCCCCATTACCCACGAGGTAAAAACGGGCGAAATTATTGAGATACTCACAACAAATCAGGCAGGTCACGGACCTTCTCGTGACTGGCTTAATATCGCAGTAACAAATTCTGCAAAGGCAAAAATCCGTTCCTGGTTTAAAAAGGAGCGGAGAGAGGAAAATATCCAGACAGGAAGGTCTGCGCTTGAATCTGAATTCAGGAAGAACGCCATTGTTCTTCCCGAAGATGAAATGATAAGCTTTATCGAGGATATTGCAAAAAGACAGCGTGTCAGCGGCGCAGATGAGCTTTATGCAGCCATCGGCTACGGCGGAATATCCTTAGAAAAAATAATGCCTCGCATAAAAGAGGACTATGTAAAGCTTGTAAAGGCTTCAAAGGAGCCGAGACTTGAGGAGTATATCCAGAAGCACACCCCTCATTCCCACGAGGGCGTTGTAGTTGAGGGCATTGACAATTGTCTTATCAAGCTTTCAAAGTGTTGCGACCCGCTTCCCGGAGATAGCATAATCGGCTTTATAACCCGAGGACACGGCGTTTCTATTCACAAAAGGGACTGTGTAAATGTGCCGAAAGATATTTCAAAGGCTGAGGAGAAAGACCGCTGGATAGGAGCCTACTGGGCAGATGACGGAAGAACCTCCTTCACCTCGACCATTCAGATAACAGGTCTTGACCGTGACGGACTGCTTGCCGATATTACAAATGTTCTCTTTAACATGCGTGTCGGACTTCATGCGGTTAATGCGAGAGCCGTCAAGGGCGGAAATTGCATTATTACGGTTACGGTTTCGGCGGCAAGTGTTGAGCATTTGCAGAGCATTATTGCCAAGCTCAAAAAGCTTGGCGGAGTATACAGTGTGGAGAGAACAAATCGATGAAAGCAGTTATACAAAGGGTAAAGACAAGCTCGGTCGCAGTGGACGGAAAAACTGTCGGCAGTATTGAAAAAGGACTGCTTATTTTGCTCGGAGTGACTAAGGAAGATACAAAAAATGACGCTGAGCTTATGGCGAGAAAAATTGCGAATATGAGAATATTTACCGACAGTGAAGATAAAATGAATCTGTCCTTGTTATCGGTTGAGGGGGAAGCGCTCGTGATATCAAACTTTACCCTCTGTGCCGATCTGCGAAAGGGAACAAGGCCGTCCTTTGACCCTGCAATGTCACCCGATTCGGCAAATGAGCATTACGAATATTTTTGCAATGCGCTCGAAAAAGAGGGAATAAAAAATGTCCAAAAGGGCGTTTTCGGGGCTGAAATGGAGGTTTCCATTATAAACGACGGGCCTGTAACATTTTCTCTCGATACACGACTGTGGAGCAAAGGAAACCCGTAAGAAATGAATTTATGTAACATCAACCACAGCTTCAATTACGAACTCGAAAAGCTGTGCAGAATATTTCTTCCTTTCGAAAAAATAAATATAATAAATGAAATAAAGCCGGACGATATCTGGGCTGTGTGCAGATTGTCAGAGGACGGAAAAACGGTCTTTGCCAGTCTTTCGGCAGGAGATGTCAGCACAGAAAGAGAGGCTTTATGCGCCTGTGAACCAAAGGAACAGGAACTAGCCCTTGCAACCTGTCTTTATGAGTGCTTTTCAGAGCTGACGGGATACAGGTCTCAGTGGGGGATCCTCACAGGTGTCCGTCCGGTCAAGCTTTATCACAAGCTGGTCGATTCTATAGGCGAGGAAAGGGCAAAGGACTACTTCAAAAACACCCTGCTTGTATCTGACAGAAAGATAGAGCTTTGTGCCGAGACAATGGCGCCTGAGTATGAAATTATAGAGAAAAGCCGGAATAATTCTTTTAGTCTTTATATTTCTATTCCGTTTTGTCCTACCAGATGTGCATACTGCTCCTTTGTTTCCCATTCGGTCGATAAGGCGGGAGGTCTTATAGACCGTTATACAGAGCTCTTGTGTGAGGAAATAAGGCAGACGGCAAAAATTGCAAACAAGCTCGGACTCGTTCTGCAGACCGTCTATATCGGCGGAGGCACACCCGTTGCCCTGGGCGCAGAACAGCTTGGCAAAATAATGAAAACGGTCCGAGAAAGCTTTGATTTCAGCTCGGTTTTGGAGTTTACCGTTGAGGCGGGCAGACCTGACGCTATAACCGAGCAAAAGCTTCTGGAAATAAAGAAATGGGGAGCTACAAGAATCAGCATAAACCCCCAGACAATGTCGGACAGTGTCCTTTGTGAGATAGGAAGAAACCACACCGCAAGACAGACAGAGGAGGCATTTGCTCTGGCAAGACGACTCGGATTTAACAATATAAATACCGACCTTATCGCAGGGCTTCCTACCGATACATATGAGGGATTTAAGGAAACGGTAGATAAAATAATTTCAATGGACCCCGAAAGTGTAACGGTTCACTCTCTCTCGGTAAAAAGGGCTTCGGATTTGTCGGCAAACCGAAGACTGCCCGACACAAAGACGGGAGAGATTGCCGCCGATATGGTAAACTACGCAAAGGAAAAGCTTTGCGAGGCGGGAATACTGCCTTATTATCTGTACCGACAGAGCAAAACGGTGGGCAATCTTGAGAATGTAGGATATGCGAAAAAAGGCTTTGAGGGGCTTTACAATGTCTATATTATGGATGAAACCCATACCATTCTTGCCTGTGGAGCCTCGGGGGTAACAAAGCTGCGTCAGCCGGATACAAACCGAATTGAAAGAATATATAATTATAAGTACCCTTATGAGTATATAGACAGATTTGACGAGATGATTGCCAGGAAAAAGGGTATCGAACTATTTTATAAAAGCTTTTGAAAAATGTTAGAAACGGAGTGTTATGTATGGATTTTTATGATGTAGTAGACAAGGCTAAAAAGGGCTTTGATACAGCCTGTAAAGCAACCGAAACAGCAATAAATACCTCAAAGCAAAGATTAGACCAGGCGGCGCTAGAGTCAAAGCTTTCAAAAAGCTATGAGATACTCGGAAAATACTGCTATGATGCCTTTATGCATGGAACAACGGTCGACAAAGAGGCGGTAGAACCTATTACCGACGACATAACCGAAAAAATAGAGCAGATAGAACTGCTCAAAAAAGAGATTCTTAAGGCAAAAAACAAGAAAGTCTGTACTGAATGCGGAGCCGAAGTGAATAAAACGGCGCTATTCTGCAGCAAATGCGGCGCAAAGATAGGCGAGTGAGCTTTATGAAGAAAATTGGACTTATAATTGCCGATGAAAGCGAATATATCGCAATAAGAGACTGGGCAAAGGCAAATTCTGCCGAACGCCAAGATTTTTTCACAAGAGAGGGTCACAGATTTTTGCTTGATGACAAAACACAAGTCCATTCTGTCCTCTGCGGAGTCGGAATGGTCAATGCGGCGGCAGCAGCGACATATCTTGTGGGTCTTGGCTGTGAAGCGATATTCAATTTTGGACTATCGGGTGGGATTTCAAACATAGCCAGAGGCGAGTTTATGGTCGCAACAAGCTTTATAGAGCACGATTTTGACCTTACTCCGCTCGGCTACGAGCCTTGCCAGAAGCCGCTTCAGGAATATGTCTATAATGCGGATGAAAAAATGATAAACCTCGCAACAGAGCTCTACCCCTTCCTTAAAAGCGGAGTTGCAGTCAGCGGAGATTCCTTTATCTGTGATGATAACAAAAGAAATTTCTTTAAAGACCGCTTTAACGCTATGTCCTGTGATATGGAATCCGCAGCGATAGCCTATGTCTGTTCGATCGCAAAAACACCCTTTTTATCCCTCAGAAAGATATCCGATGATGCGGGAAATGAGGCTAACGAGAGCTATAAAGAGGCAATGAATATCGAGGGCAAAGAGGTTTTGGAGATTCTGTTTACCCTTATGAAGAGGGCTTAAGTTTCAACTTTAGTGTAAAAATATTGTAGAAAAGTGCAAAAACAATAAAAATTTCAGAAAAAGTCAATTAAAATAAGGCATTTTCACAAAAAAATAGTTGATTTCAGGTGTAAAATATGGTACAAATAAATGTAGGGCAAGAAGAAAAGTTTACCACAAAACAGCTTCTTGAAATTATGAGAGCCTTGAGGGCGCCGGGCGGTTGTCCTTGGGACAGAGAACAGACCCATAAAAGCATCAGAAAGGATCTTCTTGAAGAGGCCTACGAGGTTGCCGACGCCATAGATAAAAGCGATGATACAGCCCTCTGTGAAGAACTGGGAGATCTGCTTTTACAGGTGGTTTTTCATTCGGCAATCGCCGAGGAGGAAAATGCATTTTCCTATAGCGATGTGGTTGACGGCATCTGCAGAAAGCTTATTCTGCGCCATCCTCATGTTTTCGGCAAGGAAAGGGCAGAAAACTCGACCGAGGTGCTTGACCTTTGGGATAAGGTAAAAATGGAGGAAAAGCATCAGGAAAGTTTTACCCAGACCTTAAGAAGTGTGCCCGAGGCATTTCCGGCCCTTATGCGAAGCGCAAAGGTTCAGAAAAGAGCCGCCAAGGCAGGACTCCAAACCGATTGCAGCGCAGAAAAACTAGGACAGTTAGCCCACGAACTTTGCGAGGCACAGAGCAGGGGGGACAAGCCCTTGCAAAAGGAGCTTTACTCAAAGATTCTGTTTTGTGCGGCAGGTATGCAAAGGGGTCTGTCGCTAGATGCTGAGGAGGCGCTCAATGCGCAGACAAATCTCTTTATAGAACGGTTTGAAAAGGCAGAGAAGCTATCCGGGCAAAAGGGCATATCGATTTGCGAGGCATATACAGAGAATTAAAATTTTGTACTTCATACGGCGGTGCGCCGTTGAAAATATTATTTGGAGGTAAATTATTATGAACAAAACTGAACTCGTAGCAGCCGTTGCTGAAAAAGCAGGAATTTCTAAGAAGGACGCTGATGCAGCAGTTGCAGCTTTCGTTGCTACTGTTACTGACGCTATGAAGGCAGGCGACAAGGTTGCTCTCGTTGGTTTCGGTACTTTCGAGGCTCGTGAGCGTGCAGCAAGAGAGGGCGTAAACCCCGCTACAGGCGCAAAGATCAAGATCGCAGCTACAAAGGTTCCCGCTTTCAAGGCAGGAAAGGCTCTTAAGGACGCTATTGCAAAATAAGCAAATACCGCAAAGGTATAAAGCCGCCTTTAAGGCGGCTTTGTTCTTTTTGGAGGCAGTAAAGTGAGATTAGATAAATTTTTAAAGGTTTCAAGAATAATTAAGCGCCGTACGGTTGCAAATGAGGCCTGTGACGCAGGGAGAGTAAGCGTCAACGGGAGAACCGTAAAGGCGTCCTACGATGTTAAAGTGGGAGATATTATTGAAATAACCTTCGGCGCAAGAAGGGTCAAGGCCGAAGTTACGGCGGTACAGGAGGTAGTCCGTAAGGACGATTCGGCCCTTCTTTACCGCATAATAGAACAAACCGATTTAGGCAAACACGAATAAAATAAGCCGCCTGTAAATATAAATTTACAGGTGGTGTTTTTTATGGAGCAAAACTCAAATAGGCTTCACAGCGTCATAGTAGAACAACGGAAAAAACTGAATATGTCAGGGGTTACAGAGGTCGTAGGCTTTGAGGATGAAACCATCATACTCAAGACCTCTCTCGGAGGACTGACAATTAAAGGACAGGGGCTTCATATAGGCTCCTTCAGCACACAGAGCACAGAGATAAATATAGACGGCACTATTACTGCGCTGGTCTACACCGGCGAGGAATCCTCCAAGGGAGGCTTGCTGCGCAAGATTTTAAAATAGTACAATGTGGGAGATAGACCTTTCAAATCAAATAATAACATTCCTTTCAAGTATTTTGCTCGGCATCTTTTTTGGTGTTGTTTTTTATACCCTTGAGGCGATAAGGCGTACCGACAAAATCAAAGGATTAAGGCTCTGGATAAACGATATACTATATTTTCTCTTTGTGGGATTTACTACCTATTGCTTTTTGTTTGTAAGGGTTAACGGGGAGATAAGAGGGTATGTGTTGCTTGGAGAAGGTATAGGCTTCTGGTGCTTCAAAACGGCTTTTTCAAAATTTTTAATAAGAACGATAGGCTTTGTTTACAGCCTTGTAAAAGGGATTCTTTTAAAAATAAATGCAAAAATAAGGCAGATGATAGAAAGAAGCTTTAAATTTTTTGCAAATTTGTCCGAAAAAGTCAAACATTTATTTAAAAAAAGGTTGAAAATCAAAGAAGATATAGTGTATACTGAAAAAAATGGTATAAGAGGAAGTGACACTGATGAGCGCCAAGGCAAATACTCAAAATAAAAGCGTTGTCCTGCGTTTGCTCGCAGTGGCATTTTGTCTGTATCTTGTTTTTTCTCTTGTAGGTCTTTGGAAGGATTATTCCGAGGGCCGTGAGGAACTTGAAAAACTTGAGGCTCAGGCACAGCAAACACAGCTTAACATCGATGAAATGAACGATTTGCTTGAAAACGGCACACCGGAAGAAATTATCGAAAAAGCAGCGCGCGACCGTCTGGGGTATGTTTATGCGGACGAAAAGGTTTATGTTGACGCCAAGGGCAACTGATAACATTTACCTTGATTTTTGAGGAGGAAGCGCAACCTAATGCAACTAACCGTTGGAGAAATCGTTCAGGGAAAGATTACCGCCGTTAAGGATTACGGTGTGTTTGTTGATCTCGGCGAGGGCAAGACCGGAATGGTACATATCTCTGAAATCGCTCAGACCTATGTAAGTGAAATCAGAGAATTTGTAAAGGAAAATGACGAGGTAAAGGTAAAGATAATTGCTATCGGCGACGACGGCAAGATAAACCTCAGCATTAAAAAGGCTCAGGAACCATCACAGGCTGCAGCAAAGCCTGAAAGAAAAGAGCGCAGACAGTATACGCCGAAGGCGTCCCCGGCAGCGCCCGACGGTTCTTATGTCTGGACTGCTAAAAAGAGCGAAGCCTCCTCTTTCGAAGAGATGATGAGTCAGTTTAAGCAGACAAGCGATGAAAAGTTTTCTGATTTAAAAAGGAAAAACCCTGATGCTAAGCGAAATCGCAGAGCAGGCGTAAAATAAAACAGCAGGCGGGCTTGAAGTCCGCCTTTTTAATGTTGATAGGACATAATAACATAATTGATTGGATAGTATAATGGGAAAAATTAAGTTTGTGGCTCCCTGCCTGTTTGGTGTTGAATCGATTGCGGCAGGAGAGCTTATCAGAATGGGAACTCAAAATGTAACCGCAGAAAACGGCAGAGTCTGTTTTGAGGGGGATTTAAACACCCTTGCCAGAGCAAATATCAATTCCAGATACTGCGAGAGAATATGTATAAACGTGGGACAGTTTGAAGCTGCCTCCTTTGAGGAACTTTTTGAGGGGGTAAAAAGGCTTCCATGGGAGGCATATATAGGAAAGACCGACGCCTTTCCCGTAAACGGATACAGTCTTAATTCGGCCCTTTTCAGCATACCTGACTGTCAGTCGATAATAAAAAAGGCTATCGTCGAAAGGCTTAAATCAAAATACAATATAAGCTGGTTTGAGGAGAGCGGTCCCGAGCTTAAGATACGCTTTTCAATACTGAAAAATCAGGTTACTATGATGATAGACACCTCGGGAGAGGGGCTTCACAAAAGAGGCTACAGAAGGAATTCCAATGCGGCGCCACTTAAGGAGACCTTGGCTGCTGCCATCTGCGATACGGCAAGAATATATCCCGATACAAAGCTTTTCGACCCCTTTTGCGGCTCGGGAACTATTCTTATCGAAGCGGCAATGATGGCAAAGAAGATGGCACCCGGTCTCAGAAGATTTTTTGCGGCAGAAAAGTTCGGCTTTGTTCCTGAAAAGGTCTGGCAAGAGGAAAGGTCAAGGGCGCAGGACAACATTCTGCAGAACATTGATTTTGAGGCTGTCGGCTACGATATAGACCCTGAGGCAATAAAGCTTACCGAAGAGAACGCCGCAAAGGCAGGGGTCTCTAAATATATTAGGGTAAGCAAGGCGGATGTCAGAGATTTTAAGGTCCCCGATGAGAGATGTCTTGTGATTACAAACCCGCCCTATGGCGAGAGACTTTTAGATATAAAAGCAGCCGAAGAGCTTTATGCCATTATGGGCAATAGGTTCATATCGGGCGAGGGTAGAAAGTATTTTGTAATAAGCCCTCACGATGAATTTGAAAGCATTTTCGGCAGAACGGCAGACAAAAGAAGAAAGCTATATAACGGAATGATAAAATGCCAACTTTATATGTATTTTAAATAGGAGGAGTCTTAAAATGAGAGATGTATATATCATCAATCCTGCGGCGGGAAAGCTTGACAGCACAAAGACTCTGACCGAGGAGATAAGAAAGCATTACGGCGACGAGGCCAAGATAATTATTACAGAGGGACACGGCGACGCTCTTATAAAGGCTCGTGCCGAAGCCGAAACGGGTGACCAGGTCAGGATATTTGCCTGCGGCGGAGACGGAACCTCTTTTGAGGTTCTTAACGGAATAGTCGGATATGAAAACGCCTCTATCGGAGTTATCCCTGTGGGCTCGGCTAATGATTTTATCAAGTATTTCGGCTTTGATTCAAAGGCTTTGTTTCTTGATATTGAAAAGCAGAAAAATGGCAGACTAATAGAAATCGACCTTATTAAAGCAGGGGATATGTATTGTATGAACCAGTGCTGCGCAGGTTTTGATGCAAGGGTTGCAGATGAAATGATTAAGTTCAAGCGGCTTCCCGGCGTGTCCGGCGCAATGGCTTATAATTTGTCCCTTGTAAAGAACATGCTTGGCAAACTCGGTACTAATGTCAGGGTGGTGACCGATGGCAGAGAGTTTACAAGCGGCAGCGCCCTTTTTGCGATCTGCGCAAATGCGCCGGTTTACGGCGGAGGATACATAAGTGCTCCCAACGCAAAGCCCGATGACGGACTGCTCGACTGCGTATCAATAAAAACTATTTCAATTTTCAGATTTTTAAGGCTTGTCAATATATATAAAAACGGTCGACATGAAGGACTTGACTGCTGTACTATGGGACGGTGCAGGGAATTTGAATTCTTTGCTGAAAAAAGTGTTCCGATCAGCCTTGACGGTGAAATAATTCATTCCGACCATCTCAAGTGCGAAATAGTCGAAAAAGCTATAAAGCTTGTGGTTCCCGAGGGAATTTATTAAGAATTTTTAAATTTTGTTAAAAGCCCTTGATTTTTACTAAAAAATGGCTAAAATATAAATTAGCACTCAAGGCAATAGAGTGCTAATTTGAATAAATCTATTTGGAGGCATATATATGAATATCAAACCTTTACTCGACAGGGTAGTACTTAAATCTGTTGAGGCTGAGGAGACCACAAAGAGCGGTATAATACTTACTGCGGCAGCAAAAGAAAAACCGGAAATCGCCGAGGTTGTGGCTGTAGGTCCCGGCGGAGTTGTTGACGGAAATCAGGTTGAAATGATTGTTAAGGTTGGCGACAAGGTAATCACTGCGAAATATGCAGGTACCGAGGTTAAGGTGGATGGGGAAGAATATTCTATCGTCCGTCAGGCTGACATTCTTGCAATTGTAGACTAATTGGGAGGTATTTTATTATGGCAAAGGATATTATTTTCGGAGAAGACGCCAGAAAAGCCCTTCAGGCAGGCGTTGATAAAATTGCAGATGCCGTAAAGGTAACACTTGGACCCAAGGGCAGAAATGCAGTACTTGAGCGTAGCTTTGGCGCACCCCTCATCACAAATGACGGTGTAACAATCGCAAAGGAAATTGAACTTTCAAATCCTTTTGAAAACACAGGCGCTCAGCTTGTAAAAGAGGTTGCTACAAAGACTAATGATTGCGCAGGTGACGGTACAACAACCGCAACCGTTCTGGCACAGGCTCTTATCTGTGAGGGTATGAAGAATGTCGCAGCAGGAGCAAACCCGATGGTAGTTAAAAAGGGTATTAAAAAGGCTGTAGATACTGCAGTTGAAACTGTTGTTGCAAATTCAAAGAAGGTAACAGGCAGCGAGGATATCGAGCGTGTTGCTACCGTTTCTGCAGGAGATAATTTCATAGGAAAGCTTATTGCAGAGGCTATGGATAAGGTTACTGCTGACGGAGTTATTACGGTTGAAGAGTCAAAAACCGCTGAAACCTACAGCGAGGTTGTAGAGGGAATGCAGTTTGACCGTGGTTATATCACTCCATATATGGTTACCGACACCGATAAGATGGAGGCGGTTATAGACGATGCCTACATTCTCATAACCGATAAGAAGATTTCTGTAATTCAGGATGTTCTTCCTCTCTTAGAGCAGATAGTTCAGGCAGGCAAGAAGCTTGTTATTATTGCAGAGGATATCGAGGGCGAGGCCCTTTCAACCCTTATTGTCAATAAGCTTCGTGGAACCTTTATGTGCGTAGGCGTTAAGGCTCCCGGCTTTGGCGACAGAAGAAAGGAAATGCTTCAGGATATCGCTATTCTTACTGGCGGAGAGGTTATTTCTGAGGAGCTCGGACTTGACCTTAAGGAAACAGGAGTTCATCAGCTCGGCCGTGCCCGTCAGGTTAAGGTTGGAAAGGAAAACACCATTATTGTTGACGGCGCAGGAAATCCCGAGGCAATTAAGAACAGAACTGCTCAGATTAGAAGCCAGATTGCAGTTACAACAAGCGATTTCGACCGTGAAAAGCTCGAGGAAAGACTTGCTAAGCTTTCGGGCGGCGTAGCCGTTATCAAGGTAGGAGCTGCTACCGAGGTAGAAATGAAGGAGCAGAAGCTCAGAATAGAAGATGCTCTTTCGGCAACCAAGGCTGCCGTTGAAGAAGGAATTGTTGCAGGCGGCGGCGTAGCCCTTGTCAATGCTATTGATTCTGTAAAGGCTCTGCTTGATAAGACCGAAGGTGACGAAAAGACCGGCGTTAACATCGTGCTTAAGGCACTGGAGGCTCCTATCCGTCAGATCGCACACAATGCAGGACTTGAAGGCTCTGTAATTATTGATAAGATTCTGTCAGAGGGCAAGGCAAACTACGGCTTCGATGCATATAACGAAGAATATGTAGACATGATCGAGGCAGGAATTGTTGATCCTACAAAGGTTACCCGTTCTGCACTTCAGAATGCAGCATCGGTTGCATCTATGGTTCTCACAACCGAAACCCTTGTTGCTGAAAACAAGGACGATGCAAAGGCAAAGGCGGCAGCCCAAGCAGCAGCTGCAGCCGGCGGCGGAATGTATTAAAAAGGCTTTTAAAACCCGAGTCAAATGACTCGGGTTTTTTTGCTTATATTCTCCGGTATCTTTGGAAATTCAAAACTTGCGGGTTTAAAAAATAACGATATAAATTAAGTTTTTTGAGCATATAGTGCAAAAAGAAAATGCAAAAGTGCATTTACTTGAATAGGTGCAATAAATTATAATAAAATAAATAGATATATCTTTATTGAATTATAATGTTGAAATACAATATAAAGGGTGAACATTATGTCTACAAACTTCAAAAAAATTGAATTCAAGCCTCTTTCTGCAGGAACGGCAAGAACTCACAGGGCCGAGGCTTTTGCCAGAACGGTAGCGGGAAGAACAAACGATATTCTCCTTTTCGGCAATCCCGACAGAGGCTATAGAACAACAATGCCGCTTATTATGCTTGGAAAGCATCCCGATCCGGAGGATCCTACAAAATCGAGTGATACCTGTGACCTTATTACACGAAACCCGGATGGAAGCGTTTGTTATAACAGAAAGGGTAAATGTGCGGGAAAACACAGGGTAGATGTGTTTTACGAAAATCTTGATTTTGAAACCACTGAAAAAGTAATGGATTATCTCTTTACTCTTGTTTATTTCAGAACCGAGAAGACCGACTTTGAAAACAAGCTTATTCTGGTACAGGCAGGTCTTGCACCATACAATAAGGTCGACACTTTACCTGACCGTGTATTTGAGGTCTTTGATTTGTTTTTTGATAAGTGCCGTGAACGAAAATGCAAGGTGCTCTTCCGTTACGGATACCACGGAATTCAGCTCAACTGGCGTACCAGCGAGGAAAACCGTCAGAAGCATCTGGAACGCAACGCAAATGAGGAAACAATGATAAAACATATTAACCAGTTTGCGCCCTTCATTACAAAAAATATTGACATTATACATAAATGGTCAAGCGGTGTTATCGGCTCGGGCGGAGAAATGTGTTATGACTATCAGTATCCAACAGTAAATTATGATAGAATCATAAAGGAGATTGTCGAAAAGGTTTGTGTTCCCAATAATATTAGTTACTCGGTTCGTATGCCTAAATTCAAATATGCGCTTTTGGAAAACGAGCCTGATTACAAGTATGCGAAATATATTGGCTACAATAATGATGCAATCTTCGGAGAGCAGGAGCATTGCGGATGGAACTCTGAGTGTTGGCAATATAACCATAATTTCGATGTTACAAGGCCAGGGCAGTGCAGAGAGCACGACCTTGGAGGTGTGCATATAAAGAATGACTGGTGGAATCAGGTCTCAGAGGATGCGGCCTACACCCCTCAATCCGGAGAAATGTATCACCAAACAGGCACTACGCTCAGTGGAAGATCTCCATCCGGTATGGAAATGATAAAACAGATGGCGCACCACAGACACACAACAATAAGCCACTGGAACAGCTATGTTGAAACAGCATTTGAGCCGGAAAAAAATGAAAAGGGGCAGGAAGAGCCCAGAGATTCCGTAATGCAACGTTGGATAGATAACGAAACGGTTACACCTGAAATTTTAGATGCAGATGGAATTATTTATGATCCTGCTTGGTTCTATGATGACGAAGGAAAGCTTGTGCACAGAAACCCATATGAGTTTATCCGTGACCACTTAGGTTATAAGGTACAGGCTCAGGATATGATCTTAGAGGGAGATATAAAGGTAGGAGAAAAGATAAAGGCAGTAACAGTTCTCAAAAACTTTGGCTTTGCCGCCGCCTTTAATATCGAAAGCGGATATATGATTCTGGATAAGGATTATAATGTGGTATCCGAGGTTAAGGCAGGAGAGCCTGAAAAGTGGTACAGCCACGATCCTGAAAACTGGAAGTCTACAGAGGTGCTTGAGCACACGGTCACTGCGGATATAACCCTTCCCAAAGAGAACGGCAAATATTACATAGCCTTCTATATGAGAAACACTATGGAGGATTATGCAAGGCTCTCCAACAATATGTCTTACATAAATGATAAATACAATATTCTTTGTGAGTTTGAGATTTAGGTGGTAAATTTATGATAAAACGAAGTTTAGCATTTCTTATATGTTTGGTTTTAACGGTTACCATAATAGGATGTAAAAAAAAGCCTGTCGAGGAGACACCGTCATCTTCACAGGAGATGGTCTCTTCTACAGAATCTATTGATACAAGACCTGTTCAAACGGTTGAGTTTAAGGCGCTTAGTGCGGGAAAAGCGAGAACCTATAACACGCATATAAAAAACACGTCGGCAGGAAGAACAAACGACATTCTTCTCTTTGGAAATCCGGACAGGGGTTACAGAACAACCCTTCCGCTACCCATTAAGGATAAGCACCCGGACCCTGAAGATTCCACAAAAACCACCACAACCTGTGACCTTTTTATCAGAAACCAAAACGGAAGCGTGTCTATTAACCCTAACGGAAAGTGCCGCGGAAAACACAGCGTGGAGCAGTTTTATGCTAATCTTGATAAAGAATCTTTGGAAAAATCCTTTGATTATTTAATGAAGAATGTGTATTTTCGACAGGAAAAGACAGATTATAAGAGCAAGCTTATTCTTGTACAAGCAAGCATTCCGTCGTGGAACAAGACCGATGTATTGCCTGATGATGTTTTTAAGGTTTTAGATATTTTCTTTGATAAATGCCGTGAACGCGAGTGCAAGGTACTGTTCCGCTATTGTTACCACGGACTTCAGCTTAACTGGCAGGTGAGTGAAGAAAACCGAGAAAAGCACGAGAAGGTAAATGCAAACGAGGAAACAATGCTTAAGCATATTGAACAGTTTGCACCGTTTCTTGCAAAGAACATCGATGTTATTCACAAAATGTCAAGCGGTGTTATTGCATCGGGTGGCGAGATGGCGTTTGATTACCAATACCCTGTTGTTGATTATGACAAGATTATAAAAGCAATAGTAGAAAAGATTTGTGTTCCCAATAACATTTATTATACCTGCCGTTTGCCTGCATATAAGCTAAATTTGCTTGAAAATGATCCTGAGTATGAGTACGCAAGTTATATCGGAAATAACAATGATGCTTTCTTTGGAGAGCAGGAGCGTTATGGAATGTGCTCAGACTGTTTCCAATATAATCACGACTATAATACACCGGAGAAGGGGCAGTGTGAGGAACACGATCTTGGAGGCGACCACATAGCAAACAACTGGTATGAATATGTTTGCGAAACAGCAGCCTACACCCCGCAGTCAGGAGAAATGTATCATAACATTGCTTTAAGATGGCCTGAAAAATGTCCTACAGGTATGGAGGCTATAAAGCAACTTGCTCATCATCGCTATACAACTCTCAGCCAGTGGAACAGTTATATAGAATCGGGCTTCGAGGACGAGAAAGTAGACGGCAAGGTGGTCAGCAAAGACTCGGTAATGCAGCGCTGGATCGATAACGAAACAGTTACACCCGAAATGCTTGATGCAGAGGGAATTATCTACGATCCCGCCTGGTTCTATGATGATAGCGGAAAATTAGTTCACAGAAACCCCTATGAGTTTATTCGTGACTATCTCGGCTACAAGGTACAGGCTCAGAATATGATCGTAAAAGGTGAGTTCAAGAAGGATAGCCTGATGACATTTGACCTTACTCTGAAAAACTACGGCTTTGCCGCCGCCTTTAATATCGAAAGCGGATATATGATTTTAGATGAGAATTATAATGTGGTATCCGAGGTAAAGGCAGGAGAGCCTGAAAAATGGTACAGCCACGATCCTGAAGACTGGAAGTCTACCGAGGTTCTTGAACATAATGTCAAAGCCGACCTAACACTTCCGTCAAAGAGCGGAAAATATTACATAGCCTTCTATATGAGAAACACTATGGAGGATTATGCGAAGCTTTCAAACAATATGTCTTACATAAATGATAAATACAATATTCTTTATGAATTTGAAATTTAGACACTAACAAAAACCGACAACTCCGCAATTTTGGCGGAGTTGTCGGTTTTTTGATTTAATTTTGAGCAGATTGTGCGAAAAGAAAATAAAAAAATGTCTTTACTTAAATGTGCATATTAATTATAATAACATTAGAAATACATTAACGGAGATGAGAAAATGAAGAGAACCTTAAAACTAATATCATTAGTACTTACGGTTGCAATAATTTTTACTCTCGGCGCAGTTGGTTGCTCGGGCGGAAAAGGTATTGAAGAAACCGTAACCTACAAGCCGCTTCCGGGAAATCTTAATACATATCTTATACAGAACCCCGATCGTGGCTACAGAGGCGAGTGGTATACAGTATTCAAGGCAAGCAGAGAAAACGCTTCAGAAAAAGACACATGGTCAACTATATACCTTGATGACGGGTATGAGGCTAATACAAAAAAAATTGATCAAATATATGATCTTTATACCAAGGACGGTCTGCTTAATACAACAAAGTTGTTTCTTTGGCAGGTTAATATGACCATAGGGTTGAATAATTTAGACGAGCTTCCCAAAGAATTATTCGACTTATATGATTATATGTTTGATATTTGCAGAAGAGATAAGATAAAGCTTCTTGCAAGATTTTCTTATGGAGCAGGAGTATATACCACAAATGCAACACAGGAAGGCAAAGAGTATCTGGCGCGTGTCTGTGCAGATGAAGAGCATATGATAATGCATACAAAGCAATTGGGTGAGTTTTTGAAGGGTAACAGCGATGCTATTCACAAGATTACCAGTGGCTTTATAGGCAATGGAGAAATGGTTTATGAATTCCAGTGGCCTGAGGTTAATTACAACAATGTAATAAAGGCTGTAGTAGAAAATATTTGCGTACCCAATGACCTATATTTTAGTGTTCGCGTACCGAAATATAAGCTCGGCCTTGTAAATGCAGAACCTGACTATCAGTATCTGAATCTAATCGGTCATAACAATGACGGTGTGTTCGGTGAATCTGAAAGATATGAACACGGCGGTGGATGTAATCAGATAAACCATAACTTTGATATTACAGGTCCGGGTCAGTGTCAAGAGTATGACTTGGGCGGCACTCACGAGAATAACACTTGGTATGAGTATGTTTGTGAAACGGCAGCCTACACACCGCAATCAGGAGAAATGTACACTATTGACGGACTTGAAGGCCGTTGGCCTACGGGATTAGCGGTAATTCTCCAGATGGCCCATCAAAGATACACAACCCTCAGCCACTGGCATACAATGTATGAGAATTTTGGACGTTATCATACTATGCAGAGTTGGATAGATAATGAACTGATAACAGAAGAAATACTTGACGAACACGGAATTATTTATGATCCTTCTTGGTTTTATGACGAAAACGGCGATCCAATGGAGCGCAATCCTTATGAGTTCCTCCGTGACCATTTAGGATACAAGATTGAAGCCCAGAGCGCAACCTTTAAGGGAACCTTGGGCAAGGGTAAGAGTCTTAACGTAAATATGAGTTTCAAGAACTACGGCTTTGCTGCACCCTTCTGTCTGACCTCTGGCTTTGCAATTCTAAATGATGACTATGAGGTTGTATCTAATGTTGATGTAGGAGATCCTGATAGCTGGATTAGTCTTCCTGTGGATTATTACACCACAGAGAGAAACACAAGCGTTCAGAATGACATTATATCCTACAATCTTGAGGCAGATCTCACTCTCCCCAAAGAGAGCGGAAAGTACTACATAGGCTTCTATCTTAAGAATACTATGGACGATTTTGCTTGTCTTAGCAACGACGAAGGCTTTGAAAACGGCTACAATATTCTTTATGAGTTTGAAATTTAAAACATAAAAGCTACCCCCGAATCCTTTATTGGTTCGGGGATTTTTGACATTATTCTTGACATAGCGTTAACAGTGTGTTAATATTTTTACGATAGAGGTGCGGTGTTTATCAGTAGCATTAAGACTTCGGAAATGTCTTAGTGTGAAAGGAAATATCGCCGAAGTGCAGGGGATAAGACCGTAAATTCCTTTGTGCTGGCAGTATTCAGAATATGACTACTGTTGTCACGCAAAAGTGGAGCGCTATCTAATGATGATTTTTTTGTCACGATAACAGCTCTTTTGCGTGTTATCGTGATTATTTTTTTACGGAGGAAATTAAAATGACAGCAAAAAAATTAATCCCTAAGCTTTTGATCATTGCTTTAGTTGTTGGTTTTGGTGTGCTCTGCGCCTTTACGGGCGACATCACAAGCCCTGTCGGAACGCTTTGGTCACTCTTCCCGCCGGTAATCGCTATCGGCCTTGCTCTTCTTACAAAAGAAGTTTATTCATCCCTTTTTGTAGGTGTTCTCGCAGGTGGCTTACTTGCCACAAACTTTAACATCATACATACTGTTGATTCTATCGTAACCGATGGCTTAACCTCTGCCGTTTCGGGCAGCGCAGGAATATTTATATTCCTCGTTCTTCTTGGAATAATTGTTGCTCTGCTTAATAAGGCGGGCGGCTCAAGAGCCTTCGGAAACTGGGCAGCAAAGCATGTTAAGACCAAGGTTGGTGCTGCTCTTGCAACATTCTGCTTTGGCGTACTTATCTTTATCGACGATTATTTCAACTGTCTGACCGTAGGCGCAGTTATGCGTCCAGTTACCGATAAGGCTAAAATGTCCAGAGCAAAGTTATCTTATCTTATCGATGCTACAGCTGCTCCTATTTGTATGATAGCTCCTATTTCTTCCTGGGCTGCCGCTGTTTCGGGATATGCTCCCGACGGACAGGGTCTTACCCTTTTCATTCAGGCGATTCCCTACAACTTCTATTCTCTTATGACATTTGTTTTCATTATTGCCATCACTCTTATGAAGTTTGATTACGGTCCGATGAAGCTCCACGAGATGAATGCATCAAACGGCGACCTCTTTACATTTGGAGGAAGCGAGGGCGGAAATGAAGAAGAGGCTCCTGCAACTAATAAGGCCAAGGTTATCGACCTTGTTCTACCCATACTCGTTCTTATTGCAGTTTGCGTTTATTCTCTCTTTTATGTTGGTCGTTGTATGGGCGAAGAATGGGTGTTTGCTTCTGCAAACTATGATTCTTCCCTCGGGTTTGTAGATGCTTTCTCTAACACTGATGCTACCGTAGGACTTCCTTGGGGCGGTTTGATTGCACTTGTTTTCGTTGTGATTTATTTCATCGCAAGAAGACTCGTTACCTTCAAGGAAGCTATGGCCTGCATTCCCAAGGGCTTTATTGCAATGGTTCCCGCTATTCTCATTCTTACAATGGCAACCTCGCTTAAGAATATGACCGGTCTGCTCGATTCTTCAGCTTTTGTTGAAGCAACCCTTGCAAACGCACAGGGACTTAATGTCTTCTTACCCGCAATAATCTTCCTCGTTGCTTGCTTTATTGCGTTTGCAACAGGAACCTCTTGGGGCACATTTGGTATACTTATTCCTATCGTTCTTGCGATCTTCCCCGTTGGAAGTGAACTTGGCGTAATGAGCATGTCTGCATGTCTTGCAGGTGCGGTTTGTGGAGACCACTGCTCTCCCATTTCGGATACCACAATTATGTCATCTGCGGGTGCACAGTGCAATCACATTAACCACGTATCAACACAGTTGCCCTACGCTATAACCGTTGCCGCAATTTCCTTTGTTTGCTACATAATAGCGGCATTCGTAATGAATGTTTATATTTCTCTGGCAATTGCAATCGTTCTTACTATAGCAACCCTCTTTGTTATCAAGATGATGACCAAAGAAAAGTCTGTTGCATAAATTATTTAAATTGGAAAGGCTATCGGAAAACCGATAGCCTTTTTTCTATTTATATGCCTTATACAGTTTTTCTGAAATCCCTCTCATTTCTTCTTCGTCAACCTTCAAGACCTGTCTGTCATAGCTGAACAGTCCGTTTGTTTCATCCTCAACGTCACTGACCTGCGTCAGCACGGTAGCGCAAAGCCCCTCTTCTTTTATTGCGGGGAGCACTTGCTCGGCATAAAGGTTCAAAAGGCCTTGCCTGAAGTTATAAATATCCTTGTAGAATTTATATCCATAGGTGTTTTTTGTGTTGAAAACATGACCGTTTACCTTGTAGGAATAACCGCCGAATTCAGAGAGCACAAGCGGTCTGCCGTCATTTTTAAGCTTCAGAGGTTTAAAATAAATGTGTTCGCTCAGCACATCACTTTCATCTGTCCAAAACCAGCCCGAAGTAGCGTCCCAGACACGTGTTGGGTCAAGCAACTTCATTTTACGGTAAAGCCTTACGGCATCATATTGTCCCCAGCCCTCATTAAAGAGGGTGTAATAAACTACCGAGGGATGATTGTAGAGCAGAGAAAGGGTTTCTTCTGCGGTTTTTTCGAATACCGAATTTCGTCTTTTGGTAGCCCTGTGTGAAATTCCTCTTTTAAGGGCAACGGTAGGCAAAGCGGTATCAATTAGGAAGCTGTATTTTCCGCTGTTTACAAGGTCCTGAAAAACAAATATTCCGTATTTGTCGCAGTAGTAATAGAAGAGTTCGGGCTCGATTTTAATATGTTTTCTGAGCATATTAAAACCGAGTTTTTTCATTGTCAGAATGTCATTTTTAAAGCCCTCTTCGGTAGCAGGGAGAAATATACCGTCGGGGAAATAGCCTTGGTCTAAAAGTCCGTGGAAGAATTCAGGTTTCCCGTTTATAAGTATCTTGTTGCCCTCTATGCTAATCTTTCGAAGAGCAAAATAACTGTCAACCCTGTCGTTGCCCGAAACAACCGTAAAATCATAAAGCATTGGGTTATCAGGAGTCCAGCAGACAGGATTGCTCGGAGTAATTTCGATATCCTTTTCAAAGGCATATTCCTTGCCCTCGAACAAAAGCTTTTTCTCTTTTTTGCCGCCTAAAACCTCAATTTTTACATTCTCTGTGTCGGGAGTTATTCTTAAGGACTCTATAAAATCCTCGCAGACCGATTCAAGCCAGACAGTCTGCCATATTCCGCTGACTGCCGTGTACCACATACCGCCTCTTTTTTTAGTCTGTTTTCCGTAAGGGAGCTCAAGGTCAAGAGGGTCTTGAACCTCTACAGTAATACTGTTTTCGCCGAGGTGCGCTTGGCTTGTAATATCAAAACAAAAAGGGATATATCCGCCTTCGTGTTCTCCAACAAGATTATCGTTAATGAAAACCTTGCAGAACTGGTCGACCGCTCCGAAATGAATAAGTATGCGGTCCTTTACAAAATCTTTTCCAAGGGTAAATTTGCGGCTGTAAACAAGCGTATCATTTTTCTTAAACTGCCTCTCGATTCCCGATATTCTTGATTCGGGAGGAAAGGGAACAAGAATCTGTCCGATTCTCTCGCAGCCTTTTCTATTTTTAACCGAAAAATCCCATCTGCCGTTCAGATTTAAATAGGAATCCCTTTTCATCTGCGGCCTCGGATATTCCTGCCAGGGAGTGTCGGTAAGATCTTTTTCAAAAGGAGTTATCAGTTTTTCAAAATCAGTTTTTTTCATTTTTCTTAATCACCTTAACAATCAGTAACAGTAAGGGTATAACGCAAAGAACAGCTATGAGTGCGGCTAGAAAAATATTTGCGCTCGGTAAAAAGGAGGTAGTACCGTCGTTGTTTGCGATTTTTTCTGCATCACGTAAAATGAAGGCTCCAATCGACGGTCCGACTATACCGGGAATGAGCACCTGCGAGAAAATACGTATGCCCTGAAGCCTTCCGGCTTTACCTTCGGGAGTATTATCCCGTATGACTGCGCCGAATACCGCCATACCCGCCAGATAGCCGCACATCATAAAGAGGGAGCCTATAAATACGGGGAGGGTTGAGCGTGTAAAATAAAGAAGTATATATCCAAAACAAAGGGCGGAAATCGCACAGACTATAGAAAAACCAAAGCCCCTTTTGTCGTAAACCTTGCCCCAAAGCGCTGTAACGACCGAGGCTATTATAATTGCGGGTGCCATTATAAGAACATAGTCGGACATTCCCAGAGATTTTTCATAGTAAATAATCAGATAGGGCATAAAAATTTGTATTGAGATATTGAATATTACAAAGGCGGTAAAGGAGAGGTAAAGCGTTTTATTTTCCCTTACGGTAGAAGGCTTGAAGCCGTAGAAAATATTACTGAAATAGCCTGTACTAGAGGGCTTGATTTCGGGGTCTTTTATTAAAAAGATGCCAAGCATACCAATCGCAAAAACGATCGAGCCGATTATAATAAAGATAGCCGTCCAGCTACTGCTTTGCTCAAGGTCGAAAAACATAAAACCGCCAAAGACCACAAGGATAGCAAGTAGCGGCATCATCGAGTTGATACCCTCTACAGAGCCCCTGTTTGTGCAGTCGGTCGAATCGGTAACCCAAGCATTAAAGGCTGCATCGTTTGCTGTTGAGCCGAAAAAGGTCATAACGCAGTCAAGGATAATGACCAGATTAATGCCGAGAGCGGCGGCAGATGCTACCGACGGAAAGAGGGCGTTAATGGTATCAATACGGATAAAGGCAAAGGAAAGTATCGAGATGCCCCAAAGTATGTAGCCTGCGCACATAAAGAGTTTTCTTTTACCGATACGGTCGGAAAGAGCGCCAAGGAATATAGTTGTAAGGGTTGCCGAAACTGCCGAAGCGGCAACCATTGTAGAAATATTTGCGGCAGAGGCGTTAAACATTTTGTAGATGAAAACATTGAAATACATATTTTCAACCACCCAAGCCACCTGACCGATAAGGCTGAAAAGGGTAAGGGCTGTCCAGAATCTTGATGATAGTTTAGTTTTCATTTTTTCTCCTTAAGCAAACAGCACTCAACCGAAATTGAGTGCTGATATATTTTATTGCTCTGACTCGGTCTGCCCGATAAGCTCGATTTCTGTAACCGTTATCTCGTCCTTATCCTGTGAGAAGATAATTGACAGTTCGGTGCCGACCGATACAAAAGGCAGCTCGTCGTTCAGCGAAATATCAACGATATAAATTTTATTATCATTTTCAAGCTTTATATAGTAGCAGGTGTTTGAGTTTACAACCGCCGAAGAAATTGCAGAAACCTTACCGGACGACATCTGTGAGCCTAAAGGAATATTTGTGTTACCTGTAAGCTTTCCCGCCTCCTTAAGCAGTCTGCGGTATTCAGCCTCGGCATCAGCCAGAGTGTCTGCCACGCCGACTATCTGGTAGTTTGAAACCGAAACGAAGGAGTATGCCTTTACAAGCCCTGCATCGTCCTTAAGACTGATAAAGTAGGAGGGGGTGTCGGCAATGTTTACAAGTATCGGGAAGGTGGCGTTATACCCCTTCTCCTGAATTTTACCCTCGGCAGATTCCATTGCCGAATATTCTTCAGCGCCGTTTATAGAATAGGTTTTTGCCTCTTTGGTGCGAAGATTTACAAGCAGGAAGCCGATATTGGACTCGTCGGTCACAACCGAGGTAATACCTGTGTATACCCAGATGTCATCATTTATTGCGAGATAGTTATAACCCTCGGTGGTCTTAACCACATTCTTCTGGGATACAAGGGAGTTGATATAACCGTTTTTATAGGCTCCCCAGTAGTTAGCCTGAGCCAATACTACATCAGCCTTGTACACACAGTCTATCCACTGCGGAACATCGGAGGAGTCGTAATAGGTCATTGTGCCGTCAACGGCATTTACGGTAATGATGCTGGTAATATCGTAACCGCCGAGGAAGCCAATGGTGTAATCGTAGCAGGAAACAATCCAGTAGGGAGCTCCGCTTTCGTCTATCTCAAAGGAAACCGAATCAAACATCTTGGTCGGGTAAGCGAATCTTACCTTTCGCATAAGGTCACGTGAAAAATATTCACAGGGAGCATATTTCATACCCTCATCGAGCTTGACAAGCTCGGTGTCCTGAGTTGCCATATCAATTTTCACATAATAGGGAATACCCTCGTCCTTATTCGTAAACCACTTTATTATGTCTGCATATTCAAGGGGAGAAACCCTTACGGGAGTGTTTTTGTAGTTTATCTGTGTGTAGTATGAGGAAACATTAAACTGGGAAACAAGCTCAACAACCTCGCCTATTTTTCTGCTTCCAAGTCTTTCGGCTGTGTCACGGTCGACAACGGGTATCTGGGAAAGGGGAAGCTCTGCAATATCCTCATTGAAGTTAGATTCATTTACCGTTAGCATCTGCTGGTATTTATCAGCGTTAAACACCTTTGAAGAATTTGCAAAAATTATTCCTCCAACCAGCAGAAGCACAAGAATAACTGCGGCAAAAATTCGCTTAAAGAGTCTGGTATGGATAAAGGAAAGGTTTAAAGGCAACCTTTCATGGTGCGATCTGCGTCCCTTTATAAGATCGGAAATAAGAATGGTTCCCGAAACGATAGCGACAAGCAGCAGATAAATAACTGCTATAAAGAAAAGAAAGCCCCAGAAAGAAGCAGACTTAATATTCATTGCGGGAATTGCAATATAGTAATAAAGAGCGGCAATCGGCAGAGTAATGATTGCGGGCAGACCGTATTTTTTGAGCATCTGATCACCTCATGTATAATTATATAATTATTATAACAACTTTAACTTATTTTTACAACAATCTTTTTAATCTATTTTTATTGAATAGTTTGAGAATTTGTGTTACAATGTTTTATCATTGTACTTAAAATGATAAAGTATACATGTTTGGAGTAAAAAATGACAGAAAACGAAAAAACTTTAACATATATGCCCCTTTTGGCTCTCAGAGGCCTTGTCTGCTTCCCGTCGGTCACCCTTCATTTTGAGGTTGGAAGAAAAAGATCGGTAAATGCGCTTAATGCGGCAATGGAAAGGGGTAGAAAAATATTCCTTGTTACCCAGAAGAACATTCTTGACGAGGAGCCCGACGCCGACCGTCTTTACGAGGTTGGCTGCGTTGCAAAGGTTTGTCAGGTGCTCCGCATGCCAGATGACAGCGTTAAGGTGCTGGTAGAAGGACTTTACCGAGCAACCCGCAACATCGTAACCGAAAGGGACGGCTATATGGTAGCGGCTGTTGAGAGACTGGAAGGTGCAGAGGAAAGCCATCGCCCCGTTTATCTGGAATCACTTTTAAGGCGCATAAGAAGGGAATTTGAGGCATATGCGCTAAAGGGAATAAAAATGGCGCCCGATATAATAAAAACGGTATCCGAGGGCTCGGATATTGGCTTTCTTTCGGATTTTATAGCCTTCAACATACCTGCGCCTGTAGCAGAAAAACAGCATATTCTCAACATTTCTTCTACCATAAAGAGAGCGAAGGCTGTTGCAGAAATGCTGCGCAAGGAATCCCAGATAGTTGACATCGACCGAAAGATCGGCCAACAGGTCAAGGTGCAGATAGACGATAATCAGCGTGAGTACTATCTCCGTGAACAGATCAAGGCTATAAATTTTGAACTTTACGGAGATGCCGAAGAGGACGAGATAGAGGAGTATTACTCAAAAATAGAGGCACTCTCGGCCGATGCCACAGTAAAGGATAAGCTCACAAAAGAGGTTTCAAAGCTGCATAAAATGCCCCAAGGCTCACACGAGGCAACGGTTGTAAGAAATTACCTTGATATGTGTCTTGAGATGCCGTGGGAGAAATACACCTTAGCTACGGTTGATATAAAAAAGGCACAAAGAATACTCGACCGTGATTTTTATGCGATGGACAAGGTTAAGGAGCGCATACTTGAAATGCTTTCGGTATATGCTCTCAATCCCGATATAAAGGGACAGATTATCTGTCTTGTAGGCCCTCCCGGTGTTGGTAAGACCTCAATAGGCAGATGCATTGCCGAGTGTATGGGAAGAAACTTTGCGAGAATATCCCTCGGCGGAATCAGCGATGAAGCCGAGATTAGAGGACACCGCCGCACCTACATAGGCGCAATGCCCGGAAAGATAATTTCGGCAATAAAGGATGCTGCCAGTTCAAATCCCCTTATTTTGCTTGATGAAATCGACAAGCTCGGACACGATTATAAGGGAGATCCCTCGGCGGCTCTGCTCGAGGTTCTTGATGCCGAGCAGAACGGCAAATTTTATGATCATTTCCTCGATATGCCCTATGATTTGAGCAGAGCGGTCTTTATAACAACCGCAAACACTAAGGCAACAATTCCAGAGCCTCTGCTTGACCGAATGGAGATAATAGAGCTGACAAGCTATACAAGGGAAGAAAAGTTCCACATAGCAAGAAACCACCTTGTAAAGCGTCAGATAAAAAACCACGGGCTGAGTGGCAAACAGATAAAAATAACAGATGATGCTATATACGCCCTTATTGATTCTTATACCAGAGAAGCGGGTGTAAGAAAGCTTGAGAGAAATATTGCCGCACTTTGCAGAAAATCGGCAAAGTTAATAGCCTCGGCAGATAAAAAATCGGTCAAGGTCGATGAGCAGACGGTTATCTCAATGCTGGGCAAAAAGCGTTATATCGCCTCTGAAATTCTCGAAAAGGATGAGATAGGGGTTATAAACGGACTTGCCTGGACCAGTGTCGGCGGAGAGCTTATGCAGCTTGAGGTCGCAGTTCTTGACGGAACAGGAAAGCTTGAGCTAACAGGAAGTCTCGGAGATGTTATGCAGGAGTCGGCCAAGGCGGCAGTTTCATATGTCAGAGCAAATGCGCAAAGGTATGAGGTTGCACCAGATTTTTATGCAAAAAAGGATATTCATATCCACGCTACCGAGGGCGCCGTTCCAAAGGATGGCCCATCGGCGGGAGTGACTATTACAACAGCCCTGGTTTCTGCCTTGACAGGCAGAGCGGTTAAAAAGGATGTTGCGATGACCGGAGAAATTACCGTTAAGGGTAGGGTTCTTGCAATCGGCGGACTCAAGGAGAAATCAATGGCGGCCTACCGTGCGGGAGTCAAAACCGTATTTATCCCTAAAGCCAACGAGGCGGATTTGGATGAGCTTGATAAAAGCGTTATTGAAAACATAACCTTTGTTGCGGTCAGCGATGTAGCCGATATTATAGATGCGGCGCTGAACGGGATATCACAGGAGGAAAAACTGCCTGAAATAATACCGACCGAAACAGGAAGTTATAAGCCTGTACAAACAATAAGTCAGTAGGTGTTTTATGAATTATAACAATGCTTATTTTGAAAAGGCCTTCGGAACGGCGGCGCAGCTTAGCGTATCAGACCTTCCTGAGTTTTGCTTTTCGGGCAGATCAAATGTCGGAAAATCCTCACTAATAAATAAGCTAACAAACCGAAAGTCACTTGCCCGTGTCAGCGGAAAACCGGGTAAGACCGTAACCGTAAACTTTTATAGAGCCGACAACATACGAATAGTAGACCTTCCCGGATACGGATATGCAAAGGTACCCTTTGCGGAGAGAACCAGATGGTCCGACCTTATGGAAGGATATTTTAAGTCGGACAGGGATATAAGAATGGTCTTTTCACTCATAGATATGCGCCATCCGCCCAGTGATTTTGATATCTCTATGCTTGAATTTCTTTCACAAATGGGAATGCCGTATACCGTAGTTCTGACCAAAAGCGACAAGCTTAATAAGACCGAGTATGCTCAAAGACTTTCTCTGATAAAAGAAGAGCTTGGAGAATATGCCGACGGTGTTGAAATAATTCCGTTTTCTGCCCAGACGGGCGAGGGAACCGAGAGGATAAAGCAAATTATCGAAGGAGAAATATCGTAATGCTTACCGAAAAATATTCAGTTAATTCCAAGGGGCATCTGACCCTCGGAGGAATTGACGCAGTCGAACTTGCAGAGCAGTGGGGAACCCCGCTATATGTTTTTGATGAAGACGATATAAGGAAAAACTGCAGAGAATATGCAGATGCTTTCAAAAAGTATTACAGCGGTAATGCTCTGGTTCTTTATGCGAGTAAGGCTTTTTCCTGTAAGGAGATGTACAGAATAGTATCGGCCGAAGGACTTGGTACCGATGTCGTTTCGGCAGGGGAGCTTTATACCGCCGTATCGGCAGGTTTTGATACCTCGAAAATTTATTTTCACGGCAACAATAAGACGGCTGATGAGCTTTCCTATGCACTCGACTGCGGTATAGGCAGAATTGTTGTGGATAATATTACCGAGCTTGAGTTGTTAAATGACATTGCAGGTCAAAAAGGCAAAACGGCAGATATCCTTTTCAGAATAAAACCCGGAATAGATGCTCATACCCATAACTATATAAAAACTGGACAGATAGATTCAAAATTTGGCTTCGCTCTGGAAAACGGAGAGGCGCTTTGTGCTGTAAAAAGGGCTTCAGAGCTTAAGAATGTAAGACTGGTAGGAATACATTGCCACATCGGCTCACAGATTTTTGAAACCGAGCCCTTTGTTCTTGCGGCAGAGGTTATGGTGGCTTTTGCTAAAGAAATTAAGGACACAATCGGCACAGAGATAAGCGAGATAAACTTCGGCGGCGGATACGGAATAAAATATCTTACAACCGACCGAACGGTATCTGCAGAGGAGAGTATAAGGCTTCTGTGTGAGGCGGTCGTAGAAAACTGCAAAAGGTATTCCTTGGCTCTCCCTAAAATACTTATCGAGCCGGGTAGGTCGATAGTCGGTTCCTCAACCATGACCTTGTATAAGGTCGGCTCGGTTAAGGAAATAAAAAATGTCCGAACCTATGTTTCGGTTGACGGAGGAATGTCCGATAATCCAAGGTATGCCCTTTATAATGCCGATTATGAAATCGTTATAGCAAACCGAGCAGATAAACCGAGGAGCCTTAAGGCTACCGTTGCGGGAAAATGCTGCGAATCGGGAGATATCATTCAGGAAAACACAATGATACAGCAAACATCGGCAGGGGACACTCTGGCGGTTCTGGCAACAGGAGCTTATAACTATTCAATGGCAAGTAATTATAACCGAATTCCCCGTCCTGCAGCAGTTATGCTGAGCAAAGGACAATCTCGGCTTGTAATAAAAAGGGAAACCTTTGAGGACATAGTGAAAAACGATATATAGGAACGTACTTTTAAGGATAAAATGCCTAAAAAGTAAATTTTTGCGGTCTATTGTGTTAAAAAGACACGGTATGCGTTAGCATTACCGTGTCTTTTCGCCTTTTATCCCACTAAAAACTTATCTTTTTTAGGTGCTTTGCAGTTTTGTTCCAAAACCAAGTTATCCTTAAGAGTACGTTCTGAAAGGCGACAGAGTTTACTCTGTCGCTCTTTTATTTATTCTGTAAGATAGCTTGATACGGCGTAAACCGTTTGACCGTTATATTCAAGTCTTGACCAACCGTTTGTGCTAATTCCTGTGCGAGTTAAATATTCGCCGTTTTTAAGAGTATAAACTAATTGAGAGTCGGTTACAGACGGCAAAGTTCTTAAATTTGTTTCGCTTTTGGCTGTCACTTGTTCATTGACTGCTTGAAACTCGGTCTTTATGCCATCATCAACCGGCGGTTTATAGGAAAGGTCGGCGGTAAGATAGCTCGTTATAGCATAAACTGTCTGTCCCTCGTAAACAAGACGTGACCAACCCTTATTGCTTACTGCGGTGCGTTGTAAAACTGTTCCATTTTTAAGCAGACCTGCAATTTGTCCCGAAGTTGTAGGCGAGAGCCTTAAATTCACTTCCTGTTTTGCAGTTACACTATCGTTTTGTGCGGTAAATGTATTTCCGTCAACGATATCAGGCTTTGGCTCTGGTTTTATATTCAAATCTGTTGTGAGATAACTTGTTATTGCGTAAACTGTCTTACCATCGTAAACAAGACGAGACCAACCATTTTCACCAACACCTGTTCTCTTGGCAACAGTTCCATTTTTCAAGACCGCAACAACATCAAAATTAGTGCCTGCACCTGAACGGAGGTTGACCTCATTTTTTGCCGTTACATTCTCATTGACATCGGTATATAAAAGCTCGTTTTGAGTTTTTGGCGGTTTTGCGGTTATAATTTCTGCGTTCTCGTCTATAGGTGCTTGTAACTCATTTTCAAAATATGACACAACCATATCACAGTTGCCCTCGACACCCGAAACAATGCCTTTGTTGGTATATTGCCACATATCGTATCTACCGTTATAGTCGGGTTTTTGGCTCTGTGGGTATGGTGGATTTTTGTATTGTGCTATCCATATTTTATACTTCTTTTCAATTTCCACTATGTTAAAGGCGGTGTTGTCTGTCAGGTCGGATTTTGAGGCGTAAAACATAGCTTCGTAACCGGATTTTTCTATAGCGTCTAAAAAGCTAATAGCATTTTGTGTTCGTTGCTCTGCGGTTAGGCTATACATGCGGCTATCACTATTCTTAAAGCCCTCACAGTCGTAGACTACAGGGTAAGATATTTGATAACCTTTTATCTGTGAAACAGTCCATTGTGCTTCCCACGTAGCTTCATCTTGATTTACCGCAGTAGAGAAAAAATAAACGCCTACAAGAACACCGGCCTTTTGAGCCTGCTGTATATTATAGTCGGCATTACTGTCTCGGTAAAGCTGACCATTTTCGGCACGGTAGCCGATACGGATTATTGCAAAATCTATTCCTGCCTCTTTAACCTTTTGCCAATCTATTTTGCCCTGCCATTTAGAAACGTCGATGCCATGTTGCAAGCCTTTTTTATCTTGTATTTCAGTAAAATCAACCTTTGCACCATCATCAATTTGAGCGTTTTCAATATTCTCTGGATCTTTTGTATCATCTTCATCAGTGACATTATAGTCGATATTAACTGGATCACTGCTTTCTGTTTTTGATTCTGTTTGTGGTTTATCGTTACAAGCAATCAGTAAAAGCAACATTATAAATAATAAAAATATTGTTGTGATTTTTTTGAGATTAAAGCGCATTAAGCACTCGCCCCCTTGTTGTTTACTAACGGGGCTATTATAGCATATAGCGATAACTTTATCAATACTTCACAGGGCTTAAGTAAAGTGTAAGACAGGCGAGATTTTCTTATCTATTTTTCTGTGTTGCAGGCATACTGCACTTATTCACTGTTAGCTATTACTTTATTACCTAAAAAGACGATGCTACTCTGGCGCCTTTTATTTTCATATATCAAACACACCTGACATATGATTAAGGGGAGTGATATGTATGAAAAATCAAGCGCCTTCATCTGCAAAAGAGAAGACAATAGTTTATCTCATTTCGGTTATAATGGGCTTTGCCGTGCTCTTTATTTTTATGTTTGCTCTGGCAGCGGTAGGAGTAGCCGTTGATATAAGCGAAAGCTTTGCTGCGCCTTTAGCCAGTATCAGTCTGGCGGCAGGGGGACTGTCGTCAGCCTTTCTTGCTTCCAGAAAAATAGGCTCAGGCGGAATTCTGAACGGGCTTGTCTGCGGTCTTTCTATGTTTTTGATAATTTCAGCGATAGCCCTCATAATGAATAATGGCGGTTTGACACTTGCTACCCTTTTAAGATTGGCCATAGTTCTTCTTGCGGCGTTTATCGGAGGAATATGGGGTGTAAATTGGGGAGAGAAAAAGATTATATAAATAGGCAATTGCAAATCGAGAATGATTTTGGTAATATATTAAAGGAGATTGTTTAGTGACAGCCCTCAAAAAAACAGCCCTCTGCATTTTATGCTTTGGCTTTCTTATATGCAGCAGTTTTTTCATAGAAGAAGAAACCGCTCTTCAGACCGCCCTATCGACCGACTACAAACCGACCGTAATAGTCGACGCCGGCCACGGCGGGTTAACTAATACTATAAATTAGGTCCAAACCTGCCGTGAAACATCAATAAAAAGTTAATCACCCTTGCAATCTAATTTAGGTTGCAAGGGTGATTTTCTATCTAATTACCGCCGGGGCCGTCCCTACGTTCACGGGTATCGTGAACATCAATTTTACCGATTATATCGCCCGGTTTTATTGGCTTCTTGTCTACTTTTATTTCAGGTTCTGGTTTTTGCTCAATTTTCTTATTTTCATCCATAGTGAAAACTCCTTTCTACTGTTAGTATTAGTTTTAAGCTTTAATTTCATTCAAATTATTAGTAGGCGGCATACAGGCATTTCCTTTACATACATAATAGGTGGTCTTGCCATTTTTTAAAGTATATTCACCTGTGGGTTTTGTTAGGAGATTAATGATTGCATTTGCAGGTAAATCCAAAGGCAAACTTTTTATATCTGTTTTATCATTCACAACAACAGTAATCTTCATTGTAGGCTCGTAATATTCCAAAAGTGCCACTAAAAACATTGCGTGATTGGTTGGGTAAGAATTAGCTGTGGCAGAAATAAAATCTAACTGCTTTTCTGCTAAGTCTTTATATTTACCATCTGTTGTCAAATTGTATAGCTTTACAAAGTTATAAGCCATCAGGGAATTTCCGCTAGGCACAGCGCCGTCATAGGTTTCTTTCGGTCGCAGTATCAGTTCTTCGCTTTGATTGCCGTATAAATAAAACCCGCCTGTGTTATCGCAAAAATCATTTACGACCTTATCACACATCTGCTTTGCACGGTTTAAATATTTGCTATCTAAAGTGGCTCTATATAAACTCAGCTGAGCGAATATATAACTTGCATAATCATCTAAAAAGCCTTTTACACCACGTTTTACGTCGCGGAAACTGACAAATAGTGTATTCTCTTCACAAAGATATTTTCTTATAAAATTGTCGGCTTTTTGTGCTGCATTTAGATAAATATCCTTTTTGCTTACAAGATATAATTCGCACATTGCGGCTATCATAAGCGAGTTCCATGAAGTCAAGATCTTATCATCCAAGTGGAGCGAATACCGTTTTTTTCTGAACTGCTGCAGCTTGGGTAAAAACGCTTCAAAAGATTTATCGTTGGGGTCGCTGTTAAGCAAATTGGGAATACTTTTTCCTTCAAAATTTCCTGTACTTGTTATATCGAAATGTTTGTTGAATTTCTCTCCGTCTGTTTCGCCTAAAACACTAATAATTTCATCGGGGGTGAATAGATAATACTTTCCTTCTTCGCCCTCGCTGTCGGCATCCTGTGCGCTAAAAAATCCGCCTTCAGTTGATGTCATTTCACGCAAAATGTAATCTGCTGTTTTCTCGGCAATTTCAAGATATAAACTATTGTTGGTTACAGAATATGCCTTGCAATAGCTGAGTATCAGTAATGCGTTGTCATACAGCATTTTTTCAAAGTGAGGAACAAGAAACTTCTTATCGGTCGAATAACGACAGAACCCAAACCCGACATGGTCAAATATACCGCCACGATACATTTGTAAAAGTGTGTGTTCCGCCATTCGCAGACAGTTTTTGTCTTTGTATCGCTCATAAAAAGAAAGCAAAAACAGAATATTATGCGGTGTCGGAAATTTTGGTGCACGACCGAAACCACCGTATTTTTCATCATAGATTTTGCTATATACTGACACAGCAGAGTGTGTTAATTCAATTTCTGCATTATCACTGGAAACTTCGGTTTGATTTAAATGATTGATAATCTTATCTGATTGCTCAAGTAACGAAGCCCTGTCATTTTCCCAAACCTCGCTTATAGCCATAAGAAGCTCTTTAAAACCTATCATACCGCCACGTGAAGTTTTTGGGAAATAGGTGCCTGCAAAGAATGGCTTTTGGTCTGCGGTCATAAAAATACTTGTGGGCCAACCGCCACTTCCCGTAAACGCCTGACATACCGACATATAAACGCTGTCAATGTCAGGGCGTTCTTCCTTATCAACCTTTATAGATATAAAATTTTTGTTTAAAATTTCAGCAATTTCGTTATCCTCAAAGCTTTCGTGGGCAAGCACGTGGCACCAATGACAAGCACTATAACCAATACTCAAAAAAATAGGTTTGTCTTCAGCTTTTGCACGATCAAATGCTTCATTACACCAAGGATACCAGTCCACAGGATTTTCCTTGTGTTGTAATAGATACGGACTTGTTTCGTATTTTAAACGGTTACTCAAAAAATCACCTCGAATATTATTAAATTTATTATTCGCTCTATGTTTTCTAATATGCGAAAGCGTAATAGTATAGGTCGAATAAAAGGTGGCAAAATATAATTACAATGATTTTTGGAGGAAAACTTATGAAACGAGATGAAATGCCCGTTGGATTTTCAATGGCACTTGCACAAAATCCCGAAGCTATGCAGAAATTTGCACTCCTGAGCGAAGATGAAAAGAAGAAAATAATAGAAGGCACACATTCGGTTAAATCAAAACAGGAAATGCACGAATACGTTAATAAACTCAACAACATTTAAAACCACAGACAACCTCGTCTGTGGTTTTCGTATATAGCTTAATAATATTCAAATTCAAAGCTTGCCTTATCGGTGGTGAACTCAAATAAAACTTTATTTTTATGACAAAATCGATAATATGCTTGGCAAGATGCACTTTCGTGTATTGTTCTGCACATATCGCCGTTTGTGGGAGCTGCAAGCGGTTGTGCGTTCTTTTTTAATAACTTCGCAGTAAACTCAAAACTTCCTTGCTTTATCGTAACGATGTTTTTGTCAACTTGTTTTACTCTAGCGCCAAGATAGGTTGCAATTCTATATTCCTTATCGTTAAGAAACAGGACACCGATAATACCCGTAAAATGAATTCCTAAAAAGGGTATATCTGCTACAGATAGCATTAGAGAATTATTTTTAAAACAGCACTGCGTCCAAATATATTTCTTTGGAAAAGAACGTCCACAGTCACCTTCGATATATCCTACACCGTTTTCAAATTTATAAAGTTGACCGTTCACCTTAATTTCACCGTTGATTTTATGACACATACTGTAGACGCTATGTCTGCATTGCATAAACGGAACATACTTAAATGGTCCCATAATATCATATTTGATAGGGGAATGTTCATCGAAACAAAGCCTACCCTCAAGCTTTAATTCATCGCCTTTAAAATCGAGCATTATTCCTTCGTGCGAAAAGACACAATTACCTATTTTTACATATAACGGATTTTGATGATATTCCAATGTGTCAAAGGGTATGTTTAACGCCTTGTCATCGGTTATTATCTGTAGAGAAGCAGATTTTTTGTTAATGCTATAATGATATGCAGGTATAAATGCAATTGTTTTGTCCTTGGTACTGCATTTAAAGTACCAACCTTTAAAATATCCTATATTAGCCAACCTCGCTTTTGCGATTTAATGATTATATAGTTTCCTAATATTGGTAAGATATACAGTGAATACAGCATTTTGTTGTTGCTATTTTTAATGAAATATAGTTTAGGATATGGTATAATCGTTTACAGTAGGAGGATTAGTGAATGGATAAAATTATGAAAAGAAAACAAGATTTATTTAATCTCTGTAGTGGAATGGATGAACTTGATATACATAAAAAAGATAGATGCCTTTCCTTTTCTGTAGCAATGCTTTCAATAGAGGGGATGAATGTAGGCGATGAAGTTGAATTTGTACTTCAAGAATGGAAAGAGGGCAAAAAAGCGTATTTATCGATATTCGAATCAACACTTAAAAAATATGGTTTTATTACATAAAATAATTATGGTGCTTTACAGTTGAATTTTAAGGTCATATGTTGTATAATGTATTAAATACTAAAAAGGAAAGGAGAATAAGTTTATGAAGGATTTTGAGATTTTAAGCCGTGATACAGTTGTAGCTGTTTGGAAAGATAATGAGCTTAAAGTTTTAAATAATGATTTGCTACCTTTATATTTAAAGCGTGTAAGTGATGCTAAAGCTTGGCTTGAGACAAGAGCTATTGACTCACATAGAGCAAACTCTAGACTTCTTAAAAAGGCATTGCGACTTGCTGAGAAAGACGATGTTTCAACAGTTCTTCACGTTAATGCTGCAACCATTACTGACACCTATTGGGTTAGGGCCATTGGCAGTGACTTGAAATATGAAGACGTTCGCTTTAATAAAGACTATTTCTCCAATCTGGCACTGCGTGGACTTTATTCAAGTTTCAATTCTGCCGCAAAGCGTAAGGATACTAAAACTCCTGAGCTTACTAATATCGGTAGCTTTGAAAAGTGTTGGAAGCTTAAAGATGGCAAATGGTGGATTTATAAATCTGCTAACCAAAAGGAACAGTTCTCAGAGCTTTTCGTGTATGAGTTAGGTAAAGCACTCCAAATGAATATGGCTCATTACGAGAAAGGCGATAAATGCGTTAAATCGCTTGATTTCACCGATTCGGCTAAGGTTATCTTTGAACCGGCTTCATCATTTATGGGTGATGAGGAAGATTATATTAAAGTAGTTGAAAAATTAAAGGAACTTTGTCCTAAAGCAATTCCCGATTATATAAAAATGATTTTCCTCGATACTATAACCGCCAACCCCGATAGACACACAGGAAACTTCGGTTTAATGCGTGATGTTAAAAGCGGTGAACTTTTAGGACTCGCACCTAACTTTGATAACAATATGGCACTTATTGCCCGTGGATATCCCACAAGTAAATACGCAAATGACCTTTTAATCACTCTCTTCAATGAACTAATGGAAAAATATCCTGAATATAAAGAATATTTGCCAAAAGTCACAGAGCAGATGATTAAGAAAGTTATCAGCAAACTTAATATGAAGGTTAAATCTCAGGTAATTGTTGATTTTGTAATTAACCGTTATCAAGCAATTAAATAATTGCAGATTAAACATTGTGAGATTAGAATATAACACAACCCCGTCTTTGCGATTTGCAGAGGCGGGGTTGTTAACTTAACAGTAATCGCCGTATGGGACGGCAGTCCAAGTGGGACGAAAAACACTATCGTTTATGCACGACGAAAAGGTATTCCTGTAATCAATATTTTAGATAAGTAAATCTCAATAGGCTCTGAAAAATTTAATATGCCCAAACTCCGTTTTGCATCTGATGTTTAACTTTATAGTTAAAGTGCAAAATAATAGTAAAATAAAGATATGAAGTGGAGGTTTTGGTATGAAAAAAAGAATTATTACCAATCAAACAATAAAATCGTTCGAGAAATATTTGTTGGAGAACGAAAAGGCACCGGCAACCATTGATAAATATATGCGGGATATCCGATGCTTTGCCGAGTACGCCGCCGAACACGCACTGGATAAAACATTAGTCCTGGACTATAAAGGAATGTTAGAACAGAACTACGCTATTCGTAGTGCAAACTCTATGCTTGCCGCACTCAATGCTTTTCTGAGATTTGTCGGCTGGAACGATCTTTGTGTAAAGCAATTTAAGGTGCAAAAAGAAGCGTACTGTTCCGAGGACAAGGAACTTACCAAATCGGAATATACGGCTCTTGTAAGAACAGCTGAGCGAAAGAAAAACGAACGGCTTTCCCTCGTCGTTCAAACGATTTGCGGGACGGGCATTCGTGTCAGTGAATTGCAGAGTATTACGGTGGAGGCTGTACGTAAAGGAGAAGCCATTGTATCCTGCAAGGGAAAAACAAGAAAGATATTTATTGTCAGTGCCCTGCGAAAAAAACTGCTTCGATATGCTACAGAACAGAAAATAAACTCCGGAATAATTTTCGTGACCAAAAGCGGTAAACCGCTTGACCGTAGTAATATTTGGAGAGAAATGAAGAGTTTGTGTGAACAGGCCGGTGTTTCTCCTGGGAAGGTATTTCCGCATAACCTAAGACACCTGTTTGCGAGAACTTTCTATGGTATCGAAAAGGATATTGCAAAATTAGCAGACATTCTTGGCCACTCCAACATTAATACCACTCGCATTTATATCATCACAACTGGTGCCGAACATCAGCGCCGTATGGAAAATATGCGACTCATTATATAAAAAGAAAAACCGCTACATTTCAGCAGCGGTTTGAATATCACATAATGGTTATTATGTTACGTCTTGTGGGCTAAAAAACCGATGTTAAAAAACATCGGCAACACATAATGGTTATTATGTTGTATTAAACAATAAGAATAGACAGTATACCTTCATTAAATGCTTAAAGGCAGCTAAAAA
>JAZSQK010000039.1:0-7379 GCA_045537915.1 Acutalibacteraceae bacterium
CTTCATTGGTGATAACCGAGCCACCATTCATTTCGGATGCCGTACCTGTCATTGTAAGAATTGTGCCAACAGGAACAATTTCGTTGTCAAGTTCTTCAAAATCAATCCAGTATCTTTGCCACGGATCGCCTTTTGCATAAGCGGAAACAGAGATTGCTTTTGCACAGTCGATAACCGAACCTCCGCCAACTGCTAAAATTAAATCAATCTTATTTTCACGAACAAGTCTTGCACCCTCGAGCACCTGACTATATGCGGGGTTAGGTTTAATTCCCGAAAGCTCTGTTATGTTTTTTCCGCAAGCCTTTAATGTCTTTACAACTTCATCATAAAGGCCTATTTTCTTAATTGAGTTTTTGCCGTATAAAAGCAGAATATTCTTGCCGTAATTTGCAAGCTCTGCAGAGAGATTCTGCATTGCATCCTTGCCAAAATAAATTTTTGTAGGGTTATAATAGGTAAAATCGTGTAACATTTTTATTCCTCCATTTTTACACTAAACTATATGATGCAATATACTCAGCATCTGTTTCGAGTTTCGGATCATTTTGTTCAAAAACAACATCCAAATTATTTTCCTTAGCAGTCAGGTCAAAGTGGCAAAGAGCAATGCCCATATCAATCATTTGCATATCGAGTTTCTCGGTACGAGCAAAGCCTTTACTGCGTTTTAAGTAAAAGTGAACTGCATTGTCGCATGCAACAACTCGCCAGGGTTGCTTATTTACTGCCGAGGGAGCAAGTCTTACCATCTCTAGAGCCTCTGCCCATTTACCCGCTTTTTCTTTGGATAAAGACTTATCAAATGATCCATCAAAGAATAACTCTTCAAAAGGCAGACGCTCATCGGCTTTAACTCCTTTTCGCATCATACTCTCACGGAGAGACATCTTTTTTGCAGGATACCCAAGAGGGCTTGCACATGGCATAATTTCGTCACTATCAAGTTCCATTGCATCTTGAAAAGCAGAGCGATTCATAGTTCCGCCAAGCCAGGTTGTTCCAATGCCGAGAGACTGGGCATATAATACGAACATTTCAAAGGAATAGCCAAACGCCACACTTGCATTTTCTGTGCATTTGATTTTACCGCCGATAAACAAATCCGTTCCCACTGTAACAGGACAGTTAAGTCCGTATTCCTTTGCATTCATAAATTTGAATTCAACAGGTATCTCATAAGGATTTTCGATCGTCTTTGCAAAAGCAGTTAATTTTTCTATGTCAGCTTTAGCAAGAACTCTTTCGTCAAATGTTCTGACACTTCTTCTGTTTTGGATATGTTCTGTGATATTGTTCATAGACAACCTCTTATATAACTTCTATGTAAAAACTGACAGGCCTGAATCCGTCATTACAGGAAATCATAGCTGATTTTTTGTTTTTCATCCAGCCATCATAGAAATTTCCGCCACCCATGCTGAGCTCTTTTACAAAGTATTTCATACTTTCCCAAGCAGAATCACACATATTTTCAGGCTTTTCACCACCAACAGAAATAAACTCCTGACCGAGCATCATATCGCATGTGTGCTCAATTGGGTTTTCATATTTTTCTATCAAATCATCATACTGTGCCATTTTCATAACGGTAATTCTACAATTTTTCATTATCCTCACTCTCTCCGACAATCTTTTCCCACATTTCAACAAATGCCTTAATTTCTTTTTTGTCTTGTGCGGTTCTTTCTCTCCATTTCCAGCCGTCCATCCATTCAACATGGTCCATAATTTTAAGAACAGTAGGCTTGAAAACTCTTTGAAGTCTGACATTTTCTATTAAAGTAACATCTATACTGTCAATTTCATAGTGCTTAAAACGATTAAGACCTATAACACTTATTTTCCCATTATTTAATCCCCAAGTTCTGTCATCTATATAAACCTTCGTTCCTCCGGAAAACTTTTTTGTGCCATATAAAACTTTTCCATCGTCTCCAAGATGCTGAGCTGTAATATTACCAACAGCACAAAATCTCCAAGCTTTATTTGTTTCCATGTTGTACAGCTCCTCCTCACTTTTCTGATTCGCAATATATTTTAATTTCTCGTGTCTTTATTATACAATAAAATTTTTCACTGCAATTCTAATATTTTCTCTTTTATCTTATTCGCTGTTTTGATAAATTCTTCATCACCTTTGCCTGTGGGATCATCAAGGCCCCAGTCTGCACGCTCTTTGCATGGAATATTGGGACAATGAACATTGCATCCCATAGTGATAACAATATCAGGTTCAGGAATGTCTGAAATCAGCTTTGAATACTGCCCAGACATATCAATGCCGAAATGCTCTTTCATAATCCGCACGGCATCTTGATTTATATGCGGTTTTGTTTCTGTTCCTGCAGAATAGCAGTCATATTTTTCTGAAAGGTACACTTTTCCAAATGCTTCTGCCATCTGACTTCGGCAGGAATTATGAACGCAAATAAATGCTATTTTAGTTTTTGACATGGAAAGGACACCTTTCTTCTATACATTGATTATTTTGCTTTGAGCGTGAACATTCAATTTTGTCAAGCTCCATATGTATGCCAAGGTTTTCAGCAGTAAACTTGACCGCCTCGCGAATTGCAAGATACGAATCTCTTTTACAGCAACGAGGTCCGCCGTTTTTACCGATTGCAGTAAGTGCTTGCCCCGTCATTTGATTGGAAAGTCCCCAAGTTTTGCTTGCAAGCGGTGTTGACTTTGTTATAATCGACATATACATTCCTGTGCTGATACCTGCACCGCATGCACCCCAAAATCCGCATGCTCCGCCTGGAACTTGCTTTCCCCTTGCATACATTTCGGATAGAGCAGTCGGCAAATCAATCTCTCCGCCTGCGTTTTTATATGCAGTAATAAGTGATGCCCCCACCATAACATGATGCTCGGGACCGTGCATATGACAAAAGTCCATTGACATCATCTTTTCTAAAATCTCAATTGGATTTTTGGACTTTTCATTTAAAGCTAATGCAATGATTTCGTCCATTCCGTTTGTGTGGCACTCGCTGCAGACATAATGCCCGTTTACGCATCTTGTTTTGCTGTTTTCTTTTTTGTGGCAAATCACACATTCCATCATTGTATCCGTTTCCAGATACTCAAGCGGTGCTTTGCAAATTAAACATTCTTCACTCATTTTTCTACCTCTTGGGCACTCGAGGATCGAACCCCTTATGCCTTAAATTTGTTAAATTTCAATCTTTTCAACTTGTCGTCCTCGTAAGGCGACAGCCTAACTTCGTCCTCCGCATTAAAAATCTTGAAAATTTTCCTACGTTTAAGGTCGAAGAGTTTTAAAATAAGAAGTTTTGTTTCAGAGAAAGAAATTCCGAGAATAATACGATTGTATATTTGCAGGAATTTCTGCAGTATGGGGCGAAATTACTATTTTAAAACCATAAGGCGTTCGACTTCCGAGTGCCTCATAATTTTTCTCCGCACTGCGGACAGTATTCGGTGTCATCCTTTACAACCGTGTCGCAGTTTTTACAAAACTTGTGTCTTTCCTTATATTCCTGAAACATATTCTTTTCAGGAAGCTTTGCACCGCACTCGGTACAGAAGCTTTCTGTTGAAGGTGATGCGCGTCCGCAGGATTTGCAAACCTTCAGTCTTTTCATAGCACGGGGACCGAAACCGTATTCGTCCATACTTTCCTGCCGTACCTGTTCCGCTAAAATCAGTCTCATTCTTCATACCTCCTCATAGCGCAGAGCCGAGCCGCAGCTTGTGCAAAATGTATCAGATATTGAAACCTTGCTTCCGCAATGTCTGCAAAACTTCGGCGGGTTCTCCCAGGGGGAGCAGTCAACACACATAAAAGTATCTGCGTTATACATTGCATCGCATACGAACCGCCCGCATTTTTTGCATCTGCTGATTTCCGGCTTTGCAATTTCCCATGCTCTTTTTAATCTTTCCTCCGGTGTGCCGCCCACGATCGGTTCGGTTAGAAAAACTCTCGCTCCCGATAAATCGCAGAAGAAGCTGTACCGATTTCCGTTTATGATTTTATAAGAAGCAATTTTCTCCGGCATACGCATCCTCCTTTCAGAAAATTTTTCCTTAGAAAAGTAGAAAATTTTCTAAAGTATTGAATTTTTCAACATTATCTGATATAATATAAATAATCAGAATTGGTAAGGTGCATCGAAAAATGATTTTTTGATGTACTTTACAAGCTCAATTATACATATTTTTTTACCTTTGTCCTCACCCCAAAATGCCAAAAGGATGGGAAAAATCAAAAAAAATTAAAAAAATTTTCTCAAAAGGGTGAGAAAAAGGGTGGGAAATTAGAAAAATTTGGTAAAGGGGACATATTTTTATGCGAAAATTAACGGCACTCATTCTCACGGGAATTTTAATCACATTTTCACATGTCGGCTGCGGTCAAAATACAAGACTTAATCCAAGCAGCCCGACCACCTTATCCATCTGGCATGTTTACGGAAATCAATCCGAGTCGCCGTTTAACGATGCAATAGATGAATTTAATTCAACTGTCGGCAAGGAAAAGGGTGTTTTTGTTTCCGTAACCTCTATGGTTGATTCCGATTCCATTGACCAGCACCTTTTTGACGCTGCAAAGGGTACACCGGGCAGCGGTGATTTCCCCGATTTGTTTACTGCATATCCGAGAGTTGCCGAGGGTATAGGTGAAGAATTGCTTACAGACTGGAACGAGATATATTCCGAGGAGGAGCTTTCCGTCTTTGTTGATGACTTTCTTGCGGAGGGCAATATTTCGGGCAGACAGCTCACGCTTCCCATTGCCAAATCGACAGAGCTTCTTTTTGTAAACAAAACCTTATTTGACCGTTTTGCAAATGAAAGCGGTTTTTCAGTCAAGGACTTTGAAACCTTTGACGGTCTTTTTGAAATGGCATCCGCCTATTATGAATGGTCGGACGGCAAGGATTTATTCCAGTATGATGATTTCTACAACTATTTCCTTATCAATGTTGCCGCAAAGGGTGACGAGCTTATCAAAAACGGCAAGGTAAACTGCGATACCAACGAATTTAAGGATGTTTTTTATGCGATTGCCGAGCCCGGAATTGAAGGCGGTATAAGCCTTTATGATAATTTCGGAAGCGATCTTTGGAAAACAGGCGATATTATATCCTACATCGGTTCGTCTGCCGGTATTCTTTATACCCGTGATGATGTAACCTATCCTGACAACAGCGTGGAAAAGATTGAGCTGTCGGTTCTTGCATATCCTGTTTTTGAGGGTGCTGCACCTACCGTTATGCAAAGGGGTGTAACGCTCTTTGCTCATAAAACAGACGACGCAAAGAAAAACAAGGCAATGGAAATATTTGTTGATTTCCTTGCAGAAAAGGACAATAACATTGAATTTGCCTCTGCATCGGGCTATATTCCGGGAACAGACGAAGCCTTTGAAGGACTTTTTTCAAATCTTGAAGGTGTGGAAAATCCCAAATACCGTATGCTTTATGATGCTGTAAGCGATATGTACGGCAAATATACCTTCAAGCCGCTTCCCGTATTTGAAAATTCTTCTGCCGTTCAAAAGGAATTTGACGGCAATGTTACCAATATACTTTCAAAGGCACGGGCAGAGTATCAGGCGAGAGTGTCCGCAGGCGAGGATAAAAACACCGTTTTACCGGAGCTTTGTGAAAAGGCGCTCAATGAACTTAAAAGCAAGTATTAAAGGATAAGGAGGAGCAGAAATGAAGCTGCCGCAGATTAAAGCCACTTTGGCGGAAATAAAAAACAGCGGTCTTTCTATGAAAAAGAGACTTGCTGTGTATATTGCTGTGCTTTTGATGCTGTTCCTTGTTGTTATCGGGATTGCACTGAATTTTTTAGGCATTCTCAATATTACGCCGTTTCGTCTGAGAGAAACCTTTCATCGGGAGCTTAAAGAAACGAACTACCGTGCAGAAACCTCTATTGATACAAATGCTGCTCATGCAATTCTGTTTGCAGAGCATCTTTCTAAGGAAACAGAGCATTATCTTGCCGCAAAAAACATAAGCTTTGAAGCTTTGGAAAACAATGCGGCGCTGATTGACGGGCTTGAGGCAGAGGTTTACAATATTGTAGCTGCAAATATGCAGTATGCCGATTGCAGCGGTGCATTCTTTATGCTTAACACGACAGTAAACAGTAAGCTTCCCGAAAAATACCACAGCGGCATTTACCTGAAGTTTTCCTATCTTCACTCAAACAGTATGATAAACCACAAAACATCAATGCTCTACGGCTCGTCTGCCGTTGCAAAGGAATATGGTGCGGATTATTACAACGAATGGCACTTAGAGATGCCGGAGGGCATTTATCACGAGCTTGATGACGTGTTTCATATTTCAAAGGCAGACTTTAATGACAGCTATGTGCTGACGGGTGTATATCAGATTCCCGGCACGTGGGAAAATGTGAGGTTTTTATGTGTTCCCGTGTTTGACACAAGCGACAAGCTTATCGGTGTATGCGGCTTTGAAATCTCAAGCCTTTATTTCAGCCTGACCTACGAAACCCATAATGACGAGCTTGACAACATCATTCACGGTTTATTTACAGAGAGTGAGAAGGATTCATATACCGGGCAGATGTCCGTCAATCATTCGGGGTATTCTCCGTCCGACACAGGCGTAATGACAATAAAGAAGGGCAAAAATCTTGACACCTTTACATACGGAAACGAAACCTTTATCGGTAAGTACGGAGAGATTACACTGGGCAACAGCAAGCATATTTTAACCGTTATGGTTCCCGAAAAGGAATATCAGTCCTTGCTTTCCGAATCGTATATCAGAATGCTTGCGGTGCTCATTATTGTTCTTATGCTGATGGTTTTGATTTGCCTTTATTTCAGCCACAAGTATATGAAGCCGATTCTTAAAAGCTTTGAGCATATAAAGACAAATTCCGTTCCCGCAGATCAGGTTAAAATTCCTGAAATCAACGACCTTTTCCGTTTCCTTGCAGATAAGGATAAAGGTCACGAGGACGAAATAACCGAGCTTACACGCCTCCGCAACGAGGCAAAGGATGAATACACAAAGATTCAGACGCAGCTTGACAAGGTGGTAGAACGACATAAATCCGGTGCCGATCCTGAATTTTATGAGATATTCAAGTCAAATGTATCCAAGCTCACTCAAAAGGAAGCACAGATATTCAGGCTCTATCTTGAGGGAAAAACTGCAAAGGAAATTCAGGAGATAACGGAAATCAATCAGAACACACTCAAGTATCATAACAAAAACTTATATTCAAAACTCGGTGTTACGAGCAGAAAAGAGCTTTTGCTTTATGCTGCTATGCTTAAAAAAGAAGGAGGAGTTTTATGACACTTGCAGACAGACTGAATAAAATCATTGATGAACAGGGACTTACAAAAAGAG
>JAZSQK010000052.1:0-1810 GCA_045537915.1 Acutalibacteraceae bacterium
TGTTATGGCTTGATAAAGCACAAATGGTTTTCCAAACTTCAATTCAAATCACTTAAAATTAAACCCGATTTGTTTGAGAGTTATTTCAAAGATACTTCTGCCATATCAAAAAAAGATATGATTGCTTTTATGCAAGCCAACTCTTTGTATTCTCTAAAGGAATCGATAAAGAACTGCACCGCAAAGGTTCATATATTTGTTGGTGGAAAAGAAAACAGTTCGATGATAAAATCTGCTGAAGATATTCATAGAGCATTGCCGCAGAGCTTGTTGCACGTACTGCCCAAATGGTATCACGGTGAGTTTTCCATAAATCATAGTGAGGATTATGCAAGCAAAATAAGAGAAATCGTCCACGATTGATTTATAAACATATGAAATAAGAAATCGAATTCAAGAATAAGGAGGAAGGGCTTATGAAAAAAACGAATACGAAAGAGCATATTCTCGTATGCCTTTCCTCAGCCCCGTCAAATGCGAGAATCATAGAAACGGCAGCCAAAATGGCAAACGCCTTCAAAGGAAGTTTTACGGCATTGTACGTACAAACACCTGCCTCGGAGCTTATGCTTGATGCGGATAAGGCTCGTCTTGCAGATAATATTCGCTATGCCGAGTCACTCGGAGCAAACGTGGCAACCGTCATCGGAGATAACGTTGCTTTTCAGATTGCCGAATTCTCAAGGCTGTCAGGCATTACCAAGGTCGTTTTGGGAAGAAGCGCGACTCCTAAAAAAGGACTTTTCAAAAAGCAAACGCTTACAGATCAGCTTATCGCGCTTGCCCCGAATCTTGACGTACATATCATTCCCGATATGACGGTCAAGCAGAAGGAGCAAAAGGTTCGGCTGTTTGGCAAGAGAACTCTCTTGTCTACGTTGAAGGACTTTGGAATCAGTGTGCTCATCTTGGCAATCGCATCGGGATTGTCCTTTGGCTTGCATTATATGGGCTTCACCGATGCAAACGTAATTACGGTATATATTCTCGCGGTTCTCGTTATATCTGCATTGATTGACAATCGATTTTGCTGGGTCGTCAGCTCTGCCGCAGGCGTTCTGCTGTTCAACTTCTTCTTTACTACACCGAAGTTCTCTCTGATGGCTTATGACAAGGGCTATCCCGTAACCTTTCTCGTGATGCTCGTAGCTTCACTGGTAACGGGAAGCATTGCCGCAAGAATGAAAAGCCACGCCAAGCAATCGGCGCAGACGGCTTACAGAACAAAAATACTGCTTGATACCAACCAGATGCTTGCTAAAGCAAAGAGTGCTGATGAGATATTTGAAATAGCCGCCTCGCAAACGAAAAAGCTGTTAGCGCTTGATGCCTTTGCACTTCGCGACAGCGAGCTCTCAAGGCTCGGAATCACGGGCACAAGCCTCTGTAAAACCGACTCTTGTACTTATTATCCCATACACGCAAGCAATACGGTTTACGGAGCAATAGGAATAGAAAGCACAAAAACGGTAGGTGCCTTTGAAAACAGTATTCTGCTATCGATCCTCGGTGAATGCGCCCTCGCACTTGAGAGCGAAAGGAATGCAAGAGAAAAGGAAGCCTCTGCGATCCTTGCAGAGCAAGAGAAGCTACGCGCAAATTTACTCCGTACCATATCCCACGATCTTCGCACACCGCTGACATCCATATCGGGCAACGCAGACAATCTGCTCGCAAACGATGAGGCATTCGATGTGGAAACACGCAGACGGATCTATAGCGATATCCGTGAGGATTCCGAATGGCTTATCAGCCTTGTGGAGAATTTGTTATCGGTATCGCATATAAAAAATAATAAAAATAATATACA
>JAZSQK010000050.1:0-2183 GCA_045537915.1 Acutalibacteraceae bacterium
GCCGGTAGGTACTCCCGAGGAGATTGCAAAGCTCGATGCAAGCTATGAGCACCTCTGCAAGATGCGTGACGAGCTCGTTACTTTGAACATTGTTCCTGCAATTTCAGAGTGGAGCAGCATCAATCCTAACCTCTGATAAAGAGAGTTGTTATTAATGCACAAGAGAACGGGAGCAGTGCTCCCGTTCTCTATATATATGTGTCAGGGCAGCTCGCTCGCTTATCCTTGATTGCAACATCGGTCTCAGAACATTAAACATTGAATGCGGTTTTCTCTTTTTTGTGTAAAAAAAAGCCTAAATGTTTTGCCAATTGAGAAATTGTATCTACTTTTGCGCTGCATTTTGTCTAAAGTGAAATAATATAAACTAAATAAATAAAATAGGAAATGATTGTAGTACCTGTTAAAGAGGGCGAGAACATTGAGAGAGCTCTCAAAAAATTCAAGAGAAAATTCGAAAAGACCGGTGTAGTAAAGGAGTTGCGCGCACGTCAGCAGTTTGACAAGCCATCAGTTCTCAAGAGACTTAAGATGGAGCACGCTATCTATGTTCAGAAGCTTCGTGCAAACGAGGAGTAAGAAACAATCTGAATAATTCTTAAAAACCGGATATTTTTCTTGTTTTTTAGATTAAAGTGATTTATATTCGTTGCCGTAAGACATCATGTCTTTCGGCAACGAATATGTTTATAGACTCTTTCATCGGGTATCTCAGGGCTGAGAAGAACTGCTCATCGCATACGTTAAGGGCGTATGCAGGTGACCTCCGTTCTTTTCAGGAGCACATGGCCTGCTTGGATGAGTCTCTTACTTTTTTTACGGCTGACGCCGATGTGGTGCGCTCCTGGGTTGCTGCGCTGATGGATGAGGGAGCCTCGCCGTCATCGGTTTGCCGCAGACTGAGTTCCCTGCGCTCGTTCTATCGCTATCTGCAAAGGAGCGACCCGTCGCTTGCAAACCCTGCTGCGATGATGCAGGGCCCTAAGCGCCGGAAAGGGCTCCCGACCTTTGTCAAGGAGAGCGAGATGGACAGGCTGATAGATGATATTCCATTCGGCGAAGGGTATGTGGCATGCAGGGACAGGATGATGCTCGTCCTGTTCTACGAGGCAGGCCTACGTCTTTCGGAACTGGTGGGGCTTGATGTCGAGGATGTAGATATGCAGTCATCTGCTATAAAAGTATTGGGAAAGCGCAACAAGCAGCGTGTCATCCCTTTTGCGGCTGAACTGAAAAGGGAACTGGCAGGTTACATTGAAGAGAGGGCGGCCTTTGCGCGATGCTCGACAGGTGCGTTGTTCCTCTCTGCAAAAGGTGGGCGCATAAGCAATTCGCGCGTATACCGTATTGTAAACGCGCGTCTGGCGGGTGTCACGACCCTTAAAAAGAAGAGCCCGCATGTGCTACGTCACTCCTTTGCTACCGCGATGCTTAACCATGAGGCCGAGATAGGGGTAGTGAAGGAACTGCTGGGGCATGAAAGGCTTGCCACGACTGAGATTTACACCCATCTGACATTCGAGGAGTTGAAGAAGAGTTATGTGAAGGCTCATCCAAGAGCCGGTAATAATTAAATAATAGGAGGATTTATTATGGAGACAAGAATTCAATCAGTTCATTTTGATGCAACTCAGCAGTTGTTGGAGTTTGTAGAGAAAAAGGTTGCGAAGCTGGAGAAACTTTGCGAGGGTGCAACAGCGCTTGACGTGAACATGAAGCTGATTAAGCCCGAGACAGCGATGAACAAGGAGGTTGCCTTGCGCCTGTCTACCGGTAACGGTGAACTCTTTGCTGCCAAGACCAGCGACACTTTCGAGGATGCCCTGCTTGGCGCTATCGACGCAATCAAGGTTCAGATAGAGAAGGCCCGTAACAAATAGTGCGCGTCTCTTTTGTGGAATATATGTGGGGGTGGTCTTTGGCCGCCCCCTGTTGTTTTAGTTAAAAAAAGAATAACGCTCTTTTCATTGCTAGCGGGGGTGGTTCCCCCTCTTTTAAGGATGTTTTTGTGTGTGGGAACAACTTTTTTGCCGATAATTTTGAAAAAAAAGCGGAAAATGTTTTGTAGTTAAAAAAAAAGCCGTACATTTGCACTCGCTTTACGACAGTAACGGCGCACAAATTGACGTTGCCTCTTTAGCTCAGTTGGCCAGAGCACGTGATTTGTAATCTCGGGGTCGTTG
>JAZSQK010000049.1:0-2869 GCA_045537915.1 Acutalibacteraceae bacterium
CACTCGGTTTCGGGTCTAATACTACATACTTAATCGCCCTATTAAGACTCGCTTTCGCTTCGGCTCCGTATCTTCTACTTAACCTCGCATGTAACATTAACTCGCCGGTTCATTCTGCAAAAGGCACGCCATCACGCATTAACGCGCTCTGACTTTTTGTAAGCACATGGTTTCAGTATTCTATTTCACTCCCCTCCCGGGGTTCTTTTCACCTTTCCCTCACGGTACTTGTTCACTATCGGTCACTAGAGAGTATTTAGCCTTACGGGATGGTCCCCGTTGATTCCGACAAGATTTCTCGTGTCCCGCCGTACTCAGGATACCTCAAGAGTTTATAACATTTCGCTTACAGGACTATCACCTACTATGGTTTAACTTTCCAGTTAATTCAACTATGTCATAAATTTGTAACTCCGTATAGAGGTCCTACAACCCCAGTCCAAAGACTGGTTTGGGCTATTCCCTTTTCGCTCGCCACTACTAAGAGAATCGATTTTTTTCTTTCTTTTCCTCCGATTACTAAGATGTTTCAGTTCATCGGGTTGCTTTCTATAGAACTATGTATTCATTCTATGATACTAGTCAATAACTACTAGTGTGTTCCCACATTCGGAAATCTCCGGATCAAAGTTTACTTACAACTCCCCGAAGCATATCGTTGTTTGTCACGTCCTTCATCAGCTTCTAATGCCAAGGCATCCGCCATGCGCCCTTAATAATTTAACCACCATTGTTAATTTTTTGATATTTCTATCCTAATTTGATGAGATTTTATAACAAATATACACTTAATAAATATATTTGCATGTTATATACTCGCTCGTTTGAGTATATAACCACATTATTCAGTTTTCAAAGAACTATTTTCATGAGAAATCAAAATGATCTCTCAAAACTAAGCAAAACATTGTTTTTATAGCTAGATACGGATAATTACTCCATAGAAAGGAGGTGATCCATCCCCACCTTCCGGTAGGGATACCTTGTTACGACTTAAGCCCAGTCACCGATCCTACCTTCGGCGTCCCCCTCCTATTGCTAGGTTAGGCTAACGACTTCGGGTATTATCGACTCCCATGCCTTGACGGGCGGTGTGTACAACACCCGGGAACGTATTCACCCCAACATTCTGATTTGGGATTACTAGCGATTCCAACTTCATGGAGTCGAGTTGCAGACTCCAATCCGGACTGGGACCGACTTTATAGATTTGCTAGGTCTCGCGACTTTGCGTCTCATTGTATCGGCCATTGTAGCACGCCTGTAGCCCTGGACGTAAGGGGCATGATGATTTGACATCATCCCCATCTTCCTCCGGTTTATCACCGGCAGTCTCCTTAAGGTTCTCAACTAAATGTTAGCAATTAAGGATAGGGGTTTCGCTCGTTGTCGGACTTAACCGAACATCTCACGACACGAGCTGACGACAACCATGCACCACCTGTCACCATTGTCCCCGAAGGGAAAACTCTATTTCTAGAGCAGTCAACGGGATGTCAAGCCCAGGTAAGGTTCTTCGCGTATCTTCGAATTAAACAGCATGCTCCACCGCTTGTGCGGGTGCCCGTCAATTCCTTTAAGTTTCAGCCTTGCGACCGTACTACTCAGGTGGAATACTTAATGCGTTAACTTCAGCACCGAAAATTCCGATACTTAGTATTCATCGTTTACGGCGTGGACTACTAGGGTATCTAATCCTATTTGCTCCCCACGCTTTCGTGTCTCAGCGTCAGTAATGGCCCAGCAAGTCGCCTTCGCCACCGGTGTTCCTTCTAATATCTAAGCATTTTACCGCTACACTAGAAATTCCACTTGCCTCTACCACACTCAAGTAAATCAGTTTTTAAGGCGAACCGAAGTTGAGCTTCGGACTTAAACCTTAAACTTAATAAACCGCCTACACACGCTTTACACCCAATAAATTCGGATAACGCTCGCTCCCTACGTATTACCGCGGCTGCTGGCACGTAGTTAGCCGGAGCTTTCTTGAAGGGTACCGTCACTTTGATGTCATTTCCTACACCAATCGTTCTTCCCCAACAACAGAATTTTACAATCCAGAGGACCGTCATCATTCACGCGGCATTGCTCGTTCAGGGTTTCCCCCATTGACGAATATTCCTAACTGCTGTCTCCCGTAGGAGTTTGGGCCGTGTCTCAGTCCCAATGTGGCCGATCAACCTCTCAGTTCGGCTACGCATCGTTGCCTTGGTAGGCCATTACCCCACCAACTAGCTAATGCGCCGCAGGCTCATCTTCAAGTGAAGCTTTAAAGGCTCCTTTTACTATAAAACAACGTATCATTTTTCATTTCATCCGGTATTAGCAATCGTTTCCAATTGTTATCCCAGTCTCGAAGGCAGATAACCCACGTGTTACTCACCCTTTCGCCACTAAGTGGAAATCCTTATCTACTTTGTGCAAGCACTCTGCTTCAAAGGGCCACTTCGTTCGACTTGCATGTCTTAGGCATGCCGCCAGCGTTCATCCTGAGCCAGGATCAAACTCTCAAAAAATATTTAAAGTTTTTTATTTATAATTTTATAAATCCTAGCTACAAAAAATTGACGTTTTGCTCAGTTTTCAAAGATCATTTCTGCATCAGTCAAGATGCATAAGTAATATACCAAATTTCAAAAAACTTGTCAACAACTTTTTTTAGTTTTTTTCAAAGTTTTTTTATTACTCGGTGTTGCTTTTTTTCAAACGCAACGCAATTAATAATATCATAATCAAACATCTAAGTCAACACTTTTTTGAAACTTTTTTCGATTATTTTTTTTATTAATTTTTAAAGCATTCCGCTTCCAAAATCAACAGGTTCTATATTACCAAATCTAAATTATTTTGTCAACAACAAGTCGGAGGC
>JAZSQK010000006.1:0-2128 GCA_045537915.1 Acutalibacteraceae bacterium
GGTTATCGTAGCTTTCTTCATAGGTTTCGCCCGTGCGAAGATCTTTGACCGTAACAGTTTTGGTATTGGGATTGATTTTAACCGCTTCGTTTAATACTCTTACGTCGATATTAAAACGCGCTTTGAAGCTTTGGGGTGTCTGCAAAGTTAAGTCCTCGCGGTCGGTGATAACACCGCCGATATAATACGGCAGACCGCAATTGGCAAAGGACACGTATTCGCCGCGCTCCAAAATAATGATCTCGGCTTTTTCATCCAGTCTGCGAAGTCGCGCCGCAGCAGTAGCGCCGCTTGCAACACCGCCTATAATGATGGTTTTCATCCTTTTCACCTCTTTATAACGGTTTCATATGAGTATTATAGCCCTTTGATATTTTCTTCTATTCTCTTGATAACCTCAAAAAACACCTCGTCGCTTTTGCCCGTGGGATCGGGCAGGTTCCAGTTGTCGTCAAAGGCTCTGCCGATATAGGGGCAGCCCACGTCGCAACCCATAGAGATGACAATATCGGGCGTGGGGATTTTATCGATGGTTTTGCTGTATTGAGTCTTTTCCATATCGATACCGTAGAGCTGTTTCACCAGCCGAACGGCATCCTGATTGATCTGCGATTTGGTTTCGGTTCCTGCTGAATAAAAGTCAAACTCATTGCCACGCAGGTGTTTCCCCAGTGCCTCGGCAATCTGACTGCGACAGGAATTATGTACACAAAGAAAGGCTATTTTCTTCATATGAACGGGCACCTCTCTTTAATACATTGATTATTATGTGCCGAGTGAATACATTTAATTTTGCCAAGCTCCATTTCTATACCAAAATGCTTTTTTACAAACTCCACCGCTTTGATTATCGCAAGATAGGAATCGCGCTTACAACAACGCGGACCGCCTATTTTGCCAATAGCTTCAAGGGCAGATGACGTCATTTGGTTGGAAAGCCCCCACGCTTCATTAGCAAGGGGTGTAGAACCGGTGATGACAGACACAAACATACCTGCACTGATTCCCGCACCGCAAGCGCCCCAAAAACCGCAAGCACCGCCGGGGACTTGTTTGCCGCGTGACTGCATTTCAACCAATGCTTTCGGTAAATCAATATTACCGCCGGCGTTCTTATAAGCAGTCAGAAGTGCCGCACCCACCATAACGTGATGCTCCGGTCCGTGCATGTGGCAAAACGGCAGAGCCATTAGTTTTTGGATAATTTCTATCGGGTTGTTTGACGTTTCGGCAAGGCAAACAGCAATAATGGAATCAATACCGCCGGTGTGACATTCATTACAAACATAATGTCCTTTTTCGCAAGCGGTCTTGCTGTTTTCTTTTTTATGGCAAAGGGCACATTCCATCTCGGTATCGTTTTCTAAATATGTAAGCGGTGCACCGCAAATTAAACATTCATCTTTCATAAATTTTCCTTAAAAACATTTGAATTTGGTTAATAGTTCGATATATTATTCACTTGCTTAAATTTATAATTGAATAGACCATTAGACCAACACCGATACCGAAAAACACACAACCATATACCTCTGTTAACTGGTTTGCAAAGAATCCTACCGCTCCACTACCCAACGCACACAATATTGCAAATAAAAATTTCTTCTTTTTCATATAGGCATACCTCTCTATAAATTAAATTCATCAGAAAATCCCTTTATTATACTTAATCATCGCATAAAAACTCAAACCCAGCCCTGCAACAAGTCCAGATATTAAAAGCACAGTTCCAACTATCACAAACATTTGGTCCTCGGTGTAAATAGTGATAGCAGAAAAAATGCCAAACGCCATAACAGCACAGCCACAAATAATTGTTCCAAGTCCCACCTTTTTACCAAAAGGAATTCTATCTTCTTCGGAAACTCGATGTCTATGATAAGAATGCAGTGACGAAATATTTCCTCGCATATTTGAAATACCGAGAACAATCAATATAACTCCAACAATAAAAGGAACTATAAATTCCATCATAATTTCCTCCGTAAATTCTTATCTGTTAAATTGATTATACCATATAAATATTAAAATTTCTACATATCCGTTTGCTAATTGGCAAGAATAGTTAATAGTAAACAAACGGAGGTAGAATTATGTTCAAACACGAAAAGATGCTTTTCCATCCCGT
>JAZSQK010000003.1:0-2134 GCA_045537915.1 Acutalibacteraceae bacterium
ATAAGATGTGCCCTCATCTCTGTATGCAGCAATAGGCACCATAACCTTGCCTTGTGCTATTTCTTTATCAAGACAACCTGCACCACCAAAAACGATATACTTATCTGTATTAATAACCATCATTGTATCTTCTATATCTGCTACACACGCAGGAGCACCTACATAGGTCATATAAATCGCAAAATATCTGCACTGATACTCAAATCCGTAAATAGGGTTTGCTCCGTTTGAAGAAAACAAATCACCGATTTTTTTGCATTCGTAATTTTCCAATACATATTTTAAAATCACATGAGAAAAAGTTAAAATACAGGCATCCACCTTGACCGCATTTTCATTGCGGTTCACTTTTATTATTTCTTCAGTTAAATTTTCAAATGTGTCAGTTATCATTGTTCGTATCTCCTGTTAGATAAATTCTTATTTATCGGTCAGCTAATTATAACACTGCTGACACACTAAGTCAATATCACAAGCAATGCAAAAAGCCACTTTCAACATCAAAAGTTGCTTTTAATACTTCTATACGACTATCGCATTAAAACCCGTGCCTTTATTATATATAATTGTATAGGCAGTATGAAACGCTCATTTTTGCTCTTGCCGATGAGGGCAAAAGCAGATCGGTCGGCTTTATTTCATCAATAGTCAGCAAAACCTGCCCTATCGTTAAATCATAACTCTGCATACTATATAGTATATTCCTTGCTACCATAACCTGATATATCAGGGGCTTGTCATAGCATAGCGCATCTACTGCCCTTGCCAAAAGCTCAACCTGATGCTCTGATGATAAAGGCTCGGTACAGGGCATAAATGATATAGCAGTTATGTAGACAAGAGATGTGGCTATTATAATATATAGCATAACTGAAAATCCTTTGCAAAATGTACGCATATTTACCTCCAAAAACTGTGATAATACCATTGTTGACAGCGTTTTGCGGGTATATTCAGCTATGTCAGTAGGCAAAATAAACATTAAATTTAAACCGACTTAGTTTACATTGTAAAATATGCCAAATCTCAAAAAACCGCTTGACAATGGCTTGAAAGATATGCTAATATAAACAAGTCGCGTTAAGGCGAGAGCCTTGAAGAGACTGGTAGCTTAACAACTTAGGGGAACTTGTTCACAAATATTTAAAACAAAAAGTTTTAAAAAAGGTATTGACAAGGGAGAATAAGTGTGGTAAGATATTAAGGCACTCCCACGAGAGCGAAAGCGAAAGAGAGAGTGCAAGGTACTTTGAAAATTGAACAATGACGAACTTACAGAAACCTGAAAAATGACTTTGAGTAATTCTGAATAATTCGGAATAACATTTAGCATTCAGAGATGAAGTAAAACATCGGATAAATTTTGTCAGTAGACAAAATGAGCTAAGATTAGATGTACTCTAAAGAGTACTTTTAATACAAACTAATTAAGAGTTTGATCCTGGCTCAGGATGAACGCTGGCGGCACGCCTAACACATGCAAGTCGAACGAGGTTTAAGAGAGCTTGCTTTTTTAAACCTAGTGGCGGACGGGTGAGTAACACGTGAGGAACCTGCCTCTAAGCAGTGGATACCGTTTGGAAACGAACGTTAATACAACATAACGTATGTCTTTCGCATGTTAGACATACCAAAGGAGCAATCCGCTTAGAGATGGCCTCGCGTCTGATTAGCTAGTTGGTGAGGTAACGGCCCACCAAGGCGACGATCAGTAGCCGGACTGAGAGGTTGAACGGCCACATTGGGACTGAGACACGGCCCAGACTCCTACGGGAGGCAGCAGTGGGGAATATTGGACAATGGGGGAAACCCTGATCCAGCGATGCCGCGTGAGGGAAGAAGGTTTTCGGATTGTAAACCTCTGTCTTTAGGGAAGATAATGACGGTACCTAAGAAGGAAGCTCCGGCTAACTACGTGCCAGCAGCCGCGGTAATACGTAGGGAGCGAGCGTTATCCGGAATTACTGGGTGTAAAGGGAGTGTAGGCGGGACTGCAAGTCAGCTGTGAAATTTATGGGCTCAACCCATAACCTGCAGTTGAAACTGTGGTTCTTGAGTGAAGTAGAGGTAAGCGGAATTCCTAGTGTAGCGGTGAAATGCGTAGATATTAGGAGGAACATCAGTGGCGAAGGCG
>JAZSQK010000046.1:0-105699 GCA_045537915.1 Acutalibacteraceae bacterium
CTCCCCTACAAAATTGGAGGAAATCAATTATGTACGACAGAATTTATAATTTTTCCGCAGGCCCTTCTATGCTGCCTGTATCGGTTCTTGAGCAGGCACGCGACGATATGATGAACTATAAGGGCTCGGGTATGAGCGTTATGGAAATGAGCCACCGCTCCAAGGTTTATGACGCTATCATCAAAGAGGCTGAGGCTCTTCTTCGTGAGGTTATGAACATACCCGATAATTACAAGGTAATGTTTTTACAGGGCGGCGCTTCAATGCAGTTTGCCAACGTCTGCATGAACCTTATGAAGACAGGTAAGGCTGACTACATAGTTACAGGTCAGTTCTCGGGCAAGGCTTACAAGGAAGCTCAGAAGTTCGGTGACGCTCACCTTGCAGCTACTACCAAGGAAGAGAATTTCACAAGAATCCCCGAGCAGAGCGAGCTTGATCTTCGTGCGGACGCCGACTATGTTCACATCTGCTTTAACAACACTATTTTCGGTACAAAGTGGGGCTATATTCCCGAGACCGGAGACGTTCCGCTTGTAGCTGATATGTCTTCCTGCATTCTCTCCGAGCCCGTTGACGTATCAAAGTTCGGTCTTATCTATGCAGGCGCACAGAAGAACGTTGCTCCCGCAGGTCTTACCATCGTAATCGCCCGTGAGGACCTTCTCTCTGCCGATCTTGCCGAATTTGTTCCCACAATGTGCAACTATGCTACAATGGCAGAAAACGAGTCTATGTACAATACTCCCCCCTGCTACCCCATCTATGTTTGCGGCCTTGTGCTTAAATGGATCAAGGAGCTCGGCGGTCTTGAGAAGATGAAGGAAATTAACGAGGCAAAGGCAAAAATGCTTTATGACTGCCTTGACAATTCAAAGCTTTTCTCTAACCCCGTTAAAGAAAACAGCCGTTCAATGATGAATGTTACCTTCCGTGCAGAAGATGACGAAATCAATGCAAAGTTTGTAAAGGAAGCAACTGCCGCAGGTTTTGCAAACCTCAAGGGACACCGCTCTGTCGGCGGAATGCGTGCATCAATCTACAACGCAATGCCGCATGACGGCGTCGCAGCCCTTTGCGAATTCATTAAGAAATTCGAAGCAGAAAACGCATAATAGCCAATCGATAATAAAAAAAGCTCTCTGTCCTTACAGGACAGAGAGCTTTTTTCTTTATCATCGTTTATTCTTCGCTGAAATTGTCTTTTCCGACGCCGCAGAGAGGACAAGCAAAATCTTCGGGGAGATCCTCAAATTTTGTTCCGGGTGCGATATTGTTATCGGGATCGCCAAGCTCCTCGTCATAAACCCATCCGCAGACATCGCAAACATATTTTTTCATAACTATTTCCTCCATATTTTGTTTTATATTTTATTCGGCAAAGCCGTTTTTAGCAAAGTTCATCTGATAATAATTCGAGCTCTTTAAGATTTTTTTCATTTAAGGCAGACATTATTGACACCGTCTGCTCACAAAACTCAAGGTTCTTGCATTTTTCAAGCTTTTCCCTCATTATTTTTGCCGCCATTGGTGCCCAACTGCCGTTTTCTATAAAGCCAACCTTTCTCTTCTTAAAGCCTCTTTCTGTAAGGTGGTTAATGAACTCTCGCATATAGGGGAAAATGTCGGCATTATAGGTTGTGGTTGCAAGAACAAGCTTACTATATCGAAAGGCATCCTCAACCGCTTCTGCCATATCGCATCGTGCAAGGTCATTGAGCACTACCTTTTGACAGCCTTTTTTTGAAAGCTGCTCTGCAAGGCTTTCGGTCGCTTTTTTTGTATTTCCGTAAACAGAGGTGTAGGCTATCACTACCCCCTCCTCTTCAGGTTCGTAGCTAGACCATGTATTATATAAATTGATATAATATTCAAGATTTTTCTCTAAAATAGGTCCGTGTAACGCACAAATTTTTTCTATATCCAGATTAGCTGTCTTTTTGAGAAGATTTTGCACCTGTGCGCCGTATTTGCCTACGATACCTATATAATACCGTCTTGCCTCACACGCCCAATCTTCATCTGTATCAAGAGCTCCGAACTTGCCGAAAGCATCGGCAGAAAAGAGCACCTTATCTGTACTGTCGTATGTGACCATTACCTCAGGCCAATGAACCATCGGTGCTGTGAAAAACTGAAGGTTATGATGTCCAAGGCTTAAAGCGTCCCCTTCCCCCACGCTGAGCATATTTTCACTAAAATCTCTGCCAAAAAAATTTTTCATCATAACAAAAGACTTTGACGTTGCAACTATCTTTGCTTTTGGGTATTCATTTAAAAAGTTTATAATATTTGCCGAATGGTCGGGCTCCATATGCTGTACTATGAGATAATCGGGTTTTCTGCCGAGCAACGCTTTTTCGATGTTTTGGAGCCATTCTTCAGTAAAATTTGCATCGACCGAATCCATAATCGCAATTTTTTCGTCAATTATTGCGTATGAATTGTATGCCATTCCGTTTGGTACCTGATACTGTCCCTCAAAAAGATCGATTTTTCTATCGTTTACGCCGATATATTTAATATCTTTTGTTATGTTCATTTTATTATTCCTCCCAACTTAACTATTCAATGATTTTTCCGTCTGTCGAAACGGTAATTACCTGCCAAGGTATAAACTTTCCGCTTGTTTGCAGGGCGGTTTTAACTGCATTTTCTATCCCTGCGCAGCAAGGAACCTCCATGCGAACTATTTTTACGCTTTTTATATTATTGTTGGCAATAATCTGTGTTAATTTTTCTGAGTAATCCACGCTGTCGAGCTTCGGACATCCAATAAGTGTTATGTGGTTGCGCATAAAATCGTTATGGAAATTTCCGTATGCATAGGCTGTGCAGTCGGCGGCTATAAGAAGATTTGCATTTTCAAAATATGGCGCATTGACAGGAACCAGTTTTATCTGACAGGGCCACTGCAAAAGTTGGCTTGTGACGGTTGTAGCTTTCGTATGTATCTGGGCTTCCCTTTTTATTGTTTTGCTTAAGGTTCCCGGACATCCACATGGTAATTTTGTCCTTTCCTTATTCTTTTTTGCCTCGAGAACAGCCGCCTCATTATATTCGGGCGCCTCCCTTTCTTCAAAGGAAATTGCATCTACCGGACAGGCGGGTAAACAATCGCCCAGCCCATCACAATAGTCCTCTCTCGTAAGCCTTGCCTTGCCGTCTATCATTTCGATAGCACCCTCGTGACAGGCCTTTGCGCAAGCGCCACATCCGTTACACAGCTTATCATTTATCTTTATAATTTTTCTTATCAACTCTCTTCTCCTTTAAAAGCATTCTCCGTTTTTGCAGTCTTCTGTTTTTCCGCTGCGGTAACACAACTCATTTTCACACCGTTTATTCCTGGAAAAGTCACTTATATTTTTAATCGTTGTTGCCGCAATATTTTCGAGCGCCTCTTCGGTCAGAAATGCCTGATGGGAGGTCACTATAACATTGGGCATAGATATAAGTCGTGCAAGAACATCGTCCTCCATAATATGACCCGAATTGTCCTCAAAGAAGAGATTTGATTCTTCCTCATAGACATCAAGACAGGCGGCTCCTACCTTGCGGGATTTAATTCCCTCAAGCAGTGCTTCGGCGTCCACCAATGCGCCTCTGGAGGTATTTAAAAGGACAATGCCTTTTTTACACTTCTCAATCGCAGCTGTGTCTATTATATGCCTTGTTTCATCGGTCAGAGGACAGTGCAGAGAAATAATATCGCTGTTTGCAAATAGCTGATCTAAATCGACATATTTCACACGGTCGCCATCTTCAATTTCTTTTTGCGGAAATTTATCAAATGCCAGAACCTTCATTCCGAAGCCCTTGCATATATCAATAAACACTCGTCCTATTCTGCCTGTTCCTATTACGCCGACAGTCTTCCCATGCAGATCAAAGCCTGTTAGTCCCGAAAGGCTGAAATTGAAATCCTTAGATCGAATATATGCCTTGTGTATTCTTCGAATTGAGGTCAAGAGCAATGCAATTGTATGCTCTGCCACCGCATAGGGCGAATATGCCGGTACCCTTAAAACATGTAGTTTGCCATAGGCATACTTCATATCCACATTATTGAATCCTGCGCAACGCAGAGCCAGAACCTCAATACCAAGCTGTGACAAGCGGTCAATAACCGCAGCATTTACAGTATCGTTTACAAAAGCGCACACACCATTATAACCTTGTGCCAAGTCAACCGTATCTTCATTTAATTTTGTTTCAAAATATTTAAATTCAACACCGAATTCCTTGCCGTATTTTTCAAAAAAGGTTATATCATAGGGTTTGGCATCAAAAAAAGCAATTTTCATAATTTTTCTCCTTGATTTTACAGTTTTATTATAATATAATATGCGCAGAAAATATGTTGAATTTTCAACAAAACGGAGAAAAAATGAAAAAATATATTAAAATTCTTAAAAATTGTCCGCTTTTTTTCGATATTGAAGAAGAACAACTTTTAAAAATGCTTGACTGCCTAAAGGTCAGAATCGAAAAATTCGACAAGAAATACACCGTGATGTCAGAGGGAAGCGCCGCCAAATTTATCGGAATTGTTTTGAGCGGCTCGGTACAGTTATATAATATAGACTATTTCGGAAACCGAAGCATATTAAATATACTGGGCCCTTCCGAAAGCTTTGCTGAAGCCTTTGCCTGTTCGGGTATAGAATCTACACCGGTATCGGTAGTGGCTAACGAGCCTTGTGAGATTTTGTTTATCGAAAGCGAACGAATAATGCGCACCTGTTCTAACCATTGCGCATTTCACCAGCAACTGATTTTTAATCTGATGCGCAACCTTGCTTCAAAGGTTATTATGTTTCATCAAAGAATTGAAATAATCTCAAAAAGAACTACCAGAGAAAAGCTGATATCCTATCTGCTTTTACAGTCTAAAAAAACACAAAGCAAATCCTTTATTATCCCTTTCGACCGACAGGAGCTTGCAGATTATCTTGAGGTTGACCGAAGCGGTCTTTCTTCAGAAATAGGAAAACTTAAAAAGGAAGGCTTTTTAAACTGTAATAAAAACCGATTTGAATTGCTTTAAAAACAAACGGGCTGCCGATTTTTCGGCAGTCCTTTTTAATCTTCCATTTGTGCAAAATCTTTTAAAACAAGACTCGGGTTTTTATCAATCGCCCAATTCATTTCATACTCGGCAGTAAAGAGAAGCAAACTTCTGCCCTTTACATCCTCTACAATTTTAGTTGACTGCATAAGATTAAGATCACGAAGCTCTGTACCATCAGTAGTTTCGGCAAAGCGGACAATAGAAAGCGGAGTATCTATTCGGTTGTATTTTACCCCGTATTCCGACTCCATCCTTGACTCAAGCACCTCGAGCTGTAGCTGACCGACAACACCGACATAAACCCTTTCCATACCGGCTCCGGGTAGGAAAAACATCTGTATTGCGCCCTCCTGGGCTATCTGGCGGATACCCTTGTCGAACTGCTTTCTCTTAAGTGAATCAATCTGTTCGACTATTGAGAATATTTCAGGAGCAAAGGTTGGAATACCTGCGTACTGCACCTTCATACCCTTTTCACAGATAGTATCTCCAATTGAGAAAATACCCGGATCGAAAACGCCGATTATATCTCCCGCATATGCAGTATCAATAACCGCTCGGTCCTGTGCCATCATCTGTTGGGGACGGGAAAGCTTTATCGGCTTTTTGCCCTGTACGTGATAATACTCGTTAGCACGGTCAAATTTGCCCGAGCAGATACGCATAAAGGCAATTCTGTCACGGTGTGCTTTATTCATATTTGCCTGAATTTTAAAAACGAATGCCGAAAATCTTTCGTCGGTAGGGGCAATCATCTCTTCCCCCGATTTATGAGAAAGCGGTTGGGTGGTCATTTTGAGGAAGTTTTCCAGGAAAGGCTCTATTCCGAAGTTATTAAGAGCCGAGCCGAAAAATACGGGAGATAGCTCTCCGCATCTTACCTTTTCAAGATCAAATTCATATCCTGCGCCCTCAACAAGTTCAAGCTCATCGCAAAGGTCACGGCGGGAGTATTCTCCGATAAGGCTGTCGAGTTTTTCGGTGTCAGTAAGCTCACACTCAATAGCTTCTATTCGATTTCCGCCTGCGTGGGAATCCTCAAAGGTTAAAATTCTCTGCTTTGTTCGGTCAAAGACACCCTTAAAATTAACACCGCAACCGATAGGCCAGTTCATTGGATAGGTACCGATACCGAACTCCTTTTCGAGCTCGTCTAAAAGTTCAAAGGAATCCCTTGCTTCACGGTCCATCTTATTGATAAAGGTAAAAATCGGGATATGGCGCATTGCGCAGACCTTGAAAAGCTTTCGGGTCTGGGGCTCAATACCCTTTGCGGCATCGATTACCATAACAACGCTGTCGGCGGCGGTCAGGGTTCTGTAGGTATCCTCCGAGAAGTCCTGATGTCCCGGAGTATCGAGAATGTTTATGCAATATCCGTCATAATCAAACTGCATTACCGAGGAGGTTATAGAAATACCTCTCTTTTTCTCAATATCCATCCAGTCGGATACCGCATGCTTATCGTTCTGCTTTCCCTTAACGCTGCCTGCCGACTGAATAGCTCTTCCGTATAAAAGAAGCTTTTCGGTAAGTGTCGTTTTACCTGCGTCGGGGTGCGAGATTATCGCAAAGGTCCGCCTTCTTGAAATTTCATTTTTAATTTCAGACATAGTTTTCTCCTAATAAAAAGATAGGCTCAAGGGGTGTGTTTTCCCTTTTCCCCTTTCCCCTTTCCCCTTTCCCTTTTCCCTAAAAAAAGACCTCTTTCGAGGTCTTTTTTAATTATTTTCTGAATCCCTGACGCTTACGGGGCTTTCTGTCCTTTGCCTCATCTGCGCCGTCATCCTCGACAACTGCGCCCTCGATTTCAACGAGCGCATCTCTGCGAGAGAGATTGATTCTGCCCTGATCGTCGATCTCGGTGACCTTAACGATAACCTCATCTCCGACATTTACAACATCTTCAACCTTTTCGGTACGCTTAACATCAAGCTTGGAAATGTGGACAAGACCTTCCTTGCCGGGTGCAATCTCAACGAATGCACCAAAGCTCATAAGGCGTGTAACTCTTCCTCTGTAGATTGCGCCTACCTCGGGGTCGTTAGCGATGGTTTCTACTATCATAAGAGCACGCTTTGCGTTATCGGCATTGACAGCGGTGATGAATACCTTTCCGTCGTCATCAATGTCAATCTTACACTCGCAGTCGGCCTGAATCTTCTGAATAACCTTTCCGCCCGAACCAATAACCTCACGAATCTTCTCGGGGTCAATCTTGGTCTGAATCATCTTGGGAGCGAACTTGGAAACCTCTGCTCTCGGCTCTGCAATAGCCTTTAACATAACTTCATCAAGAATGTAGTTACGAGCGGTGTGGGTTTTAGCGAGTGCTTCCTTTATGATTTCGGGAGTAAGTCCGTGAACCTTAAGGTCCATCTGGATAGCGGTAATTCCCTCTTTGGTTCCTGCAACCTTAAAGTCCATATCGCCGTGGAAATCTTCAAGTCCCTGAATGTCTACCATTGTCATCCAACGGTCGCCCTCGGTAATAAGTCCGCAAGAGATACCTGCAACGGGAGCCTTAATCGGAACGCCTGCATCCATGAGAGCAAGTGTAGAACCACAGATAGAGCCCTGAGATGTAGAACCGTTAGAAGACAAAATCTCAGAAACAAGGCGAATTGTATAAGGGAACTCCTCAACGCTCGGAATTACGGGAAGAAGAGCACGCTCTGCAAGTGCGCCGTGACCGATTTCACGACGGCCGGGGCCTCTGGAGGGCTTGGTCTCGCCTACAGAGTAAGAGGGCATATTGTAATGGTGGATATATCTCTTTTCGGTCTCGTTGTCGATACCGTCTAAAAGCTGACTGTCACGGATAGAACCGAGTGTTGCAATGGTAAGCACCTGTGTCTGACCACGGGCAAAAAGTCCCGAACCGTGAACACGGGGCAGAAGTCCTACCTCACTGTGAAGAGGACGGATATCATTGATGCCTCTGCCGTCAACACGCTTTCCTTCATCAAGGAGCCAACGACGGACAACAAACTTCTGAAGCTTGTAAAGGCAATCATCAATTTTCATTTCCTGTTCGGGATAAAGCTCATCAAACTTCTCGTGAACCTTATCGTAAACGGGAAGCATTCTCTCGTCCCTTACATTCTTATCGTCGGTGTCAAGAGCAAACTTAACATCATCGATAGCAAACTCCTTGATAGCCTCAAACATTTCGGTATCGGGGTTAGCCGACTCAAATGTGAACTTGCTCTTACCGATTTCGGCAACTATTGAGTTGATGAAATTAACAATTTTCTGGTTTTCCTCATGTCCCTTCATGATAGCGTCAAACATTGTATCATCAGGGATTTCGTTTGCTCCCGCTTCAATCATTGCAACAAGGTCTGCAGTAGAAGCAACTGTAAGCTGAAGCTGATTTCTCTCCTGCTGTTCGGCGGTGGGATTGAGGACTATCTGGCCGTCAACATATCCTACGCTGATGCCGGAAATGGGGCCTTCCCAAGGAATATCCGAAATAGAAAGGGCGATTGATGCACCTATCATAGCGGTAATTTCGGGGGAACAATCGGGGTCAACCGACATTACGGTACAAACAAGAGAAACATCGTTTCTCATATCCTTCGGGAAGAGAGGACGTACAGGTCTGTCGATAACACGGGAAGCAAGAATAGCCTTATCGGTGGGCTTACCTTCTCTTCTGGTAAAGGAACCGGGAATTCTTCCTACTGAATAAAGCTTTTCCTCAAAATCTACCGAGAGAGGAAGAAAGTCTATTCCGTCACGGGGCTTTGCCGAAGCAGTAGCCGCACAGAAAACACTGGTTTCGCCATAGTGAATAAGGCAGGAGCCGTTTGCAAGAAGTCCCATCTTTCCGGTTTCAACCTTTAGGGGTCTGCCGGCAAACTCGGTTTGGAAAACTCTGAAATTTTCGTACATATTTTTAACCTCCAAATTATTTTTTATTTCTTCGGAGATTCGGTTAAGCAATAAATCCAACATCAAATCTCTTTGCTGCTCGATTTACCGCTAAACCATAAATCTCCGTTTTTTTAAGATAACAAGGCAGACCGTTTTAACAGTACGGTCTGCCCTTTTTGTAAGATTACTTACGGATGCCGAGACGCTTGATGATGGCACGGTATCTCTCGATATCAACCTTGGTAAGATAAGCAAGAAGATTTCTTCTGTGACCTACCATCTTAAGAAGACCACGTCTTGAGTGATGGTCCTTCTTGTGAACCTTAAGATGCTCGGTAAGCTCGTTAATACGGAAGGTTAATAACGCAATCTGTACCTCAGGAGAACCTGTATCACCCTCGTGAAGAGCGTATTCAGCAATGATAGCTGTCTTCTGTTCGTTTGTCATTTATTTCACCTCATTTTAATATTTTGTCCGCCGTAAACAAAGCAAAAGGTCAGGTGATTCCGCATTTTAGCGGCAGACGCCTAAAGCCTTGTAAACGGTAGCCATAGTAGTATATCACAAAGTTTCAAAAAAGTAAAGAACTTTTTATTTTTATAATTATGATATCACTTCAAATTCTTTTTCTTCCCGACCTACCGATACTTTTATTTCCTCAATAATTTGCTTTTCTTTCTTGCGTTTGGCGCAACAATAGTATACTCCATAGAAAAGCGCAATATATATGAAGAACAAAATTAAAACGCCGATTGAATATGCCACTTGGTTGCCGCCGGCAAGATTATAAAGAATGTCATAGGGCGTACCATCTCCCCTCATTAAAAACATATAATTATAATCAATCAATCGGTTTACGGCATATGCGGCTACGGCAAAGCCGCTGATTATTGAAAATGTAATGCCGATGTTTTTTAATTTCATTGAAAGCATACCGCTTATCATTATGTATAGTGCCGCAAAGCCCGAAATAGAGTGTGTTACTCCCGAAACGACATTGTCAAAACTGATTACCGGGTAGCAAGCATAATTTTGTCCTGCAAAATAGGTTCCCATGAAGGCGCCCAGCAGACCGAAGATAGCAACAAAATCAAGCGCCGCTTCACGAAGTCTACCCTTTGAAAATGCGGCAAGCGGAATGGTTATAAGCTGAATGCTGCACATAAAAAGCGGCAGTTCATACAACCAGCGCAGCGGGTCATTGTTTATAAAACAGGTCATTACTATTTTAAAAAGCTCTATTGAGTCAATCGCAATAGCAGCAGCTATCAAAGCACGGTTTTTACCTGAATCGGTCTTTTTCCTGCCTTTAAGGCCGAAAAAGATACCAAGAGCTATCATAATCATCATTAAAGAGGTAACAAAAATCAGATGCTCTGCCGAAAAGTAGCCCTCTGGCTCCCTTGTGTAGCCGCCAAAGCCAAAAAATTCTTCACCTTAAAATCCCCCCGATTTTTAATGAATGAATACCGCTTTTTATTAAAAATATTTATTTATGAAATGCTTTCCTATTGCGCCGAGCAAAGCTATTGCTTCGCCATAAACCTCCTCGGGATACTGATTCCAAGCGCCAGAGGCCTCAAAGTTCAGAGTTCCGTTGTATCCTATGTCGCTCAAAGCCCTCAATATTCCATCCCAGTCTGAAACACCGAGGAAGGGACAAGTGTGACTGTCCTCGTTGACATCTACATCATGCAAATGAACCGTCTTTAATCTTTCGCCTAGTTTGTTTATAAATCTTATAGGGTCATCCGAGCATAAGGTAGCGTGTCCCGGGTCAAAGCAGAATCCAAACCTTTCCTCTCCCGCTATTTCATTAAGTTTATCTATATATTCACAAGCATCGATTACATTTGAACATACGCTGCCATAAATCTTACCTTTGCAGACTCCCCACATATTTTCAAGACAACAGATAACATCATGCTTTTTAAGGGTTTCTATCAGGGAAGAATAAAACTCGATGTTGTCCTTTCTCTCCTGTTCCCAACTGTACTGGGCATTATAGCCCATAAATACAGGGTGAACTACGATATATCTGCAACCCATAGCAGCAGTTATTTCAATTGATTTCAGTATGGTTTCTTTGATATATTCATTTGTTTGGTCGAATTCATCGGAGCCGAGTCTGATAACCTTTGACGGATACGGCGCATGTGTCTGACCCACTTCAATCTTATTTTCTTTAAGTATATCAGCTATGCTCTTAAAGTAGGCAATCATTTCATCATGAGGCAGATCGAATATATCGCACTTTTGCTTTTTGAAGATATCTGTACCTGTGTAAATGTTGCAAAAGCCGAAATCAATTGCTTCAAAACCACTTTTAGAAAATATGGGAGCATACTTTTTTGCGAGTTGCGGAGATGTGACCAAACTTGAAGTCTGAGAACTTAATACCATATCCTTACACCTCATGTTGAACTTTTTGTACTTTCATCATTATAATTCTAATTTTATCTCAGAAAAAAGCATTGTCAACAAAAATTTGCGGTCCGATCATTGCAAATTTATAAAATTTTTAATTTACTTTTTAACAATTTCTTGGTATACTAGTTTAGTAGTTTTATTATAGAATTGAATTCTGCTTCAAGGAGTGTTAAAAATGAGCCGTTTATATGGCACAGTTTCGCGCGGCGTTCGCGCACCCATTATCCGTCAGGGAGATGACCTTGCAGCTATCGTTACTTCCTCCGTTTTAGATGCTGCAAAATCAGAAAATGTAGAAATACGTGATCGTGACATTGTTGCAATGACCGAGGCTATTGTAGCCAGAGCTCAGGGCAACTACGCAACGGTTGACGATATCGCTGCCGACGTTAAGGCAAAGTTCGGCACGGATACTGTTGGCGTTATTTTCCCCATTCTTTCGAGAAACCGTTTTGCTATCTGCCTTCGTGGTATTGCAAAGGGCGCTAAAAAGATAGTCCTGATGCTTTCATACCCCTCTGATGAGGTTGGAAACCACCTTATATCTCTTGATGCAATGGATGAGAAGGGTGTCGATCCTTACAAGGATGTTCTGACACTTTCTAAATACCGTGAGCTATTCGGATATGAAAAGCACAGATTCACGGGTGTTGATTATGTTGAATATTATGAAAGCCTTATCCGTGAGAGCGGAGCCGAGGCTGAAATAATCTTTGCAAACGACCCCAGAGCTATTCTCCCCTTTACCAAGAATGTGCTTTATTGTGATATTCACACCCGCAAGCGCACACGCAGATTGCTCCAAAAAGCAGGCGCAGAGAAGCTTTTCGGTATAGACGAGATTCTTAACGCTCCCGTGAACAACAGCGGTTACAATAAGGATTACGGCCTTCTCGGCTCTAACAAGGCAACCGAGGATACAGTAAAGCTCTTCCCCCGTGATTGTCAGCCTCTCGTTGAAGATATTCAAAAAAGATTATTTGATGCAACCGGCAAGACGGTTGAGGTTATGGTATATGGCGACGGAGCATTCAAGGATCCGGTTGGAAAGATTTGGGAACTTGCTGACCCAGTCGTTTCCCCCGCCTACACTAAGGGACTTGAGGGTACGCCCAATGAGCTTAAGCTCAAGTATCTTGCAGACAATGATTTCGCAGATCTTTCGGGTGAGGCGCTTAAAGAAGCCATCAAGGAGAAGATTACGCAGAAGGATTCTGACCTTTTCGGTCAGATGGCTTCCGAAGGTACTACCCCCAGACAGCTTACCGACCTTATCGGTTCACTCTGTGACCTTACCTCAGGCTCGGGCGACAAGGGAACTCCCATCGTTTTCATTCAGGGATATTTCGACAACTACACAAACGACTGATAATAAAGCAAAAAGGCTTGGTCTTTGGACCAAGCCTTTTTTTACTTTTCTGCAATGACGTCTATTTCTACGAGGACATTCTTGGGAAGTGTTTTAACCGCAACGCAGGAACGGGCGGGTTTAGAGGTAAAATATTTACCATACACCTCATTAAACCTTGCAAAGTTATCCATATCGGACAAGAAGCAAACGGTTTTTACAGTTTTTTCTATAGAGCTTCCTGCTGCTCTTAAAACTTCGCAAAGATTTTTACAAACCTGTTCGGTCTGCGCCTCGATAGTTTCGGCTTCAATGGTTGCGGTTTCGGGGTTTATTGCAATCTGTCCCGAAGTGAAAACCAAATTTCCTGTAACTATTGCCTGAGAATAGGGACCTATTGCCTCAGGCGCATTTTTAGTATAAACCTTTTCGCTCATTATAATTCTCCTATACCAATTTAAATCCTGCCTGTGTCAAAGCGTCGGTAATTTCCTTAATATGCTCGAAGTTTCTGGTTTCAAGCACAATTCTAAGGAAGCAACCGTTGATATCGGCGCCCTCTCCTGCTCTTTCGTGGTGGACCGAGATAACGTTTCCTCCCTTTGAGGCTATGATATCAGAAACACCTTTGAGCTGACCGGGCTTATCCATAAGTTCAACACACATATTGTAGTTTCTTCCCGAACGGGTAAGACCCCTCTTTATAACACGGCTGAGTATTGTAACATCGATATTGCCGCCTGAAACGATGCAAACGACCTTCTTGTCTGCTACGGGAACCTTATTGAACATTGCTGCAGCGACAGACACTGCGCCTGCGCCCTCGGCAATCATCTTATGCTGCTCGATCAGAGCCAGAATTGCAGAAGAAATTTCGTCCTCGGTAACAGTTACTATCTCATCAACATACTCTTTTACATACTCAAAGGTGTGTTCTCCGGGTTCTTTGACAGCAATTCCGTCGGCAATGGTCGAAACAGAGGCAAGTCGCTCGATTTTACCGTCCTTTATGGAGTTGAACATACTGGGCGCACCCGCCGCCTGAACTCCGTAGACCTTTATATCGGGCTTCAACTTCTTTGCGGCAAGGGCAACACCTGAGATAAGTCCGCCGCCGCCGATAGGAACGATAATTGCGTCTGCATCGGGAAGCTCGTCGAGTATTTCAAGTCCGATAGTTCCCTGTCCTGCTATTACATTTTCAGCGTCAAACGGATGTATAAAGGTATAACCCTTTTCGTCACGAAGTCTTATAGCTTCCGCATAAGCATCGTCATAAACGCCCTCTACCATAACCACCTCGGCGCCGTAATTCTTGGTAGCCTCTACCTTTGAAATGGGCGCTCCGTCAGGCAGACAGATAACCGACTTGATTCCGTATTTGGTTGCAGCAAGAGCAACGCCCTGCGCATGATTTCCTGCAGAACAGGCAATTACGCCCTTTGCCTTTTCCTCTTCAGTTAGCTGGGAAATCATATAACCCGAGCCACGAAGCTTAAAGGAACCCGTATTTTGAAGGTTTTCGGGCTTTAAATAGATGTCGGCTATAGGATTAAGGGTAGGAGCCTTTACAAGCTCGGTATGTCTTACTACCTCTTTCAGCACATATGCCGCATGATAAATTTTGTCAAGAGTAACCATAATATAACTCCTTTAAAATAAAACGCCTCTACGGAAAAATCCATAGAGGCGAAGATAACAAAAATCTCCGTGGTACCACTCTAATTGCTACTAAGTCAGCCACTCTCACGTACTATTATACGCTTTGCCTTTAACGCAGGTCTACGGCTCGCTTACTGTTATTTCAGCTCACTACTCAAGGGTGATTCTCATTTTATCCTCATATCGGCTCACACCCGCCGCCGACTCTCTGAAAATCCAAACAAAATGACTGTCCCTATCAATGTATTTTTGATTATTATACCACTAAACTTAAAATTGTCAACAGTTATTTGATAAGGCGGACACGGATGATTCCGTCAACGCTCATCAGTTTATCCTCGATACCCTCGTGAATAGAATCAATATCAAGAATGGTGTATGCATAGTCGCCTCTGGAGCTGTTTTGCATATGGGCAACGTTAGTATCCTTCTCTGCGAGAGCGGTTGTAATTGCCGAAATGATACCGGGCATATTCTTGTGGATAACACAAACACGAGCCTGGGTGCTCCTGGGCATAGAAACTGCCGGCATATTTACAGAATTTACAATGTTGCCGTTTTCTATATAGTCGATGAGCTCGTTTGCAGCCATATATGCGCAGTTATCCTCAGATTCGGGAGTAGATGCGCCAAGGTGAGGAATGGCAACAACATTCTCTACGCCGATCATTTCGTCCGACGGGAAGTCAACAACATAGGAAGCTACCTTACCGTTTGCGAGTGCCTCAAGCATATCATCGCTGTTAACAAGCTCTCCTCTTGCAAAGTTGAGTATGCGAACGCCGTCCTTCATTTTAGCAAAGGCATCCTTATTTACCGAACCCTTTGTATCCTTGGTACAAGGAATATGGAGAGTGATATAATCACTCTTCTCATAAAGCTCCTCAAGGCTGTCGCAATGAATGGTGGCGCTTGAAAGACTCCAAGCAGATTTAATCGAAAGATAAGGATCATAACCGTAAACCTTCATACCGAGCTTTGCAGCGGCATTAGCAACAAGAACACCGATTGCGCCGAGTCCCACAACGCCGAGGCTCTTACCCATAATTTCGGGTCCGACAAACTGGCCCTTGCCCTTTTCGACCATCTTGCCTACCTCTGCGCCGTTGCCCTTTAAGGTCTTTGCCCATTCAATTCCGGGGACAACCTTGCGGGAAGCGAGAAGAAGTCCCGCAATAACAAGCTCCTTAACGGCGTTAGCATTAGCGCCGGGAGTGTTGAAAACAACTATTCCCTCCTCTGCGCAACGGTCGCAAGGAATATTGTTAACTCCCGCTCCGGCTCTGGCAATAGCAAGAAGGCTCTCGGGGAAAACCTCATCATGAAGAGCAGCAGAACGGACAACTGCTCCGACAGGCGCTTCTACGCTATCGGAAATCTCATATTTAGACAAATCGAACTGTGAAAGTCCGATAGGCGAAATTTTGTTATAAGTCTTAATCTGGTACATAACCAAACCCCCACTAAAAAATATAATAATACATATTGACATTATATTATCAATCTTTTTAAAAGTCAACACAAAAAGATGTGAATAAGTTTAAACTAAAAGCGGAAATGCTTATACATTTCCGCTTAAAAAGATTTAATTATAAAGTATACTTAAAGAATGACTCAAGGAATTCCTGTTCGGTGCCGTCATATTCGGCAAGGGCAAGGAACTCGGTTCCCATCTGATTGCCCCAGCTGTAAGAAATTACGGTCTTGCCGTTATAATTACAGAAATCAACGTCACTGTTATTGATATCAACAGCCGTCTTGATGTACTCAAGCTCTTCAGCAGTAAAGCGTTCGGGATGGATTACCTTGCGGTCATCATCGTCATACATCAGCACAGGAAGTACGTGGCCGGGTTCAAAGGTTTCAATATCCTTTGTGCGAACGATATAGGGTACTAAACGGAAGTAAGGCATAATCTCAAGATAAATCATATAATAATATCCGTCGTAGTATCTTATTGTAGGACAAGCCGAATAACGATCTTTAGTGTATATGTACTTATCAATCGGCATAAGCTCCCAATCAAGCAGATTTTCAGACCTTGCGAATATAACAGTAAAGTAATTACCGATTATCTCCTTAGGTCCATAAACCTCAATTGCCATTATATATCCATTATCATCTTTACAAACCGATGTGTTATAAGCTTTAAGTCCCTCAGGAAGGTCTATAACCTTTTTGCTCTCCCAGTTTTCAAGGTCTTTCGACCAGAAGATACTGATAGAAGTAGCGTCTCCATCAGGTGCTGCTGACCCAACGCTGTACATTGTATCATTTTCAGTGTACGCACATCCAAAAGAATGCGAGAATGCGAAAGGTTTTCCAACCTCTTCATCGGTTTCTAAATTAGCAAAACGGAAATATCCCTCTGTGCGTTCCTTGAAAAATCTACCTGTGCCTGATGCGGCCGGACGAAGCCATTCGAACAAAAGAAGCTCGTTCTTCCAAACGATAGGTGTTGACTCAACAATGCCAACCCTTATTGTGCCGAGCTTTTTAATAGGTTTTTTCTCGGTTGCTTTACAAGTTTTTAAAAATCCTCTGTAATCCGTTATCATAGAATACCCTCCTGCAAAGGTTAATTATATTATGCTCATATTATCTCATATAGGTCATAATGTGTCAATATATTTTCCGTCATATTATTTGTATAAAAAAGGATAGTTTCAGCTATACGAAAAATTATTGTGCTAAAAAAACGGATGCACCTTGCGGTACATCCGTTTTAAATTGCAGAAAATCTGAATTAGTCGTTGATCTTGGTAACAACGCCTGAACCTACGGTTCTACCACCCTCACGGATAGCGAAACGAAGTCCTTCTTCGATAGCGATAGGAGTGATGAGTTCAACATCCATCTCTACGTTATCTCCAGGCATACACATCTCTGTTCCAGCGGGAAGAGAGATAACGCCGGTAACGTCGGTAGTTCTGAAGTAGAACTGAGGACGATAGTTGTTGAAGAAAGGAGTATGACGTCCACCTTCATCCTTAGAAAGAACGTAAACCTGACCATGGAACTTGGTGTGGGGGTTTACAGAGCCGGGCTTACAAAGAACCTGACCACGCTCGATCACAGTTCTCTGGATACCACGGAGAAGAGCACCGATGTTGTCGCCTGCCTCAGCATAGTCAAGAAGCTTACGGAACATTTCGATTCCGGTAACAACAGTCTTCTTTCTCTCGTCGGTAAGACCAATGATTTCAACTTCCTCAGAAGTGCGGAGCTGTCCACGCTCAACACGGCCGGTAGCAACAGTACCACGTCCAGTGATGGTGAAAACGTCCTCAACAGGCATAAGGAAGGGAAGGTCAGCCTTACGGTCAGGAGTGGGGATATAGCTGTCAACAGCATCCATAAGCTCAGCAATAGGAGCATACTGGGGAAGAGTAGGATCGTTGTCAGCGATAAGAGCCTGATGAGCAGAACCCTTGATGATAGGAGTATCGTCGCCGGGGAACTCATAGCTGTCAAGAGTCTCACGGATTTCCATCTCAACGAGTTCGAGAAGCTCTTCGTCGTCAACGAGGTCGGTCTTGTTCATGAATACAACAATGTAAGGAACGCCAACCTGACGAGCAAGGAGAAGGTGCTCCTTGGTCTGAGCCATAGGTCCGTCGGTAGAAGCGATAACGAGGATAGCGCCGTCCATCTGAGCAGCACCGGTGATCATGTTCTTAACATAGTCAGCGTGTCCGGGGCAGTCAACGTGTGCATAGTGACGAGCGTCGGTCTCGTACTCAACGTGTGCGGTATTGATTGTAATACCACGCTCTCTCTCTTCGGGAGCCTTATCGATGTTTGCATAGTCCTCAAACTGTGCCTGTCCCTTAAGAGAAAGGTACTTAGTGATAGCAGCAGTAAGAGTAGTCTTACCATGGTCAACGTGACCAATGGTACCAATGTTTACATGGGGCTTAGTTCTTTCAAATTTTGCCTTTGCCATTAGAATTTCCTCCTTAAATAAAAACAGATAAAAACTTTTAGAGTCTTCCGCTACATTGTAACAAAAAACTATTGATTTTTCAAGTATTATTTTACGTTTTGGAGGGATTTAACCCTCCAAAACACTAATTCGACTAAAATTAGTCCTTCTTTGCTCTGGTAGCAACGATTTTTTCAGCAATGCTCTTCGGAATTTCCTGATATCCGTCAGGTTCCATTACATACTGACCACGGCCCTGAGTTTTGGAACGAAGGTCGGTAGCGTAGCCGAACATATCAGCAAGAGGAACTCTTGCATTGATCTGCTTAACGCCGCCTGCTCTGTCCTCAAAGCCCTGAATCATACCACGACGAGCATTAAGGTCGCCGATAACGTCGCCCATATACTCTTCAGGAACGATAACAGTAACCTTCATAAGAGGCTCAAGAAGCACGGGGTTAGCCTTTCTGCAAGCCTCCTTGAATGCCATAGAACCGGCAATCTTGAATGCCATTTCAGAAGAGTCAACTTCGTGATAAGAACCGTCATAAAGGGTAACCTTAACGTCAACAACCGGATAGCCTGCGAGAACACCCGAAGAGAGTGCGCCCTGAATACCCTGGTCAACAGGTCCGATGAATTCCTTAGGAATAGAACCGCCGGTTACAGAGTTAATGAACTCATAGCCCTTGCCGGACTCGTTGGGTTCAAGAATAATCTTAACGTGACCGTACTGACCTGAACCACCCGACTGACGCTTGTACTTGGTTTCGTGGTCAACCTTGGCACGAACGGTTTCCTTATAGGCAACCTGAGGTGCACCAACGTTTGCCTCAACCTTGAACTCACGGAGAAGTCGGTCAACGATGATTTCTAGGTGGAGCTCACCCATTCCGGCAATAAGAGTTTGTCCGGTTTCTTCATCGGTATAAGCCTTGAAGGTAGGATCTTCCTCTGCAAGCTTTGCGAGGGCTATACCCATCTTCTCCTGACCAACCTTGGTCTTGGGCTCGATAGCAACACGGATAACGGGATCCGGGAAGTTCATTGACTCAAGGATAATGGGATGCTTCTCATCGCAGAGGGTATCACCTGTTGTGGTGTTCTTAAGACCAACTGCAGCAGCGATATCGCCCGAGTAAACGGTCTCAAGGTCCTCACGGTGGTTAGCGTGCATCTGAAGGATACGTCCCATACGTTCCTTATTGTCTTTAACAGAGTTGTATACGCTTGCACCTGCATCAATAGTACCCGAATAAACACGGAAGAAGCAGATCTTACCAACGAAGGGGTCGGTAGCGATCTTGAATGCAAGAGCCGAGAAAGGCTCTGAATCAGAAGAATGTCTTACTTCCTCTTCTTCAGTATCGGGGTTAATACCCTTGATAGCTTCAACGTCGGTCGGAGCGGGCATATAGTCAACGATATTGTCGAGCAGGGGCTGTACGCCCTTGTTGCGATAAGAAGTACCGCAGCAAATCGGAACCATTGTTCCTGCAATTGTAGACTTTCTGATAATCTTCTTCATATCCTCAACAGAAGGAATAGATCCATCCTCGAGGTATGCCATCATAAGATCGTCATCCTGCTCAACGATGTGCTCGATCATCTCGGAACGGTACTGCTCAGCGAGTTCCTTCATATCTTCAGGAATCTCCTCAACACGTACATCCTTTCCAAGATCGTCGTAGTACATAATTGCATTATTGTTTACAAGGTCGATAATTCCCTTAAAGTCAGACTCAGCGCCGATAGGCAGCTGGATCGGAAGAGCGTTACACTGGAAACGATCTTTGATCATCTTGAGAACATTAAAGAAATCTGCACCGAGGATGTCCATCTTGTTAACATAAATCATTCTCGGAACCTTGTATTCGTCAGCCTGACGCCAAACGGTTTCAGACTGGGGCTCAACACCGCCCTTTGCGCAAAGAACAGTTACAGAGCCGTCAAGTACACGCAGCGAACGCTGAACCTCAACAGTGAAGTCAACGTGTCCGGGAGTGTCGATAATATTGATACGATGGTCTTTCCAGAAGCAAGTGGTAGCAGCCGAAGTAATGGTGATACCTCTCTCCTGCTCCTGTGCCATCCAGTCCATTGTAGCTGTACCGTCGTGCGTTTCTCCGAGTTTACGGTTAACACCGGTATAGTACAAAATACGCTCGGTAGTAGTTGTCTTACCGGCGTCGATGTGCGCCATAATACCAATATTTCTTGTCATTTCAAGAGATACTTTTCTTGCCATAATATCCTCCTAAATAAAGCAATACGGTATTATCTTACCATCTGTAGTGTGCAAAAGCCTTATTGGCTTCAGCCATCTTATGAACGTCTTCACGTTTCTTAGCAGCTCCGCCGATTCCGTTAACTGCATCCATAATCTCGCCTGCAAGTCTTTCCTTCATAGTTCTCTCGGAACGCTTGCGGCTGTATGCTGTCAGCCAACGAAGACCAAGGGTCTGCTTTCTTTCAGGACGAACCTCAAAAGGAACCTGGTAGGTAGCACCGCCCTTACGGACAGATTTTACCTCTAAGAGCGGCATAACATTTTCCATAGCCTGCTCAAAAACCTCTAACGGTTCTTTTCCTGTCTTTTCGTTAATAATGTTGAAAGCACCATATACAATCTTCTGGGCTACACCCTTCTTACCGTCAAGCATAACGTTGTTGATAAGGCGTGTAACGATCTTAGAGTTGTACATAGGATCGGGCAAAACGTCACGTTTTGCAACAAAACCTCTTCTTGGCACTTCTCTTCCCTCCTTCACATTAATGATATCATAGGTACTCGAAAATCTTTCCCGTGTGTACCAAGCTGAGCGTATATATAAACGCCGCTTGATAAATCTGCAGCTTTAGTTTCTACTTTGATTTAAAAACTTACTTTGCTGCGCCTGCCTTGGGACGCTTTGCACCGTATTTCGAACGAGACTGCATTCTCTTGGCAACGCCCTGAGCATCAAGTGTTCCTCTTACAATATGGTAACGAACACCAGGCAGGTCCTTAACACGGCCGCCACGGATAAGAACAACAGAGTGTTCCTGCAGATTGTGTCCGATACCCGGAATATAAGCAGAAACTTCGATTCCGTTAGAAAGACGAACTCTCGCAATCTTACGAAGAGCAGAGTTAGGCTTCTTAGGGCTTACGGTCTTAACTGCAGTACAAACGCCTCTCTTCTGAGGAGAATCGTTATCGGTCAAAGAACGCTTCATAGAGTTGTAGCCCTTAAGGAGCGCAGGAGCTTTGGCCTTCTTTTCGATGGTCTCTCTTCCGCTGCGTACTAACTGGTTAAAGGTCGGCATATGGCACCTCCTCATAATAAAATGTATATGACGCAGACGGAATTTCTCCCGTCTGCGTTATATCTTATCTAGTGATTACAGGCACAAAGCCCATAATCTCACACATTAAAGGATTTTATCACTAAAATCAAGTCTTGTCAACAGTTTTTTAATTATTCTGCAACAGCCTCAAAAGTGATTTCTTCCTCCTCTTCTTCCTCCTGGTCGATGATGTCCTTAGCACCCGTACCTGCAGGAACAAGCTTACCGATGATTACGTTCTCCTTAAGTCCGAAGAGCGGATCTACCTTACCCTTGATAGCGGCCTCGGTCAGAACCCTTGTGGTTTCCTGGAAGGAAGCTGCCGAAAGGAAGGATTCGGTTGCAAGAGATGCCTTGGTTATACCGAGCAGAGTCTGGTTATACTGCGCCGGCTGAAGTTCGGTCTCTCCTGCTGCAATTCTTGCCTCTATCTCCTCGTTTGCCTCGTAAACCTCGGCAAGTTCATAGCTTACGCCCTGGAGAAGCTTGGTTGAACCGGAGTCGGTAATTACAAACTTCTTCATCATCTGGCGAATGATAACCTCAATGTGCTTATCGTTGATGTCAACACCCTGTGTACGATAAGCATTCTGAATCTCGGCAATGATATATTCCTGAACTGCATCAGGGCCCTGAGCCTCAAGAATATCCTGAGGATACTTAGCACCGGGGATGAGGAGGTCTCCTGCCTTTACATAGTCGCCTTCACTAACAAGAGGACGTATTCCGTAAGGAATGATAACCTTTTCTTCACGGATATTTTCATCGTCGGTAATAACAATAACATTGCTCTTCTTCTCTTCCTGAATGCGAACACGGCCATCAATCTTGGCTATAAGTCCACAACGCTTGGGGCGTCTTGCTTCAAATAACTCTTCAACACGGGGTAGACCCTGAGTAATATCTTCGGTAGATGCGATACCGCCGGTATGGAAGGTTCTCATCGTAAGCTGTGTACCAGGTTCTCCGATAGACTGAGCAGCTACTATACCGACCGCCTCGCCTACTGTTACAGGCTTACCTGTAGCAAGGTTCGAACCGTAGCACTTGATACATACGCCGTGGTGGCTGTGACAGGTAAGAATAGAGCGAATGGTAACCTTTTCTACCCCTGTATCGCAAATCTTCTTTGCATCGTCGGGGTCCATCATCTTATCCTTGGAAACGAGGACCTCTCCGGTTGTCTCGTCAACAAAGTCATTAAGGAGATATCTTCCGACAAGACGCTCGGAAAGCTTTTCAATCTCGTGATTGCCGTCCATAACGGCCGAAATTACAAGTCCTTCTTCAGCATTACAATCCTCGTCACGAATAATTACATCCTGCGCAACGTCGACAAGTCGACGGGTAAGATAACCCGAGTCTGCGGTACGAAGAGCGGTGTCGGCAAGTCCCTTACGTGCACCACGGGAGGAAATGAAGTATTCCTGAACGTTAAGTCCTTCACGGTAGCTGTCACGAATCGGAACCTCGATAACCTTACCTGCGGTATTCGAGATAAGTCCACGCATACCTGCAAGCTGACGAATCTGCGCCATAGAACCACGGGCGCCCGAATCTGCCATCATAAAGATGGGATTGAACTCATCAAGGTGGTCCTTCAAAGCGTTACCGACATCCTCAGAGGTCTTATTCCAGATCTCAATTACGTGGCGGCTCTTTTCTTCCTTACTGATAAGGCCTCGATTGTAGTTTCTGGTAACCTTATCTATCTGCTTTTCAGCGCTATCAAGCAATTCTGCCTTTACGGGAGGAATAACGGCATCGCTAACAGCAACCGTTATAGCGCCCTTTGTAGAGAACTTAAAGCCTGTAGCCTTTATATTATCGAGAACGATTGCGGCTTCGCTTGTGCCATGCTTTGCAATACAAGCGTCAACAATCTTACCAAGCTGTTTCTTGCCGACCTTATTCTGAATAATATCGTCATTGCTTTCAACCTTAAGCTTTGAAGGATCCTTAAGGCTAAAGGTTATTTCAAGGTCAAATGCATGTTCTTCATCGTTACGGTTTACAAAGCCGAGGTCCTGAGGAATAGACTCGTTAAAGAGAATAAATCCTACTGTACACCAAACAAGCTTTGATTTTCCGTTCTTTGTAAATCTTACACGGATAGGTGCGTGAAGTCCCACCACTCCGTCATTATAAGCCATAATGGCTTCGTTAGTATCCTTAAATACCTTATTTGCGCCCGGCTCATCTGCCTTAACAAGTGTAAGGTAGTAGGAACCGAGAACCATATCCTGAGTAGGAACCGCAACAGGCTTTCCGTCAGAGGGCTTAAGCAGGTTGTTTGCAGCAAGCATAAGGAATCTTGCTTCGGCCTGAGCCTCTGCCGAAAGGGGTACGTGAACAGCCATCTGGTCGCCGTCGAAGTCGGCGTTGTATGCCGTACATACAAGCGGATGAAGCTTAATTGCCTTTCCTTCTACCAAAACAGGCTCAAATGCCTGAATACCGAGTCTATGAAGTGTAGGCGCACGGTTGAGAAGTACAGGATGCTCCTTGATTACCATCTCGAGAGCGTCCCAAATTTCTCCTGATGCACGTTCAACCATCTTTCTGGCTGTCTTAATGTTAGTAGCGGCTTTGGTCTCAACCAGTCTCTTCATTACGAAGGGCTTGAAGAGCTCAAGGGCCATTTCCTTAGGAAGACCGCACTGATACATCTTAAGTTCAGGACCAACAACGATAACCGAACGTCCCGAATAGTCAACACGCTTACCGAGAAGGTTCTGACGGAAACGTCCCTGCTTACCCTTAAGCATATCCGAAAGGGATTTGAGGGCACGGTTGTTGGGGCCTGTTACAGCCTTTCCTCTTCTGCCATTATCGATAAGAGCGTCAACGGCCTCCTGGAGCATTCTCTTCTCGTTTCTGACAATTATATCAGGCGCTCCGAGTTCAAGAAGTCTCTTAAGACGGTTGTTACGGTTGATTACTCTTCTGTAGAGGTCGTTAAGGTCGGAGGTGGCGAATCTGCCGCCGTCGAGCTGTACCATAGGACGAAGATCGGGAGGAATGACAGGAAGCACGTCGAGAATCATCCACTCAAGACGGTTGCCCGAATCCTTGAATGCCTCAAGCACTTCAAGTCTTTTAAGGATTCTTATTCTCTTTTGACCTGTAGCCGTTTCAAGTTCCTCACGAAGTTCCTTACAGGTAGCCTCAAGATCTATCTCAGCAAGAAGCTTTTTGATTGCCTCTGCGCCCATTTCAGCCTGGAAATCGTCCTCATAAAGCTCACGCATATCACGATACTGCTTTTCATTTAAAAGGGATTTCTTTTCAATGGGTGTGCTGCCCGAATCGGTAACTATATACTTGGAGAAGTAAAGAACCTGCTCGAGAGCCTTGGGAGAAATATCAAGGGCGAGTCCCATTCTTGACGGAATGGTCTTATAATACCAGATGTGAGAAACAGGAGCAGCAAGTTCGATGGTTCCCATACGCTCACGTCTTACCTTTGCTCTGGTTACCTCAACGCCGCAGCGCTCACACACCTTACCCTTATAGCGTATTCTCTTGTACTTTCCGCAGTGGCATTCCCAGTCCTTCTGAGGTCCGAAAATTGCCTCGCAGAAAAGTCCTCCCTGTTCGGGTTTCAGTGTTCTGTAGTTAATGGTCTCGGGCTTTGTAACCTCGCCGTAAGACCAGCTTCTGATTTGCTCAGGAGAAGCCAGACCGATTTTTATAGATTCAAATTCAATATTTTCCACTGTGTCCGTCCTCCTTAATTTTCATCTGCGATATCATCGATATCGGAATTGCTTTCTTCTACGATATCCTCGCCGTTTTCATCCTGAAGTCCGAATCCTGTAAAGTCATCCATAACAGGCTGACTATCGAAATCGTCATTGAGGAATACAGGTGGAGCAAGTCCGAGGTCCTCGTCCTCCTCAAAGGTCTGTTTGAGGTCGATCTCCTCGTTATACTTATCAAGCACCTTAACATCGAGTCCCAAAGACTGAAGCTCTTTTATCAAAACCTTAAAGGATTCAGGTACGCCGGGTTTTGGAACATTCTGACCCTTAACGATTGCCTCATAGGTCTTGACACGGCCGACAACGTCGTCCGACTTGACGGTAAGGATCTCCTGAAGGGTGTATGCTGCGCCGTAAGCCTCAAGTGCCCAAACTTCCATTTCTCCGAAACGCTGTCCGCCGAACTGGGCTTTACCGCCGAGCGGCTGCTGGGTTACGAGGGAGTAAGGTCCTGTAGAACGGGCGTGAATCTTATCGTCAACAAGGTGATGAAGCTTGAGATAATACATATATCCGACCGTAACGGGATTATCAAAGGGTTCTCCCGTACGTCCGTCAAAGAGCTGTGTCTTACCGTCTTCTCTGATACCCGCCATCTTAAGACATTCTCTTATATCCGCCTCGTGTGCGCCGTCAAAGACCGGTGTGGCAATATGCCAACCAAGCGCTTTACAAGCATAACCGAGGTTTACCTCAAGTACCTGTCCGATATTCATTCGGGAAGGAACACCGAGGGGGTTGAGAACGATATCAAGCGGAGTACCGTCGGGCAGATAAGGCATATCCTCACTCGGAAGAATTCTGGATACAACGCCCTTATTTCCGTGACGTCCTGCCATCTTATCTCCGACAGAAATCTTACGCTTCTGAGCAATATAGCAACGTACAACAAGATTTACACCGGGAGAAAGCTCGGAGGAATTCTCTCTCGAGAACACCTTAATATCAACGATGGTGCCGTATTCACCGTGGGGAACACGCAGAGAAGTATCTCTAACCTCTCTTGCCTTTTCTCCGAAGATTGCTCTAAGAAGTCTTTCTTCTGCAGTAAGCTCGGTTTCTCCCTTGGGTGTTACCTTACCTACAAGAATATCTCCTGCAACTACCTCGGCACCGATGCGGATAATACCACGCTCGTCAAGATCCTTAAGTGCATCCTCACCAACGTTGGGGATATCTCTTGTAATCTCTTCGGGTCCAAGCTTTGTATCTCTGGCTTCGATTTCATACTCTTCAATATGGATAGAGGTATACATATCCTCTCTTACCAGTTTTTCATTGATGAGAACAGCGTCCTCGTAGTTATAGCCTTCCCAGGTCATAAATCCGATAAGAGCGTTACGTCCGAGAGAGATTTCGCCCTTGTCTGTTGCGGGACCGTCGGCAATAACCTCTCTCTCCTCAACCTTCTGACCTACTTCAACTATAGGTCTCTGGTTGATACAGGTGCCGTGGTTAGAGCGGAGGAACTTGATAAGCTCATACTCATCAACCTCGCCGTTCTTGGCACGGATAACTATCTTATTTGCATCGGCAGCTACAACGGTTCCCGCACGTTTAGCAAGAACTACTACGCCCGAGTCAACTGCAGCCTTATACTCGATACCTGTGCCGACAAAGGGAGCCTCTGTAACAAGAAGCGGAACTGCCTGCTTCTGCATGTTTGATCCCATGAGTGCACGGTTGGTATCGTCGTTCTCAAGGAAGGGTATCATTGCGGTTGCAACCGATACGACCATCTTGGGAGATACGTCCATATAATCTACATTTGAAGGATCGGTCTCGATAAAGTCATCAAGGTGACGTGCATTGACCTTTGTACGCATAAACTTGCCGTCCTTGTCGAGCGGCTCGTTTGCCTGAGCAATGATATACTCATCCTCTTCGTCTGCAGTCATATATACAACATCATCAAGCACCTTGCCTGTAGCCTTGTCGACCTTGCGCAGAGGAGCCTCAATAAAGCCGTACTCATTTATCTTTGCAAAGGTTGCAAGATAAGAGATAAGTCCGATGTTAGGACCTTCGGGAGTTTCGATAGGACACATTCTTCCGTAATGGGTGTAGTGAACGTCACGAACCTCGAAGGATGCACGGTCACGGGAAAGTCCTCCGGGGCCGAGGGCAGAAAGCCTACGCTTATGGGTAAGCTCTGAAAGCGGGTTGGTCTGGTCCATAAACTGAGAAAGGGGTGATGAACCAAAGAATTCCTTAATAGCGGCAACAACAGGTCTTATATTGATAAGCGACTGAGGTGTAGCTGCATCAGCATCTGACGACTGAATAGCCATTTTTTCTCTGACAACCCTCTCCATACGGGAAAGACCAATTCTAAACTGGTTCTGGAGAAGCTCTCCGACCGAGCGGATACGACGGTTGCCCAAATGGTCGATATCGTCGGTAGAGCCTATTTCGTAAGGAAGGTTGATGAAATAGTTAACAGTTGCGAGAATATCGTCAACCGTAATATGCTTGGGAATAAGAGCGATAAGATTTGCCTTGATAGCTTCCTTTACATCCTCTTCGGTCTCATTGTTCTCAAGGATCTCCTTTAAAACGGCAAAGGAAACATTTTCGTTTACTCCGAGCTCTTTAGCATCGAAGGAAACAAAATTAGCAATATCAACCATACCGTTAGTGAGTATTTTAAGCTCTCTTACGGTTCCGTCTAAATCCTCATACTTTACATAAGCCTCGCTGACACCCTTGTTTTCAAGCTCGACTGCGGTCTGCTTGGAAATAACGGTATCGGGAGTAGCGATTATCTCGCCGGTCATAGGATCTACAATCGGGCGGGAAAGAACCTTGCCGGTAAGTCTGCCGACAAGTCCCAGCTTTTTATTGTACTTATAGCGTCCAACCCTTGAAAGATCATATCTGTGATCGTCAAAGAAGAGCTGTGCCAGATAGTTCTGTGCTCCGTCAACCGTAGCAGGCTCACCCGGACGAAGCTTTTTATATACTTCAATAAGAGCGTCCTCTGTGTTGGCTGTAGCGTCCTTATCAAGAGTAACTGCCAAACGCTCCTCTTCTCCGAGGCACTGTCTGATCTGCTCGTTGGAAGAAAGACCGAGCGCTCTGACAAAGGTAGTCAGAGGAAGCTTTCTGTTCTTATCAATTCTTACATAAAGAACATCGTTAAGGTCGGTCTCATATTCAAGCCAGGCGCCTCTATTGGGTATGACAGTAGCAGAGAAGAGCTTTTTACCTGTCTTCTCCTCTATTTTCAGTCCGTAATAAGCACCGGGGGAACGAACAAGCTGTGATACTATAGCACGTTCCGCACCGTTAATAACAAATGTTCCGGACTTGGTCATTATCGGAAAATCGCCAAGGAAGACTTCGCTTTCTTTGATTTCTCCGGTCTCGTTGTTTAAAAGACGAGTCCTGACACGCAGCGGAGCAGCGTATGTTGTATCCCTCGCCTTACACTCCGTAACGTCATACTTCGGCTTTTCATCGAGTCTGTAATCGATGAAATCAAGCACAAGATTACCGGTGTAGTCGGTAATGGAGGACATATCTTCGAAAACCTCTTTAAGTCCTTCCTCTACAAACCACTTATACGAGTCCTTCTGAATTTCAATGAGGTTGGGCATATCAATAACTTCATTGATCTTCGAAAAGCTCATACGGGTGTTCTTTCCGAACTGTACCGGTCTTACCATTGCTTCAGACGCCATAAGCTTTAATCACTCCTTATTTATTATGCACCCCAAAAAAGATGCTCAAACTGACGGTCAAACAGGCTTTTCTTTACAGCCTTTAGGTCAAAAAAGGGCAAAATAAGCCATATTGACCCAGTATCAGTAATTTTAGATTATACAAGAAACTTTTCGGCTTGTCAATAGTTAAATTCAAAAATCTTCCATTTTTTTAAAATATAAAAAAATACGGTCAATGCAGAGTCCTGCACTGACCGTAAATCATACTATTCTTCTATTTGCTTTGTTTCCATTATCTCTCTGAACTCATCGCCCGAGATTTTTTCCTTTGTAAACAATATACGGGCAACCTCATTGAGCTTATCCATATTTGCCCTTAGTATATCCAAAGCCTTTTCATACTGCTTCATTACTATAGACTCAATCTCTTCATCTATCATAGCAGCGATCTTATCCGAGTAATTGGGGGTAGACGAAAAATCTCTTCCGAGGAACACCTCGTTATTATCATTTCCGTATACAACCAGACCGAGATTGTCGCTCATGCCGTATTTGGTAACCATCTTACGAGCAATATCGGTAGCCCTCTGCATATCGTTTGATGCTCCTGTACAGATATCGTCCTGTGTGAGCTGCTCTGCCGCACGTCCGCCGAGCAAGGAGCATATCTGCTCTGTAAGCTGATTTCTAGAGGTGTGTCCCTTTTCTTCGACAGGCAAATACATTGTGTATCCTGCCGCCATTCCTCTCGGAATGATAGATATCTGGTGTACGGGATCCTGTGTGGGAAGGAAGTAGGAAACTATAGCGTGACCTGCCTCGTGATAGGAGGTTATCATCTTATCCTTATCCTTGAGAACGTGAGATTTTTTCTCGGTTCCCATAACAACCTTGATTGTAGCCTCCTCGATCTGAGGCTGTGTTATTGCCTTAAGACCGTAACGGGCAGCAAGTAAAGCCGCCTCATTAAGAAGGTTTGCAAGGTCTGCTCCTGTAAAGCCTGAGGTTGAATGGGCTATGTCCTTAAGATTTACATCGGGAGCCAGGGGCTTTCCTCTTGCGTGAACCTTAAGGATGTCCTCTCTGCCCTTCGCATCAGGATAGTTTACGGTTATCTGACGGTCAAATCTGCCCGGACGAAGCAGAGCTCTGTCGAGAATGTCGGGGCGGTTTGTTGCCGCCATTACTATAACACCTGCGTTATCCGCAAAGCCGTCCATTTCAACAAGCAGCTGGTTGAGGGTCTGCTCCCTCTCGTCGTGACCGCCGCCGAGACCTGCGCCTCTCTGACGGCCGACTGCATCTATCTCATCTATGAACACTATCGAGGGGGCGTTCTTTTTTGCCTCATCGAAGAGATCTCTTACACGGGATGCGCCGACACCGACAAACATCTCAACAAAATCCGAACCGGATATTGAGAAGAAAGGAACTCCAGCCTCTCCTGCCACTGCTTTTGCAAGAAGGGTTTTACCTGTTCCGGGAGGGCCGACAAGAAGCACGCCCTTTGGAATCTTTGCGCCGAGCTCGTTAAATCTCTTGGGGTCCTTTAAGAAATCAACCACCTCAACAAGCTCGGTCTTTTCCTCGTCAGCACCCGCAACATCGGCAAATGTTGTTTTCTTCTTGGGGTCTGCCTTTCTGACCTTTGCTTTGCCGAAGCTCATGGTCTTATCCATTCCCATAGAGCCACTCATTTTTCTAGACAAAATTATCCAGAACACAGCAAGAACACCAATCATCAACACAGTGGGAACAAGGCTCATAAGCCAGGAGGCCTCTCCCCCGCTCTTGTAATCCATCTTGATCATAAGATCGGGATTTTCCTGTCTGTACCTGTCGTTATTCTCCATAACAATCTCGTTGACATCGTTATAGAAAATATTGGGGTCGGCAACATTGTATCGGTAGGTCTTGCCGTCCTCTCTCTTTGTGTATTTCAGTTCTCCGCTGTAGAGATTGAGATGATACTCGGAAATCTCGTTATTCTCGAACATTTCGATTATCTCATAATACTTTACCTTTGCAACCTGCTTTGTGCTGAAGGAAACCATAACAACGGCAATTATAAGTATAATCGGAATTCCGAGATACAGCAGTACATTGCGCACATTTTTATTCAATTTATGCACGTCCTTTCTTATTCGTTAGCGTACACCTTCGGAGCGAGAACTCCGAGATAGGGTAGATTTCGGTATTTTTCATCATAGTCAAGACCGTAACCGACAACAAAGGCATCTGGAATCAGGGCTCCCACATAGTCGGCCTTTATATCTGCACGGCGTCTATCAGGCTTGTCGAGAAATGTGCATATCCTAAAACTTGCAGGTTTTCTTAACATCAGCATTTCACGCAGATTTGAAAGTGTCACTCCCGAGTCGAGAATGTCCTCAACTACAAGTATATCATAACCCGAAAGATCTATGTTCAGGTCCTTGATAATTTTTACAGAGCCCGAGCTTTCGGTTGACGAGCCGTAGGAGGATACCGCCATAAAATCTATTTTACAGTGCACCTTTATTTCTCTGAGCAGGTCTGCCATAAACATAATAGAGCCTTTGAGAACACTTACTACAAGCAAATTCTTGCCCTTATAATCCTCGGTTATCTGTTTGCCGAGCCTTTTGACTATCTGACTGATTTGTTCCTCTGAAAGTAAAACTTCAGAAATATCTGATCTGTCGATCATTTTTAACTTCCCCCGAAATCCTTTTTTTATTGATTATATTTTTCTGCTTCAAAACGGGCAAACCGTCTTGTTTTTTTATTTACCGCAACACGCTCGGCTACGCCGACCGAATATATCCAGACGACGCCCTCATCATCTGCCGCAACCGGAAGGTTTTCCCTATCCTGTTCGGGAATTTTAAGCTCGTTATACAGCTTTTTAAGACTTTTTGTGCAATTTCTGCCCGAAAGCCTTATCTTATCCCCTTCCTGTCTGGTTCTCACCTTCAGACTGCCTACTATTCTATCACAGTCAATTGTGTTTTTTAATAACAAATTGTAAACAATGTTATCATTTTCCATCTTGCCGTAGACTATCTCGGTTTGATACCGAGCAACGATTTTCTCTTTTTCTTCGGCTATTTTGAAAAGGCCATCCTTCTTTTCGGCATACATATTAAAAGGAAGACTTATCTTTCCCCCGTTTATCGCTGTCTCGTACATTCTGACTGTGTGAAGACTGTCGGGCATAAAGCCGCTTTTTTCAGAGTAGTATCTTGCAAGAACACGCTTTGCAACGGCAGGGTGTTGGTCGCAAAGAAGCTCGCAGTCGATTGCATCCAGTTTTTGCACTATGCAATATATCTTTGCCGCCATTCTGTCAAGGAAATCTGCATCCTCACGAAGATTTGCGCTCCCGTTCATAACCGTTTGCTCTGCCGAAGGGTTAAGCTTTTTAAGCTGAGGAATGATATTATGACGAATAAAATTTCGTGAATAATCATCCGACAGGTTAGTGGAGTCGGTCACAAACCCGATATTTCTTTCTTTTAGAAAGGCTTCAACTTCCTCTCGGCTACAGTCTATAAGCGGTCTTACAATATTATCCCTTACCGGCGGTATGCCTGTGAGACCTTTAATTCCACTTCCTCTTACTAGGTTATAAATTACCGTTTCAAGATTATCACTCATTGTATGGGCGGTTGCAACGACGCCCTTTGAATGTTTTTTATAAAGCTCATAGCGCACATTTCTGGCGCAAAGCTCTATGCTCTCTCCCCTCGCCTTTGCTATTTCCTTAATGTTCTCTCTGCAGACGGTAAGAGGAATATTATAACGCTTACAAAGCTCCCGAACGAAGCTTTCATCCCTATCCGCTTCCTCTGACCTCAACATATGGTTAAGATGAAAGGCCGAAAGGGTTATTTTAAGTTCCTCTTTAAGCTCGATAAGAGCTACCAGCAAGGCGACCGAATCGGCTCCTCCCGAAAGGGCTACAGTTACATCATTAGAGAGGGAGAGCATATCATATTTGATTATTGTTTTTCTAATCTTATCAAGCATTTATCTAAACACATCCTGAGAAGCAAAACGGGTGTATTTTCCGTCCCAATGAAGCTCAACCGTATCAACACTTCCGTGGCGGTTTTTGGCAACGATTATTTCAGCCTTATTAGGATCTCCCTTTTCTTCATCGGTCTTTTCATTGTCATAGTATACCTCTCGGTAAATGAAAAGAACTATATCTGCATCCTGCTCGATAGAACCCGATTCACGAAGGTCGGAAAGGGCAGGTTTGTGAGATTTGCCCTTGGTTTCGGTTCCACGGGAAAGCTGTGCGCAACAAAGCACAGGCACCCTCAGCTCTTTTGCCAGACTCTTAAGGCTTCCTGTTATCTCCTGTACCTCTTGTACACGGTTTTCTGTCTTTCGTGAAGAGCGCATAAGACCAAGGTAATCTATTACAACAAGGTCTACCTTCTTCATACGGAGAAGCTTTGCCTTCATCTGCTGAACCGTTATGCCTGAAGTTTCGTCAAAGTAAATCTCTGCGTCAGACAGGTTTTTACCCGCCTGAGCAAGTCTTGTCCACTCATCTGCCGTAAGTTCTCCGGTGCGGAGTTTCTGGCTCTCGATGGACGCCTCGTTTGAAAGCATTCTTTGTGCCAACTGATCTCTGGTCATTTCTAGGGAGAAAAAGCAGACAGTCTTTTTAGAATTTACCGCAACATTTCTCGCAATGTTGAGAGCAAAAGAGGTTTTACCCATACCAGGACGGGCACCGAGTATAATAAGGTCGGATTTATTGAGTCCGGTTGTGACCTTATCAAGCGCCGAAATACCTGTGGGTATACCGATATAGTCCTCTCGTGTTTCGGGATCTGCCATCTTTGTAAGGCGGGAATATGTTTCATCCTCGATTACCGACTTGATGTGGGTAAGTCCCGAGCTTTCTCTTCCCTGTCGAATATTGTATATAGACTGCTCGGCACGGTCGAGAAGATTTGAGGTGTCAAGGAGGTTTTCGTTAACATCCTTGATTATGCCCTCTGCCGCCATAAGCAGAGAACGGGCATAAAATCTCTCACGGATTATGGCTACATAGGTCATTACATTGGCCGAAGTCGGAACCATCTTCGCAAGTTGAGTGAGATAGTTTTTCCATCCCGCCTCATCGTATGTAGTATTTGATTTTAACTGCTCGAGAAGCGAAATAAAGTCGATAGCCTTGCCGCCGAGCTCAAGCATTGTGGTAAGGGTTCTGTATATCTCCTTATGATGAGCAAGATAAAAATACTCAATTTTCATCTGCGAGGCAATAAGGTTAAGGCATTCGGGATCGATTATTATCGAGCCTAATACCGCCTGTTCTGCCTCTATTGAGTAGGGCAGATTAAGATTGCCAGAGTCAATCAAAAAATCAGTTTCAGGATTCATTTTTAACATCCCTTCATTATTATTCTGCCGGGGAAACTACTACTGTAAAGGTGGCGGTTATTTCGGTAAACAGCTTAACCGTTGCTGTATATTCTCCGAAATTCTTTATATCAGAAACTGTCAGTTTCTTCTTTTCTATCTTTGTGCCAAGCATTCTGTTCAGTTCTTCTGCGATTTCCTTAGAGGTTACCGAGCCGAAAAGTTTTCCGCTTGAGCCTGCCTTTGCCTTTATTTCAACCTTTTTATCCTGAATAAGAGCTGCAGTAGCTCTTGCCGCTGCCTTCTCCTCCTCATAGTGATGCTCCTTAGCCTCGGCCTTACTCTTTACCTCTGCTAAAACAGAAGCGTTTGCCTCTTTGGCCAGATTTTTCGGGAAAAGGAAATTCCTCGCATATCCGTCAGACACCTCTACTAGAGCGCCTTTTTTTCCGTGTCCCTTAACATCCTCTAACAATACTACCTTCACTTACTATCACCTTTCCCTTTTATATTCGTCTATTGCTCCTATAAGCAATTTATATGCCATTTCATAGCTGTCGGCTCTTATCTGACAAGCGGCAACCGTTTTATGTCCTCCGCCGCCCAGCTTTTCAACTATCTTTTTAACATCCATATCTCCAAACGACCTTGCCGAAATATTTATTCGGTCTGCCGACGGACATATAACAAAGGATGCCCTCACTCCGCTGATACTCAGCAGCTCGTCTGCCGCCTGTGCCGCACAAACCCTTGAATAATTATCGTTTATCTCGCTTTTGGATATGGCGCAATCATCATAAAGATGGGCATCGGCTACTATCTCGTATTTTCTTTTGCAGACATCTATGCTTTCGGAAAACAACTGTTTAACGGTTTTCGGATCGGCCTTTTGTTGACGCAGATAGGAAGAAATCCTGAATGTGTCGGGGCCTGTGTTCATAACAAAGTTTTTAGTGTCAAGCATTATTCCCGAGAAAAGCGCATTGGCTGCGATTTTTCCTATCGGGCGACTGCTTAAGGTCTTTATTATTGCGGTCACTATCTCACAGGCTGACGATGCGGTGGTTTTAACAAATTTTAAGGTTGCCCTTTTTGCAAAATCCTCCGCCTTTAAATGATGGTCGATAATTACCACCTTTCCTGCCTTTTCATATGCCCTCTCAAAATCCATAAGAACGGGTCTGTGGGTATCAACAACTATGAGAAGTGTGTTGTCGGTAACTATATCATCAATATCCTGTTCATAATAAAATCTGCAATCACTATCGCTGTAGCAGATAAGGTCGATAAGCGGTCTGCCTAAGGTGTCCTGTTTGTTAAGAAGCATTTTGACATCGTAACTGTCACGAAGGGCGGTATAAAGACCGTAGGATGCTCCTATTGAGTCAAGGTCGGAAAACTTGTGTCCCATTATGACAATGTTTGTTGCTTCCTTACATGCCTTGCGCAGCTTCTTCGAAAAACCTATAAGTTTCAGGTCAAGCACACCTATATTACAAACAAGGTCAACCGCCCTTATAAGCGTTACCGTAAAGCAGACTGACAGAAGGAAGACAGCGATAAATGCAAAAACATTTACAAAAAATGTTATAAAGCAGAGTAACAGGCAAAAAGAAACTGTTAATGCGATTATTTTGGTTTTAAGTGTAAGTTTACTCACGATCTTCCTCCTTTGAATTTGAATTTAAATTAAATTTCCATAATGATTGGTAAAATCATTGGACTTCTTCTGGTGTTTTCGTAGAGGTAACGGGAAACAGCATCCCTCACCTTTGCTTTTATTGCATTGAAATCCCTTACATTATGAATATAACAACGCTCTAAAGCGTCTTCGGCAACGGTGGTTATCCTTTCGATAAGCTCCTCCGATTCCTTTACATACACAAAGCCTCTGGTTACTATATCGGGTCCTGCTACAACCTCTCTTGTTACAGAATCCATAGTTATCGCAACAACGATAATTCCGTCGTCGGCAAGGTGCTTTCTGTCCTTGAGAACAATGCTTCCTACATCTCCGACTCCGAGTCCGTCAACAAGAACGCTTCCCGATGTCACGGTTTGGCTGACCTTCATGCTCTTGCCCGTCAGTTCGATAACATCTCCGATATTGGCTATCAGTATTCTGTCCTTGGGCAGTCCAACCGACGAAGCCAACATTGCGTGTTTATAAAGATGCTTCTGTTCTCCGTGAACGGGGATGAAGAATTTTGGCTTTGTCAGAGAGAGCATGAGCTTCAGCTCCTCCTGACAGGCGTGGCCCGAAACGTGAACATCGTACATCTTCTCGTATACAACATCGGCTCCCCTCTTCATCAACTCGTTGATTACCTTGCTGACAAGCTTTTCGTTGCCCGGTATGGGGGTTGCCGAAATTATTATCATATCATTGGGTACGATATCGACATTTCTATGGTCGCCCGAAGCCATTCTGTGAAGAGCAGATAATGGTTCTCCCTGACTTCCTGTAGTAATAATAACCAGCTGTTCGGCAGAGTATTTATTGATACTCTCAATGTCTATAAGAACATTGTCGGGAAGGTTTAGATAACCCATTTCAGATGCTATATTTACGACATTAAGCATACTTCTTCCCGAAACGGCAACCTTTCTTCTGTAGCTGACCGCCGCATCGATTATCTGCTGAATTCGGTGGATATTAGAGGAGAAGGTTGCTACAATTATCCTATTTCTCCCCGCCTTTCTGAAAAGGTTCGAAAAGGATTCCCCTACCACCCTTTCAGATGCTGTATAGCCCGGTCTTTCAACATTGGTTGAGTCTGAAAGCAGAGCCAATACGCCTTCGTTTCCGATCTCGGCAAACCTTGAAAGGTCGATAACCTGATCGTCAATAGGGGTTGTATCTATCTTGAAATCTCCTGTCTGCACTACCGTTCCTGCAGGACAGCGTATAGCAAAGCCGACTGCATCGGGTATAGAGTGGTTTACGTGGATAAATTCCACGCTGAAGGCTCCTGCCTTTACCTTTTGTCCCGGAACGGTAACATTAAGCTTAGCGCCGCCGAGCAGTTTGTGCTCACGCAGTTTACCCTCAATAAGTCCGAGTGTCAGCCTTGTGCCGTAGATTTCGACATTAAGATTTTTAAGCAGATAAGGTATTCCGCCGATATGGTCCTCGTGACCGTGTGTTACAAAAAGGCCCTTTATTCTGTCTTTATTCTCAATGAGATATGTGAAATCGGGTATTACGATATCGATGCCCGGCATTTCCTCATCGGGAAAACTCATACCGCAATCAACAAGAATAATATCCTCTTTATACTCATAAACAGTAATATTTTTTCCTATCTCTCCAAGTCCTCCCAGGGGAATAATCTTAAGAGGATTTTTATTTGGGGTCTTTGTTGCTTTTGAGCCGTTTGGCTTTGCGCCTTTGCTCTGTTTTGAAGCGGGGGCGGACTGTTTTGTATTTTTCTTTACAGGCGTATTCTGTTTCTGCTTTGTTTGTTTGGTTGGATATTTTTTCTTTTGAGTTTTTTTCTCATCAGGCATTAAACAATGCTCCTCCTTTATTTAAGAATTATGTATTAAATCGGAGCCGTACAACCTTACGTTCGTCACGGCAATCCGAACAGCATATAAATACTCAAAATAATTTTACTGTCAAACCTCTTTTATGTCAAGTGTGAATATGTATTATATATTATAGATTATGGGTTGATATTCTGTTTTGTAATCAATTATTTATTGAAAAAAATGAAAGATTATGATAGAATGTGTAAAAATACTCTTGGAGGTAGATAATTTTGAGTCAAAAGAAAGTTCTTATAACAAGAGATAGCACAAGCGATCTTCCAATTGATATTTTAGAAAAGTTTAATATAAAAACCATTCCGCTCGTTGTTAACCTTGGCGACAAATCATATCAGGATGGAGTCGACATCACTCCCGATGATATATACAAGTATCACGAGGAGCACGGCGTTTTGCCGAAAACAAGCGCTGCCAATGTTGACGATATGATTAACTTTTTCAAGCCCCTTGTAGAACAGGGCTATGCCATAGTACATTTTACCATTAGCTCTTCTATGTCCTCTACCTATCAGAACAGCTGTATTGCGGCAGAAGAATTTGAAGATATTTTTGTTATCGATACAAAAAATCTCTCTACAGGCGAAGGTCTTCTTGTTATGAAGGCTGTCGAGTGGGCAAATGAAGGAATGTCTGCCAAGGATATCTTTGATAAGGTTACCGAGCTTGTCCCCAAGGTTGACGCTTCCTTTGTCATTGACAGTCTTGAGTATCTTCACAAGGGAGGCCGTTGCTCTGCCCTCGCCGCCCTCGGCGCCAATCTTCTCAAGCTCAAGCCCTGTATTGAGGTGACCGACGGCTCTATGGGGGTCAGCAAAAAGTACCGAGGCAAGTATTCCGAAACCCTTAAGCAGTATGTTGCAGACCGTCTGACCGATTATTCGGATATCGACCTCGACCGTGTTTTTGTTACACATGCCGGCTGTGACCCTGAAATCGTAAATCAGGTTGTAGAGCAGGTCAAGGCTACTGCGCCCTTTAAGGAGCTTATAGTCTCCCGTGCGGGTTGTACCGTTTCTGCTCACTGCGGCGCAAACACACTGGGTGTTCTGTATATCAGAAAATCAGCAAAATAAGTAGGACATTTTTTCTTTAAAATGCATATTATAAGGCAGGGAGCAAACGGATATCCACCTTTATCGGCGATAGACCGGATCTGTCCTTATGATTACCGATATATCTTAAGTCTCCCTTAAATATAAAAGGCATCCGAGTTTTCGGATGCCTTGTTTGTTTTTATTCTTCATCATCTGAGGGAAGAAGCTGTCTGTCATCAAAAACCTGTTCCTCTTCATCTTCCTCATCGACCTCTAATCCCAATCCACGTCTCAGCTCGATATCTTCATCGGGGTGCTGTTCATAGTAAGGATCTATCATAGCCTTCTTCACTGCCGGGAAAACGCAGTACTGAATAACCAGATGCTTGTAACCGGGGAAGAAGCACATCATAAGTATTGCAACGATAATCAGAACAATATCGTACTGGAACAACCAACAAATCCCTATCGCAAGTCCGTAAAAAGCCAGAATTGCAATTCCTGCAATAAGATTGTTTTTCATGTTGATGAAAACAAAATAAAAGGAATTTTTATATATTTTTCTTAAAGGTAGTTTAAAGGTAATAATGAGCAGCCAGACATAGTATTTCATAACCGAAACAACAAAGAAAACGCTCATCATCAGACCTGCTCCCGCAAGGCCAAACCAACCGTCCACATCTATATTGAAATAATATAAAAAGGCAGAGACAACTATTAGTGAGGTAACGACAATATTCAAAATACCTGTAATAAGCGCCTGTTTCCAGTTCTTTTTTATAGTTTCAAAGAAATCGCTTACACCGAAGGAATGCTTGTCCCTTGCCATATTTCTTGCAATGTGTGTAAGTCCGACACTGCCCAGTCCCGAAGGCAACAGCAGCATATATGAAAGCACATACAAAAAGCCCGAAACCATCAGCTTCCATACATTTCGAAACCATGTTTCAAAAAAGACTATAAACGTATGCTTTTCGGGAGCATCCTTGCTAATGCCGGGTCCCTCTTTGTTATAGTTAAAGAAACCGCCAAATCCCATCTTTCTTACCCCTTTTTCTTTTTATATACCAATTTTTCAAATATATTTATGCGTTTATATCCCATAAGGTAACAAGCTTCGCAGACCAGCATGGGTAAAATTACCGATAAAAGCGATGCCGCAATACTACCCCAACCAACCTCGGATATTCTGGCGATATCCTTGAATATGAGTTGATTATAGGAGTAAATGTGATAGTTTGCCAGTCTGTAAACAACAAGCGCAAAGCTCTCAAAGATACCCAGTTTTCCTAAAACGAGGAGCAGGAAGGTTATAAGCGGTATTATACTCGGAATAATTCCCAATTTGGCTCCCTTGAGTATATCAAAGGTAATACGGTTGAAGGCAACCTTGTTTGCGTCCGAATCTCCGATATAATAAACCTTTGAATAAAAGAGCATTACAAAGGTTCCAAGTGTGCATATCTGGCTTATTATAAGCATTGCCGTATGGGGTGCGCCCTCAAAATCTTTATAAAGATTTATAGTCTGCAGCTCTACGCCCTTATCCTCATACTCCTTCTTCTTGGTATCTTCGCCTTCGTCAAGATAGTGGGTGTAAAGCTCGGTTGTAACTCCGTTTTCATCAACGGTATATGCCGTATAGCCAATCTGAGAAGAGAAGGCTGTTGAAAAAATAACCAGAAAGGAGATAACAATAATTAATGACATAATCAGACACAATACATATTTGCCTAAAAGCGAAAAGCCTGTTTTCATTATTTCCTGTTTCAAATATTTCACTCCCAAGAGCATTTAGTATAACTTGTATTATATATTACCTAGATAAAAAAAGCAAGAACCACGTAGGTTCTTGCCTTCAAATTTTACAGAATATTTAAAATTGTAATAAGCGCTGCTGCGGCAATAACCAGTAAGCCGCAAAGAAAAAGAAGAGTTTTTTTACGCTTTGCCCTTACAACCGAGCTGTCTGGTTCAAGCCTCTTTGTACCTTCTTCATTCTCAAAAAGGTTATCGACATACCTTTTTGCCTCGGCTTTAAGCCTCTTGTTCGACAAATGGCTATGCTCGGGATTTATAAACAGTATAGCCCTTTCGATATAACCGCTGTCGGTGTTATTTATCTCGATGACCGTTTTATTTACTCCTCTTACCATAAAAAATACTCCCAAAAGTTTTCTCTGGAAGTATTTTTAACACTATATGGAAATTTTATTCAGTAAATTCCTCATTTCCCGTGAGGAAGGCTATAGTTCTCTCGACCGAGTCCTTTGAGGTTCCCCAGTCGGCATTTTCTCCCGAGTTTCTGTAATCGTACATCGAACAGTATTTATCAACATCAGCCTGGAGCTCCTTTAAGGTGTTGCCTACTTTTTCCTCCATACTCTTAAGCAGCTCATCTCTGTAACGCTTGATATTTTTATTATTTATACCGTTTGCTATCATTGAATAATGCTTAAAGCATATATACTCCTGCGAATCAAAAAGCTGTCGGAATTCCCTGTCATTCTCATAGGTGCGATAAAGGGTATCAAGCATACGCTCAAAGCCCCAATTTATTTTTTCACAGACAAAGCAGGAACCCAGCATATCCTCTGCCCTCTGGGCACGTTTAGTATGGGTAACTGTAAATCCCGCTTCAGTAGTATTCTTTCTAATCTCTGCAGTATGAGTCTGGAGCATTAAAGCCAAAGAGAGTCTGCCTCTCATCGACAGCATTCTTTTAAAATGCTTCTCACAAAAGCCCTGTTTGTTGGTTTCGATTCTAACATCGGGCTCCATCATAGCGGCGCCCATAATATATTCGAGAATTCGTTTTTCAACCGTTTTGTACATACGGCATATAGCGCATCCGTCATTTTCCTCGAAGGCTTCACTTATAGGTATTGTACAAATATCTTCTCTCATCCAATTTCTCCTTTATTCATTCTGGCATAGTGGAATAAATACTGCTGTGCTATCCCCGCATATGGCAAGACGTAATCGGGCAATCCACCCTTGTAAACAGTGCTGAGAACCCTTTTTATCCAGACGTCCTTGGGCAGAGCGTCGATATGACCCATTCCGAAAAGCAGCGTACAATCGGCAACCTTTTCCCCTACTCCGTATATTTTGGTAAGCTCGGCACGGGCAGTGTCTGAATCCATTTGTGATATTTTTTCGAGCTCTATTTCCCCCGAAGCAACCTTTTTTGCGGCATCAAGTATGTATTTTGCCCGAAAACCTGAACGAAGAGGCGCTAAATCCTCAAGGGATAGAGATGCTATTACTTTTGCAGACGGGAAAGAATATCTTCCCTCTCCAAGCGGTTGTCCAAAGCTTTCACACAGTCGGTTTATAATTCCCTTTATTCTCGGAATATTGTTATTCTGTGAGATTATAAATGAGCAGAGCGTCTCCCAAGGCTCCTGTCTCAGTACCCTTATGCCACTTGCAAACTTGGAGGCTTTATTAAGGGTATTATCCTTTGAAAACTGAGCTACTATCTCGCAGTAATCTCTCTCAAGGTCAAAATACCGACACCAGACAGAGTTGAATTCTTCAACGTTTGTGTCAAAGAGGGTTAATACCCCATTTTGAAGGGCTATTTTTAAGTATCTGCCGTGGGCAATTCCCTGCCAACAGCCGTCCTCACACTCCTCCCACCTGAAAGCCTGACCACAATCAAGCGTGTCGGAAAGAGAGAGCATCAATACCCCTTCTACTACTGTATTATTCTTAACTTGTTTTACGGTCATTTACCTTATTTTCCTTGCTTCAATATAGAACCTCTTGTCATCGGCGTGTCCCATTGAGAAGGTTTTTCTGGGCAGTGAGCCATCAGCCGCTACCGCTTCAAAAAGCTCCTCCTTTTTCATGCCGTCGAACAGGAAGCCTATCGTATTTTCTGCCGCACAAAGCTTCCTCGTATCCTCTATTCCGTGAATATAGTCAATTTTAACCTCTGGATTTTGTTCTATGTAGCGGTCCAGGAAGCTTTGAAGTGTGCCGACAGGCAGCTTTGATGTGGGTTTTACGCTTATAAATTCACTCTCGTTCTTATAGACAACCTCAAAGGTGTGAGGGTTATTTTCATTCTGACAGAGTTCGAGTTCTTTTTTCATCTGTCCTAACAGGTGCTCTTTATTGCAGTTGAACAAAACCCTGTATATCGGCTCGAATTCTATTGCCGTATCGTAGATATTTACTATCTCAACCAAAGCGTAACGGGAGGCCTCGTTTTTATTTAGTCTGTAACACTCCTTTGCGGTTGCAAGAGAATGGTTTCCGTCTCCTACGGCAAACAGGAAGTTGTTTTTTAGGAGTCTTTCCAGATTAAGATTTACCTCGTCACAGTCCTTGCCGTTCACAAGGTAGCCCTTGATATGACCGCCCTTTTGCATAAGCTCGAAATCATAAACCCTCGAAAGCTCAGCCTTTTTCTGTGTTAAACTCTCTATTACCGTGTTTGTCGGATCATTTATAAAAAGCATAACATGGGGCATTTCAACAGGAGCATTCTGACGAATCCTTACCCTTGGGGGAATTCTGTCCTTTACCGTCTGCTCGGTAGCACGTATAAGGGCGTTTGATCCTGCAGTATAATCATACTCCTCAAGGTCTATCATTCCGACAATACCTCTTCGAAGTTTTCCTCCGGTTATCTGTCTTTCAACATATACCATAGAAGACGGATAACATTCAAAAACATCCGATTCAAGATACTCCTTCATTGTGGAGTTTATTATTTCTACTCTCTCTTCGGTCTCGTCGAGATATATTTCGGGCAATATTATATTCAAAGCCGAGGGATTTTGTCCAACCGTTTCTTCTACACTTCTCCAATATTCAGGGTCGGAGGTATACTGGTCACAGGCGATTACCGCCCATTTTTCAATGTCCTTTTTCGGCATAAGTATGTCTGCCTCATATAAAAACTTTTTCATAAATCATCACCAAAAGCTATTTTAGCATAAAACCTTATTTGTATCAACAAAAAGCTTAAATTGACTTTTTGGAGTAAAATTTGTATATTAAAAACAGTAAGACTTTTTCGGTTTGGAGGAAAGGTATGAAAAGAAGTGTTTCGGCATCGGCTTGTGAGCTTATGAGTAAGCTTTTTTGTATAGTTTTTGCTTTTTCCTTTTCTTTGATTTTTTTTAATGTAGTTTTCAATAAAGAGGTTTATAATTACAATACTTTACTGATTATTCTGCTTACTGCGGTCTATCTCGGCATAATTGTTTTATGTGGGATTTGGCTTTTTAAAAATAAAGATATATTCTGCAAACACTATTCGAAAATAGCCTTGTCGGCGGCTCTTGTCCTCTTTTTAATCCAGATGCTTATGTTGCCCTTGCTGAAATTCGAGCCGATTTTTGACCTTGAAGCAATCTACCGTGGCGCCATCGAGTTTGCAGAGGGGCGCTCTTTTGCAGAATATACTTCAACTACCTGTCATTCGGATTATTTTTATATTTTCCCTAACAATCTCGGCTCTATGGCCTTTCTGGCAGCCCTCTTTAAGATAGCAGGTATATTCGGTATAAAGGACTATTTTTTAGTAGCGTCGGTGATAAATTCGCTTATGTCTGTAGGCACTATGCTGCTTACCTCTTATATCTCAAAAAAGCTTTTTAATACAACCTGCGGTCTGCTGACATTACTGTTATTCTTAATCAGTCCGCCCTTCTACTTTTTGGCCCCTGTTTTTTACACCGATTCCCTATCGCTTATCTTTCCCGCTGCGGCTTTTTGCGCCTTTATTAAAGCCGAGGAAAAAGAAAAAATATTACATAAGCTTTTATGGTATTTGGCATGTGCTCTCGTCTTGTTTTTGGGCGCCTTTATAAAAATGACCGTGCTTATATTTGCGGTTGCCGCCGCAATATATCTGATTTTAAACAGAAAATGGAAGGATATTATGATATTCTGTGCCATTACAGTAACCGTTGTTTCGGTATGCTTTGCAGGTTTTAATGCACTGATATACTCGTCTCAGTTGGACAAAGACAAGGCTGAGCAAATAAATACTCCCATATACTACTGGATAGATCTGGCTTTTCACGGCGAGGGCGGATATAATAACAATATTTATCTGCTTTCCAGAAACGAAGCCGATCCCGAAGTCAGAAAGGAGATACTTAAAGCAGATATTAAGGATGCTGTTCAAGATTTGAGGCTGGGCGGTATTTATGAGCTTTTTGAAATTAAGAGCGCCAGGGCCTTTGGCGACGGAACCTTGGCTTTATCCGATTTTCTTGACGACCGTCCCGAAAAAAGCGGTATTCTGCACGAAGGTATAACATACGGTGGCAAAAACTACCCGATTTACAGTCTTTTTGCGACCTCGGTTTTTCTGGCAACACAGATTTTGATGATAATTTCCGCTATTCTAAAAAAACAGGACAAAAGAATTCTTATTGCTCAGCTGTCGGTCTTCGGAATAATGCTGTTCTTGCTCTTCTGGGAGGTAAACAGCCGTTATATCACAACCTTTGTTCCCTTTATTTTCATAAGCGCTGTAGGCGGCTTTTATGGTCTTTCAGAACTTTTCAAGAACAAGCTTAATAAAGCCTAAACTCTATATAGAAAACAAAAAAAGACGGAAGTTCTTCCGCCTTTTCGTATTTTTTTATTAAAGACCTGTTTTTGTCTAAACCCTGGTGTTTGCTTCATCACTTATGGTTTTTAAATATTCACGAGGCGACTTACCGACACGGTTTTTAAATTGCCTCGAAAAATAATGAATTGTTTCAAAGCCCAAGTGCTCTGATATTTCGGTGAAATTCATATTCCCGATTTTAATCAGACGCTTGGCTTCATTTATTTTTAGGTTTATAAAATATTGAAGCGGTCCGCAGCCGTAATGCTCACACACTTTTTTTCTGAGTACAGACTGACTCACACCGATATTCTTTGCCATTTCCTCTACCGTAATATTTTTTGTTATATTGGTATTCAGATAATCGGTAAGTGCCGATAAATACTTGTGGTTTTGGCTGTCACTCTTTTCGGCGTTGGTGTGGTAAAGTTCAATCAAAAACAGTTCAAGTCGCTTTTTCAGGGCCTCAAGCTCATATTCCAGAACATTGTCCTTAAGCTTCATTCCGCCACGGTTATTCTCGGTCTGAACACTCTCAAATATTTTCAGTCCGCCGTCTATAATCTTGGAATATTGCTCTGCTTGTGCCTCACTTAATGTAATTGCACGATTATAGAGAAAATTTAACATAGGTGAGCTTGACTCAAAACTTATAATTGTGTGCGCAGCGGTGCCGTAATCAGGTTCGCAGTCGGGCTTTCCGTGAAAGGTGTTAGGGGCGATAATCAAAAGCTGACCTTTTTCGAGCAGTATGTCTTTACCGTCAAGCGTCATATTGCTGTAACCGTCTTTAACATAGATTATTTCGGGAAAATTATGTGTTTCTCCGCAGGTTTTAGTTATTCGTAAATCTACATCAAACACCGTAACAATAGAGCTGACAAGCATTGAATCGTAGGTCTTAGTCTTTATATATTCAAACATTTTCACACCTCACAGCAACTAAAATGTGCAAAAACAAGGTAAGTTTTATGCAAAGACTTTTTTCTATTATTGTTTATAATGAAAGTATACCAAATAAGGGAGGAAAAATCAATGGAAACTAACAAAAAAATTCGTATGGGTCTTATCGGCTGCGGCGGTATGATGACCTGGAGCCATGCACCAAGCTTGGATAAACTTCTCGGTGAGGGTAAGAATTTTGAAATTACCGCTACCTGCGATTTGATTAAGGACAGGACAGATAATCTCGCAAATCGTTATGGCGCAAAGTCCTATATCGATTATCACGATATGCTTGATGACGTTGATGCTGTCTTTGTAGCAACCACACACGACGCCCATTTTGAGATTGCTCATTTCTTTATGAGTAATAATAAGCACTGCTTACTCGAAAAGCCTCTTTGCAATACAAGAGAAGAGATAGTCATTTTGGACGAATTAGCTCGTGAGAAGGGCGTTACCTTTATGTGTGCTTATCCCGTACCCTATTGGGAGGGCGTTTGCCTTATGAGAGATTTGCTGGCTACGGGTCAGTACGGTAAAATTACCCAAATGTCAATATGGACCGAACAGTACACACCGGTTCCGATGGAAATCGCTCAAGAGGCAGCTGTTTCAAGAGGCGGCGGTCAGCTTTTCAGCCACGGCTGTCACTATATAGACATATTGCTTGAGTTTTTAGGCGATCCGGCTTATGGCGTTCATATCGGTTCTAACCTTAACACTCCCTGGATGGGAGATACCGAAGGCACCTCCAATGTTACACTTATGTTCAAGAACGGCATAATGGCATATCATTTCGGCACATGGGGCGCCAGAGGAAGCACTCTTAATTACACCTTCCAAATCCATACCGATGAGGGTATGTTCGACTATAAGGATTTAGGTCCTACTCCTACCCTTACCTTTACGTCGATGCTCCATCCCGACCCGGATAAGCGTCGTGAGATTGTCTGGAAGCTTACTAGTACCGCCGGTCATGCTACCTGGCGTGAGGTTACCCATTTCTTAGAGTGCATAGAGGAGAAGAAGGAACCGCTTACCAATGCTCGTAGAGCTCTGCGTGGTTTGGATGTTATTTGGAAACTGTATGATGCTGAGAAAAAAGGCGAGATAGCCGACCTTTCAAATATCTGACGACAAGTACAAAAGAGCATTGTTCTTGTCACGACAAAACCTCATGCGGTAGTTTAAATAAACTACCGCATGAGGTTTTTTTATACGAGAAAAGGTTTTCTGTCCTGTCGAAGCGCAAGGGTCTTGCTATCTTAAAACTTACAGATTTCTCCGCCAAGCATAACCTTTTCGACATTGAACTTATCGTCGACAAATACAAGATCTGCAAGTTTTCCACGTTCGATACTGCCGAACTCGTGTCCCATTCCGATCGCTCTGGAAGGTGTTGTCGAAGCCATTACAAAAGCCTCGCAAATGCCGCAGCTTGTACTTCTCATAATATTCAGAGCCGCCTGGTTCATTGTGAGTCGGCTACCCGAAAGACCGCCGTTGGGATCGAAGCTCAAATCTTTAATGTGGGCATATTCCGCAGGTTTTTCGCCCACGTCTGAACAGTGGTCGGTTATAAGCACAACTCTATCTACACCCTTTGTATGAATGAGGAGCTGCTGCATGTCGCTTGAGACGTGCAAACAATAAGAATCGCTTATAAGTTCGCAATATATATCGTTGTTCTGCCAACAATATTCATCGGGTCCGTAATTGCGGGTTCCTTTACCTCTGCATGTTTTTCTGCCTGTGGCACACATAGTGTGAGTTTGTATTCTTGGAGAAAATCTTGAAAGAGCCCTGATCTCATCAGGAGTTGCCTCGGTATGACCTATTGCAAATATTGTATTAGGATTTACTTTTCGGCAATATTCCATAAACTCTGATACGTTTTCTACCTCGGGAGCAATTGCCCAAACGGTAGCAAGAGAACCTGCCAAATCGACAAACTGCTTGTATTCCTCCGCCTTTACTCCGTGTCTCCAGGGATTTTTAAAGGCATTTGCGCCGTAATTGGGATTCATATAGGGTCCTTCAAAATAAATTCCCTTAACAGTAGGCGCTTTTTTAATATTCTCTAAGAGGGATTTAACTGCTGCAACCATAGTTTCACAGTTCATCGAATAAAAGGGAGTCGCAAGCATAGAGGTAGTACCGTTTTTAAGGTGGAACTCGGCCGCCTTTACGGTGTCGAAGCTGGTCGAATATTCACCGCCGTCGTGGACGTGTATATCGACAAATCCGGGACCGACGTATTTATCCTCCCCGTCAATTACCTCGTAAGCTTCAGGTAGTGCTACCTCGCCTTTTCTTCCGTAGTCGTGAATTTTATTATCACAAACAAGAAGCTCACCGTCATAAATAATTCCGTTTTCCAAAACAATATTAGCATTTTTTATAAGTGTAAATTTCATATTGGTTCCTCCATAAAAAGCATAAATTATACAACCTAATTGTAATATAGCGACAACTTAAATGCAATATAAAATGTTGTATAAACTGCAAAGTTCAGACATATTTGCCTTAAATAAAAGTCCTCATTACTGAAAATGAGGACTTTTTGTTTTTTATTAGTCGGGCTTTCTTTCGAGCTTCAGGTCGAAGTCGCCAAGCTTATCAACCTTAAATCCGTTTGCCTTGTACTTATCATAATCGAAAGCTTCAAGCTCATCAATAGCAAGCTTGTGGAACTCGTAGAAATTGTGCCACCACTCGTAACCCGAGCCAAGCTCTGCATTAAGATAAGCTTCAGCTATATCAATGCCCATTGCCGGAGCAACATAGAAGGCACCCATTGCAAGAACGTTAACTCCGTTGCCTGTAATAGCTCTCAGCGCTGCGGGAACACTTTCTACAACGCCTGCATGAACATGAGGACATTTACTTGCTGCAATATGTATACCCATACCTGTACCGCAGAAGAGAAGGGCTCTCTCAAACTCACCCTCTGAAATCATAGAACCTACTCTGAGGCCTACTCTGTGGAACATAAGGTCGGTATCGTTCGGGTCGCTGTCGGCTTTAACACCCATATCTGTAATCTCCCAGCCCTTCGAACGAAGGTGAGCTACAACAGCCTCTTTTAAAGGATAACCCGCAAAATCTGCTCCTACAACTAATTTTTTGTCCTTAACTAATTTCATAACAATTCTCCTTTAAAACTATTCAAACATTGTTTCTATGAGTTTCATTGCCATATAGTAATGGATTTCACGAATGGGATGATTTATTTTATTAGCCAAAAGTTCGGTGACGTCAACGCCGCCTGCAATCAACTTTTCCCACATTGGATGGATATCGCAAACCCTTGCGCCGCATTCTTCTGCTATTTCCTTAGCCTTATTCATATAGGCTCTCAAGGTGCCTGAATTCTGAATTTTCTCGGTTGCTTTCGCAGTGGTAAGCAAAGCGTTTTCCTCTTTAAACTCATGGCTGATTTTGGTGTTCATCACATTCTGAGTCAGGAAAATTACCTCTGAGCCGCCAGCCGCCACCTTGTTTAAAATAACCCTCAAATTCTCGGCATACTTTGGGAGGAAATCCATTCCGTTGCCCGAATCGTTAAGACCGAAGGAAACCACAACCAAATCGGGAGAGAAGGGCGTGATATCTCTGTCTATTCTGTTTATTGCATTAGTGGTGTTATCTCCGCTTGTGCCGCTGTTGATTATATTTACCTGAACCTGAGGGTAAAGAATATTCAGCATTTCTCTGACCCTTGTGCTGTAAGCGCTTTTATAATCGAATACAACTCCTATTGCACCTTCGTCACCGATGAAGCACTCAAAGCAACCTTGGGTTACGCTATCTCCGAAAAAGGCAATAGTTACAGGTTTTCCGCCGTATATATCCTGTTTTGCATTTAATTTTTCAATAATTTTCATAACAGTCTACCTCGCCTATCACTTAAAGCAAAGCGGTTATTTTATAAATACGGGGAAGCCTGCTTTTCCGTGAGCTTCAATAAGGTCGTCGCAGAGTGAGCGAATGTCGTCGATGGACAATTCTGCTGCAGTATGCGGATCAAGCATAGCGGCGTGGTATATATCCTCACGATTTCCCGTTACTGCTGCCTGGATGGTAAGCAACTGGGGCAGAATATTGGTGGTGTTCATAGCCGCCAAAACAAGCGGTAATTCTCCAACTCTTGTGGGCGCAATACCGTTGCCGTCTACCATACAGCTAACCTCGATACATGCATCCTTGGGCAGATTCGGGATAATTCCGTTGTTTATTATGTTACCGCCGATTCTGTAGGGCTTATTGGTGACAACAGCTTCCATAATACGTGAAGCATACTCAAAGCTGCGGGTGTGGGTAATATTGCCGTCTGCCAGAAGCTCCTCTTTTTGCTTCTGCCAACCTTCGATCTGACCGATGCAACGGCTGATATATTCGTCCAGGTTGATGTCAAAGCGCTCGAGCAGCTCGGGATAGCGGCTCTTGATGTAGAAGGGGCTGTATTCGGCATTATGTACGCTGGATTCGGTACAATAGTAGCCGAGCTTTTCCATGTAGTCGTAACGGACCATATCCCAGTGCTTTTCTTTTTGGTTTTTCTCTTTTGCACGGCGCTTGATTTCGGGATACAGGTCGTTACCTTCTGCATCTCTGATTTCGAGCAGCCAAGCCATGTGGTTGATACCTGCAATCTTATCAACAATACCCTCGTTATATTCCATACCGAGACTTTCAAGCAGATATTGGCTGCAAAGCTGTACGCTGTGGCATATACCGATGGTGTTAACGTTGGTGTAACGCTGCATATAACCTGTCAGCATAGCCATGGGGTTTGTATAGTTCATGAAGAGCGCCTTGGGGCATACCTCTTCAACATCCTTTGCAATTTCCTTAAGTACGGGAATTGTACGGAGGGCACGGAAAATTCCGCCGATGCCCAATGTGTCGCCGATAGTCTGGCGCAGACCGTATTTCTTGGGAACCTCAAAATCAATAATTGTGCAGGGGTCGTAGCCGCCTACCTGAATGGCATTGATGATGAAATCCGCTCCACGCAAGGCTTCTTTGCGGTTTTCAACTCCCAAATAGGAGATAATTTTTGCACGTGACTCATTGATATTTTTATTCAGCGCTTCGATCAGCAGTTGCGATTCGGAAAGTCTCTGCTCGTCAATGTCATAAAGAGCGATTTCCGCATCACGCAAAGACTCGCACAGCATAACGTCGCCCAGAACATTCTTAGCAAACACGGTGCTTCCTGCACCGATAAATGTTATTTTAATCATTTTATGTCACCTCGTTTTTTTATTTTACAATGGATAAAGTAAAAAAAGAATTGCAAAATGTAACCTCGACATGTTATAATGTAACCAACATAAAAAGGGAGGCATTTTTCTTTGAAAACATTAGAAGTTCCTTTAACAGATTTAAAGCTTCACGATATAAATCCTTTGTCGACGGGGCACGAGCCCTGCGAGAGCGAACACTCCTTCGGGCCCTTTGTACGTGACTATTATCTCATTCATTATGTGATAAAAGGAACTGGTGTTTTTTCGACTGCCACAGGAGATTATACGGTAAAAAAAGGACAAATTTTTATCATTCATCCGGGTGAGCTTACGACCTATACCGCCGACAAAGAAAACCCGTGGCATTATGTCTGGGTCGGCTTTAACGGCGCTCTGGCTGAACGTCTGCTGGCTCTGCCCTCCCCCGTTATGGACTATCGGGCGGAAACCTTTTTTGATTTGCAGAGGACGGCTGATATGCCAAGTATGCGGGAGGAATTCGTCACCTCAAAAATATATGAAATACTCTGCGTCCTTTTCAGTCAGCAGGAGCAAAAGCCTCACTATGTTGAACAGGCTAAAAACTACATCCGCATAAACTATATGAACGCCATTACAGCCGAGAACGTTGCCGCCAGCGTTGGTGTAAGCCTTCGTTATTTATCCCGTCTTTTTAAGGAGGCTACGGGAGGCGGTGTACAGGACTTTCTTATCAAAACACGTCTCGGCCACGCCAAGCGCTTTCTCTCTCAGGGGCTCTCGGTTAACGAGGCCGCCTTTCAGTCGGGCTTTAACGATGCCTTTCACTTTTCCAAGGCCTTCAAAAAGGTATTCGGCATCTCCCCTTCGGAATATAAAAAGCAATCTCTTGAGTAAAACCCACATATAACGCCAAAGGGAATGCGCCTCAGTTATATTCGCCTATCGGCGAGTTATATTGCTTCGCAGTTATATTTGGGCTTCGCCCAAGTGTTATTGCCTTCGGCAACTTATCAGTGAAAGAAACAGGGAGACACTTCATTACGAAGTGTCTCCCTTTGTGTTTTGGTTATTCTACGATGTTAATTATCTAATTATCGCAGAAGAATCTTACGGAAGGCGCTTAAATCTGCCGAATCTATGATGTTCTCGTTGTATGGATCGACAAAGTCGCAGACCGTCTTATCGGTGATATTTCCTGATTTCATCATGACAAGGTCACAGATATCTGCTACGTCGTCAGAGTTGGCGTCGCCTTCGACTACAACCTTCTCATACTCTATCTCAAGGAGAGTATCCTCGGAAATATTGATAAGATTGTAGGGAGACTGTCTGCCTACGCTGACACCGTTTACATAATAACTCTTAATGCGATAGCCGGGGTTTATAATAGCGTGCGCAGCAGCGATGCCGCCCTTATTCATGCTAAGCTTACCTGCAGAAACTACGTCGCCGTTATGCAGAACGTTTATGCTGCCGCCTTCTCCCCTTACGCCATAGTTAAGCTCATAGTTTAACTTAACGCCCTCGGTGGGATCGTTGGGGTTGTAGGTAAGGGCAGAAATGCTTTCTGCATAGTTGTAGTACCACAGAGTATCTTTCTTTTCGTCTTGGTCTGTGAATGAGTAACCATCTTCTGTTTTTCTCAAAAAATTTCCAGAGGTAACCTGACGACCATTAAACCAATCATTTTGGGAAGTTCCTATGTATCCAAATGCGTTACAGGAAACGTGTACGCCATCATAAGAAGCATCAAAGAATACAAAATGAATCTTGTCACCCGTTTTTACAGGGGTTGAGAATTCTATTAAATAGTAATTTTTCTCTTGATTCTCATTGAGCTTTGTCATAGTAAGCGGTTTTCCGTCGGTAGGCCACAGTATCTTACCGTCATCATCAGTAATTGCAAACTTCACCGAAGCATCATCAGCACAATAGTCTGCAATAGAAAGACCTGAAACCTGTGCCCAACCCTCAGGAGTCTGATGGAAATAAAGTGTACCGTCAAAATGTGCTACAAGAGTACGGATTGCAGCATATTCACGAACTGCGTAGGTGTTTGCGGGATTATGAGCGAATAAACTGTCGCTATATTCGTTTGTATAATAATTATACCCATTATACAGGGGCATCTGCTTCTCATCAAAATCCAACCAATACTGATTGATTTCTTCTGCCTCGAGCTCTAAGTCGAACTGATACTGTTCTCTGTAGAACTGTTCACGAAGCGCGGAATAGGTTTCTACCTTGATGGTGCCGTCGGCCTTGAAACGATAGAGCATCAGCACTCCCTCGCCGCCGTTGCCGTCGTAGGAGAAGTCGGTCATTACACAGGTAATCTTGTTGCCATGCTCACCGTAGTCGGTACGGGTTGCAACACCCGAAGATACGTGACCGCTGAGCACCATAGTAATACTCTCGTACTGGCTGACGAAGTTATCATATATTTCTTGGGTGCTGTAACAAGCTGTACCGTTAGCCGTATCTGTAGTGAAGGAAGGTGTTCCATCTCCGAGTTTTCCTGCATTGTCAATATAACCGTGGGTAATGACAATGGTCTTGGCGTTGGGGTAGTTTTCATCTGCTTCCAGCTTTTCCATAACTGCTTTTGCCCAGTTGTCTATAACTGCTTTACGAGTCTGATACTCAAGGGCAAGGATGAAATAATCCTGACCGCCTAAATTTACATGATATACCGCATTGGCGATATTCATTTCATCGGTTACGGCTTCTGCATCTGCCAGCTTATCGGTAGATGGATAAGCATATAAAAGTGTAGTTACATTATTATCCTCTGCGGCACCCTGACTGAAATAATCAGCCAAGGGGAAGTTAGCTTTCAGATACTGGTCATCACGAACGGTTGCGCCACTGCCGGGATACTCGTGGTTACCGGGGGCAAAGAGGAAAGGAATCTTCGCATCGGTAAGAAGCTTGGTCGCATCCACCGCATCCTCCCATTGATATGTTTCGGTAGCCTGATTTACATAGTCACCGACATTGACTACGGCTTTAATATTAAGCTTATCCTTGTTATCAGCAATCCACTGAGTGATAGAGGACATAACATAGGGGAAGCCTGAAGCTATCATCTGCTGGTCGCCCATCTGTACGATGGTAAATTCTTCATCCTCGGCAGCCTCAAGCTCGCCGTCGTAATAGCCTGTGTTAATGGTGGTAACACTGCCGTGGTTGGCTGCAGGAGACTTATCGGTGTATTCACCGCTAAGACGGTAATATCCAATCAGTCCGTCTGCCGTGGCAGCTACCTTTTCCATATCGGCCTCAATTTCGTCAGCGGTGCGTACGTCGCTGAAGACTGCCAGCTTCTTAACCTGACCCGAAAAGGCGGTTGAAGGAGCATATGTGAGATTATTACCGATAACGGCAGGTCTGTCGGACGCCGCCGCGGTAATACCTTCTACTGTCTTAGTCGCTTTGAGCTCTCCGTCGAGGTAGAAGGAAAGGGTATCGTTTGCGGCATCAACCGTAAAGGCTATGTGCTGCCAGGTGCTAGTGCGTAAATCAACGCTGTCAACCGTCCAACCAACCGTGCCGTTTGAATACTGCACACGGGGGTGTCCGTAGTTTTCTACCGATACGGTAAAGCCGTCGGTAGCGTCGCTTTCATAGTCGGAAATGAGTGTGCCAACTCTGTAGTCGGGCACATCTGCAGGGATATTTACCCACGCCTCAACGGTTGCGGGAGCTGCGGTAAGGGGCTTATCGAGACGAACGTATTCGAGCCACGCATCAGTAGAGGCTTTTTCTACCTGTACATCGGTCGCATAAAACATCTGGAAATTACGAGCACCTTGCTCCTCATTGTTCTGGAGGAATATTTTGCCGCTTCCGTCGTCATAACGAGTCTTGGTCGTGCCATCGTCAAAATAGAAGTCACCGCCGAGTGAAAGGGGAAGACCCTTGGGGTTGTTAGCGCCGACAATGACAAAATCAATATATTCGCCCTTTTTCATATTAGAATAGGAGAAATATCCAACGTTTATAGAGGAGCTTTCTCCTAAGGGGGTGCGAAGCTCGGAAGGTCCGTCGTAGGCAGGCTCTAGCAGCTCGCCGTCCTGATTTACAATAAAGAAATCTATGCCCAGTCCATCGGGATCACCTTCCCAATAATTATGATACTGGCTGCCTCTAACAGTATACAGGTTTACACCGAAAAAGTTAGAGTAGAAGCGGCCGTCTGCGGGAGCGGTAAAACGAGCGATTATAGATTCGCCCTGTTTAGGACGAGCTAAATTCCACTGTACCATGCTTACGTCGGAGGTAGTACCGGCTCCCCAATAACCCGCACAAGCGCCTTCCTCAATCTTTACCATGGGCTGTGCGGTGTAGGTAGCTACATACTTATCGCCGCCGAAATCGGTTGCGCCGTTGGGGTCAGTGTGTGTAATTTCAATAGTGCTGGTCTCTGCATACATAAAATACCAGCCGCCTGCGCCCTGTTCATTATATACTGAGAAAAGATCATTACCTTCATTTATATCTGTTCCGTTTAATCTAATATCGATTTTAGTCTGAAAGTTTGCTTGACTTCCCGTCAAATTGCGGTGATAGAAATAGAATTCATCCCCTGCGGTTACATCGACCGTAAGGTCTATCGGTAAATGTTCTCCGGTATAAGTGCCATTGTCTTCCAATAATAATAATTCCTCCGGATTACCATTAGTGGGATAAATGACCTTTCCGTTTTTATCCAAGATAGCAAATTCAAAACCGCCTTTTACCCATTGATAACCAGTGTTTTTACAACCGAAATTATTTTGACCTGTACCGTCAAGCACTAAGGTGCCGCTTTCCGATACCTTCAACTTAAAGATAGTTGCATATCCTGGTTGAGCATAGCAGGACATTCCGGCTGGATACAAATGGGTTAAACCTGTACTACTGTTCACTTTCCAATTTGGATCTTCATAGAATGGTTCTTTTGCATCAAAAAGTATCCATGTGTCTGTGGTAGTGGCGGTGTCTGCCGTTGCCGTAAAGACTACGGTGGAGAGTACCGTTACTACTAATAATGTGAGAGAAAGGAAAATTGCTAATAATTTTTTCATGTTACCAGACTCCTTTTCTTTTTTTTATTATCAACCACACCAAAGTGGTAGTGGATGTAACCATAAGTGTGACGAGGGGCCATAAAGGTATAGCCGAATCGCCTGTGCCGGGAGTGTTGCCAGGAAGAGAGCCGCCTGTATTTACAGAACCTGAACCGCCTGCCGAAAGGGCTCTGAAGTCCTCAGCAAACATATAGTACCAGCTCTTTGCTCCCTGGGCGCCGTTTACGCCGTAGAGGAAGCCTGAATCGTTACTCAGTACATTACCGTTTTGTACAACGCCAAAGCTGATAACGACGGGCACGCCTGCCATAGAGGGATTACAGGTTATGAAATAGAGTGAATCTCCACGAGAAAGACCCGAAACGGTAATATCTATTTCGTGGGAGGTGCCCTCGGTAACCGTTACCGAACCGCCCGAGGCGGGATAGATAATGTTACCGTCTTTATCGGCAATCATAAATTCTGCAGTTGCGCCTGTATATAGTCCTGAGGTGTTATCGATTGATACGCCTCCCCATTTCATCATAACGTCGCCCGAACTCGGTAAGACAAGCTTACGTATGGCAACCTTGCCGCTGCCTGTAGTCGGAGACGAAACGTTGATTCCCGGAATTATATAACAGGAGGTGTCCTGACCCGCAAACCAGACATTTGAATTTGAATCAAAGGTCATTAACTGCTCTGTAAATGCAACCTTTTTAGCATCAGAGGATATCGGCAGACGCCTTAATCCTTTGATTGCGGCTTTGAGGGTAGCCGTTGCCGCATCAATCTCGCTTTGAGTGTTTGCTTTGGTTATCGCCTTGGCTGCCGAGAGTGCGTTACGCAAAGCGGTAACAGTCTCGGGTACACAGCTATCGAGATATGTCTGGCTGAAGCCTTCTGCGGCGGCGATTTGTTCGTTCAGAGCATCCAGGTTCTTATAGTCCTTCTGCTTGATTTCGGAAATATCCGAAGCATAGTTGTGATACCATATCGGACCTTGGGTGTTGAAGACGGCGGGATTGCTCAAATTATTTTCTACGGTAAACTGAGCATCGTTAAACCAATCGCCCTCATAACTACCCACGTAGGCAAACGCATTACAAACAACCTGTACACCGTCAGAAGAAGCATCGTAAAATACAAAATGAATTTTGTCGCCCTTTTCTACAGGCGTTGAGAATTCAATTAAGTAGTTATTGCCTTTGGTCATGGTAAGCGGACCTGAGTCGGTAGGCCACAGTATCCTACCGCTGTCGTCAGTAACGGCAACCTTTACCGAGTCACCGTCTGCAGAATAGTCTGCAAGAGAAAGACCTGCAACACCGCCCCAGGAGGGCTCTCCGACGTAAAGCGTACCGCTCTTATGCGCTACAAAGGTACGGATTGCCGCATAATCACGAACGGCGTAGGTTTTTATCGGGGTATGAGCAAGCAGAGTCGGGCTATAATCGGTCGTGGACCAGATACTACCTGCTGCATTGTTCTCTGTCATCTGCTTCGCATCAAAATCCAACGCTACGATAACATCTTCGGGCTTCGGCTTTTCGGTCAAGCCGTTGATAGCATCTTTGAGAGCGGCTACTGCATCGTCAATCTCGTCCTGCGTGGTCGCACTGGTTATTGCTTTTGCAGCGGCAAGAGCGTTATTAAAGGCATTTACCGATGCGGTGGTATAATTCTCGAGCATTGCGGGTGTATAAGCATCTGCTATTGCAATGGTCTGCTCAAGCTCGGTCATATCGACGTCTTCAATAATCTTCTCATACTCTATCACGAGATCAATATCCTCAGATATGTTGACAAGATTGTAGGGGCTTTGTCTGCCCACGGCTTTGCCGTTTACGTAATAGCCCTTGATACGATAGCCATAGTTTACGATAGCATATGCTAGAGCGTTGCCGCCCCTGGCCATAGTGATTTTACCGGGTTCGACCAGAACACCGTTATGCATAACATTTATGCTGCCGCCCTCTCCCCTAACGCTATAAGTAAGCTCATAGTTACTCTTTACACCTTCAGAAGTGTTGTTGGGGTTATAGGTAAGCTCGGAAATGCTGTCGGAATAGTTGTAGTACCATACAGGGCCCTGGGTGTTGAACGGGTCGATAGAACCGTCTACGCCGAAGTCGTAATTGCTCAAATTATTTCCTACAGTAAATTGATTAGTGCCAAACCAATCGCCCTCGTAGGCGCCAATGTATCCAAATGCATTACAAACAACGTGTACCCCGTCAGAAGAAGCATCGTAAAATACGAAATGGATCTTGTCGCCCGTTTCTACGGGGATTGAAAATTTGATAAGATGGCTGTTGCCTTTTGTCACGGTCATAGGCTTTCCGTCGGTAGGCCACAGTATCTTGCCGTCATCATCGGTAACGGCAACCTTTACCGAGGCGTCAGCCGCAGAATAATCCGCAAGAGAAATGCCGCCCACACCGCCCCAGGAGGGCTCTCCGACATAAAGTGTGCCGTCCTTATGCGCTACAAAGGTACGTATTGCCGCACTATCGCGAACAGCATAGGTATTCGCATAGGTATGAGCGAACTGACCCGAGTCGTATTCGGTCGTGTACCACTGACGGCTTGCCGCAACATTCTCGGTCATCGGCTTTGCATCGAAATCTAACCAATATTTGTCCTCGAGGACCAAATCAAACTGGTACTGTTCTCTATAATATTCTTCACGAAGAGAAGAGTAGGTTTCTACCTTGATGGTACCGTCACTCTTGAAGCGGTAGAGCATGAGTACTCCCTCGCCGCCGTTTCCGTCATAGGAGAAGTCGGTCATTATGCAGGTGATCTTGTTGCCGTTAACACCGTACTGGGTGTTTGTTGCTACACCTGAAGCTACGTGACCGCTGAGCACCATTGTCATGCTCTTATGCAGACTTATGAACTCATCAAACATTTCTCCGGTGCTGTAACATTCGTCCGGATCATTTTTGAAGGAGGGCGACTCGCCGTATCCTAAGGTTCCTGCAGGGTCAATATAACTGTGTGTAAAGACAACCGTCTTGGCGTTCGGATATTCAGCCTCAAGCTTCGGCATAATTACGTTTGCCCAGTTGTCAATGACTGCTTTTCGGGGCTGATACTCAAGAGCAAAGAAGAGGTAATCCTGACCGCCCAAATTAATATGATATACAACGTTTGCAACGTTCATATCTGCAGTTACGTCAGAGACGTCTGTCAGCTTTTCGGTAGAAGGATAGGTATATAAAACGGTAGTTTCGTTATCCTGACCTGCCGCCTGCTTGAAATAGCTCGTCAAGGGGAAGTTAGCCTTGAGATACTGATCATCACGAGTGGTAACGCCGCTGTCCGGATACTCGTGGTTGCCGGGGGCAAAGAGGAAAGGAATCTTTGCATCGGTAAGAAGCTTGGTAGCATCCACCGCTTCCTTCCATTGATTCTTATCTGCAGCCTGATTCACGTAGTCTCCAACGTTCACCACGGCTTTAATATTAAGTTTATCTTGGTTATCCGCAATCCACTTAGTGATAGAAGGCATCACATAGGGGAAGCCGGAAGAAATCATCTGCTGGTCGCCCATTTGCACAATGGTAAATTCGCCATCCTCGGCAGGCTCCAGTTCACCCTCATAATAACCGGTGTTAACGGTAGTTACTCTACCGTGGTTACCTGCGGGAGACTTATCGGTGTATATACCATTGAGTGGGTAGTAACCCATCAGCCCGTCTGCCGAGGTATCCACCTCGGTCATATCAGCCGCAATTTCGAGAGCAGTGCGCACGTCGCTGAAGACTGCCAGATTCTTTACCTGACCCGAAAAGGCGGTTGAGGGAGCATATGTGAGATTATTACCTATAACGGCAGGTCGGTCGGAAGCCGCCGCAGTAATACCTGTGACGGTGGTAGAGGCTTTAAGCACTCCGTCAAGATAGAATGAGAGGGTATTATTTGCGGCATCAACCGTAAAGGCTATGTGCTGCCAGGTGCTAGTGCGAAGGTCTACGCTCTCAACCGTCCAATCAACCGTGCCGTTTGAATACTGTACACGGGGGTGTCCGCCGCTTTCAACCGATACTGTAAAGCCGTCGGTAGCAACGTTATCATTGTCGGAAATAAGTGTTCCTACTCTATAGTTGGGCGTGTCTGCAGGAATATTTACCCATGCTTCAACGGTAGCGGGAGCCGATGTAAAGGGCTTCTCAAGACGAATGTATTCAAGCCATGCATCAGTAGAGGCTTTTTCGACATTTACGTCGGTCGCATAAAGCATCTGCAGGTTATTATGTCCCTGCTCCTCATAGTTCATAAGGAACATTCTGCCACCCGCATCCATACGTACGCCGTTAAAGGAGAAATCGCCGCCGAAGGAAACGGGATAACGCTCGGGATTGTTGACACCAACGAGCACGAAGTCGAGATAGTCGCCCTTTTTCATATAAGGATAAGAGAAATATCCTACGTTTATGGAGGAGCCTTCGCCGAGGGGGGTGCGAAGCTCGGCAGGGCCGTTATACTCGGGCTCTACAAGCTCGCCGTCCTGGTTGACGATAAAGAAGTCAACGCCTTCGCCGTCGCCCGTCGTCCACCAATGATGGAACCATGGTTTATCTTCATCTCTGATGGTGTACAGTCCCACACCGAAAAACGCAGAGCTGAAGTCGCCGTCCTCGGGCGCAGTGAAACGAACTATTACAGATTCGCCGTTTTTAATAAAAGCAGAGCTACCCTGTAATACGGTTTGGTCGGACGTTGTGTCGGAGCCCCAATAGCCCGCATAAGCGCCCTCTTCCATCTTCACCATGGGCTGTGCGGTGTAGGTAGCCACGTACTTATCGCCGCCGAAATCGGTTACGCCGTTGGGGTCGTTGTGCATAATTTCAACTGTGGCGGGATCAGCATACATATAATACCATCCACCTGCTCCCTGTGTATCAAATTTTGTACTATCAGTGGGGCAAAGATCATTGTTGTAATTTATATCTGTTCCGTTTAGGAAAACATCAAGTTTAGTTTGGAAGTTTGCTTGGGTTGTTCCTATATTGCGGTGATAGAAATAGAATTCATCCCCTGCGGTTACTTCCACCTGAAGGTTTATCTTTATATTTTCCCCTGTTGCCAGTTCTTCCGGTTTACCGTCTGTGGGGAAAATTACCTTTCCGTTTTTATCGAGCAGAGCAAATTCTACTGCGCCATTTATCCATTGATTATCCTCGGGGTTAGTGTTTTGACAGCCGACATTGTTCGTACTGTCAAACTTTAAAGTACCGTCTTCCGATACCACTAACTTAATGATATTGACGAGACTTGGCTGGGCATAGCAGTACATTCCATAGGGACCCATTACGGTTAAACCTGAACCTGTAGTACTACCCTGACACCATGTCTTTGTTTCTGTATTATAGGCTTCGAGGTTTTTTGCTTCGAAGAGCACCCATGTATCGGTTTTAGCAGCTGCCGCTGTCATAAAACCGGTAGACAGCACCGTCACTGTGAGTAGTGCCAGAGAAAGGAAAATTGCTAAAATTTTCTTCATGCTCCCAGACTCCTTTCATTTTTCTATATTAACCAAAGCGGTAGTGGAGGTAACCAAAAGTCTAAAACGGACTTATGGTTGCCTCCTTTTCAAGAAGATTTATGAGAACACCTAACTTTGCGCCTGAGAATTGTCATACAAGCGCTGATATTCAGCCAACACTAAGTTGAGGCCTTTCTTGTTTAGCTCGGCTATATAGGCGTCCCACTCGGTGTCGATATTACGGGTGCCCATACAGAATTCAAAAATAGTTTCAGACGCATATGACTTGACGCCGTCAAAATACTGGTTGATGACCTTAATGGCTTGTTCGTCCATAGCGGGCATCCAAATCAGGTTTTTCGGCTCATACTTGTTCAAATAAGTTTCGGTAACATCCTTGTTGAGCTCAGCTTCCTGCTTCTCAATCTGGGTCATCTTGCTTTCATCTGTTTCAACGTAGAACAAGTCAGCTATTTCATCGTCTAAATAGAAGGGCAATACGAAACCGGGGGTGTGCTTGAAGCGAACAGAGCTGTCATCGGTAACGCCTTCTACCCAATCCCACTTGCCGTCTTTGTTCTTGGTAATAACATCGCCGTCACGGCCGTAGGTAGTCAGATAATAACCCTCGGCGGAGTAGAGATAATCCACCCAACGAATTGCAGCAACAGGGTTTTTGCAAGAGCTGGTAATTATCAAGTGGTTGGGCGAAACGTCACCGGATACAGACATAACCGGCTCGACATCGGAGGATCCTGCAAAGGGTGCTATCATGATGTAATCTTCAGCCAATTCCTCACCTACGATGAAGTCAGCTTCGTTATAGAATACACCTACAACACCGTTCTTCAGCTTGGTCTGCCACTGATTTATGGTACCATAGTATTCGCAGAGACCGAGAGTGTAAATACGGTTAAAGAAGGACACAGCCTGCTTAGCACCTTCGTTTGCATAGCCGTAGGTTATCTTTCCGTTATCATCAACTGCTAAAAGCTCGTTGTTATAGTTGAAGGAGGAGCCCCAGCTTCCGTAGAAGGAGGGTACAAGACCATTGGCGGCAAAAGGAATTTCGTCAGCCTCACCGTTGCCGTTAGGGTCGTTGGTCTTAAAGGCCTTCAGTACATTGTAGAATTCCTCAGCGGTGGTAGGTACTTTCAAATCCAGATTATCGAGCCACGACTTACGGATATAAAGCTTCTGGGGGAAGCGCTCGTGGTTATTTGTAGCCATATTTGCAGTAGGCAAAGAATAAATTTTACCGTCTACAGCGGTAGAAGCCTTTTTAATTTCAGGATATTTTTCAAACATTGCTTTAATGTTTGGAGCATATTTGTCAATCAGCTCATCCAACTGGAGAATCTGACCGGTCTTGGTATATTCGACCATACGCTCCGAACCGACTCCGTTTCTGGGAAGAGAAATGATGTCGGGCAGCTCATTAGACTGGAACATCAGGGTCAGCTTACTGTCAATCGCATCGGGACTGATGATCTGCCACTTTATGTCCATGTTGGTCAATTTCTCATAATACTCGGTAAAGCCCATTTCATCGAAATCGCCATGATACGCCATACTGTAGGTCAACACTTCGATAGTTTCTCTGTTTTTAACAATGGGGAATCCCTCAACATAGGTGTTTCCCTCTAATGCGCTGGGATTACCGCCGCAGGCACAACAGGTCAGCAACAAAACAACCGCCAGCAGAACAACCAATACTTTTTTCATATGACACATCTCCTTATTCCTTTACAATTTCATGCTGTTTATCACATGCATATGTATTATCAGCTATCGTCAGGTTTCTAACCGTAGACGCCTCGTAACGAATTGCAGCCGTAAGATTCTTACTATCATCGTTAAATACATTATTACGGATAGTAATATCTTCGCTTATATTTATGTATATAGCATTATTCTTTTTATACGGATAGTTTTGCTTCTTGAGATCAAAGAAGTTGTTTTCCACAGTTACGTTTCGAGCATTTTTAATGTTGATGGCGCAACCATGGTAATCAAAAAACTGATTATCCGCAATAGTAATATTATTATGAGAAATATACGGGGATTGTTCCATGACATCGTTGTGCATAGCGATATCGATTTGACCGGTCTCGCCGCCATCCGCACTCAGAAGAAGATAGTTGCAGTTTTCTACGGTGTTGTTACGGAAGGTAAGGTTCTGCACCTCGAAGCCCTCTCCTCGACCGTACCAAGCCTGCATTATCTGGTTGCTGACATTTTTAAACTTGCAGCCCTCTACCAACGTGTCGGTAGTACACAGTACCAATCCTCGACCACGGATATTCTGGAAGGTGGTGTTCTTTACCGTCGTGCCCACGAAAGAGTTTTCTTTTATAAAGTAGAAATATGTATCTTTCACGTCACCGGTTTGCATACCGCTGATGGGTTCTTCCAGCACCGCCTGTGCCACCGAGTCGATACGTTTGCCCTCTACAGGCAAAAGCTCCTTAATTTTAGAGGTGCCTATGATACGCTGTGTTACACAGTCGACAATCTCCAGAGTGTCCCCTACCTTCGGCATAATTACCATGGAGCCGATTTCAACGACGGTGGAGGAAACGACCTTGTTAACGGGGCCTTCCCACTGATACAGGTTCATACCGTCGTCGATTAGGTTGGCAAACAGGCAATTTTCCATAATCACCTTACCGCTATTGGATTGCAGATGCACACCGTCGGCGCTACCGCAAATCCAGTTGCCTGAATCAGGGTGAGGTACCATGCGGACGTTCTGTAGAACTACATCTCCCGACAACTGACCGCCGCCCACGCCGCCGCCAGGGCTGTTATAAATAGTTATATCTTTAAGCGTAAATCCGCTATTTTTTCCAATATTGAAAATAAAGGTTGAACCGTTTGTACGGCTGTTTATCGTAATCTTATCCCCTACCTCTATTTTACTGTTGGTCAAATATTTGGTAGATTCGGATAAGGTGAATTGATATTCTTGTTCGCCAAGCTTATTAAAGGTAACGATCGAGAAGTAATTGTTGGCGTTGGTTTTAATCAAGGTCGGATCTTCTTTTCGACGTATAACACCAATGCTGGTTGCAATACGGTCGTAAATACGTGGATCATCGAAAATGGTATACGGCCTATCAGTCTTCAACGTCAAGAGATTTGCATTGTTATCATACGCCGTAACTTCGCCCTGAATAAAGGGATTCACCAAACAGTCAAACTTCATGTTTTCGAACACTACGTCCTTGGAGTTCCCTAGGTCGAAAGCACCCCAAAGGCTATCCAAAAGCACAATTGTACAACCGTTGCCTTTCACATGAAGACCCTGGACTTCATATTCGCTAAAATCAAAGGCACAATCTGACTCTGAAGATTCGGGCGATACGTAGTATACGCCCCCCTCTTCAAATTCGAGCACGGTGCCGGGGTTGTCGAAAACCGTACGGAAAGCCGAACGAATCAGGTCGCCGTAATCATACAAGCTATTTGCCTCGGCGCCGCAATCGGCAATAGACAACACACCATCCTTGATTTTATTGGAAAAATCCTTGTTAGCGTAGCTTGTTTCGGTTTCCTTAATGTCCGCAAGGGTAATTTCACGGTTAGGGTCAATCAGGCCGCCATCTATGACCTTGTCGGCTTTGTTTAGCTTCAGCCCTAAAAAAACTGTAGAAATAGAGGAAATCAATACAACCACCGCCAATCCAATCAATAATATTGCTTCTTTTTTGGAAAATATTGCTTTCAAGAATATCACTCCCTTTTCTTTCAGTGAAATTATTCAACCAAGCCGGTTCGTTCAATTCCTTGCATGAACTTATTATTAAGGAATAAAAACATAATTAGTAGCGGCAGTACACAAATCAAGGTAGCTGCCATAATCACACCTGCATGATACTGCAACAGAGTTTCGAGTGATTCGTGCGAGGTGCCTGTAGAGATTTTATCAAAGTAATCATACAATGTAGGCAACATCTGGGGTAAGAGAAAACGCTTGGTATTATTAATGTATAAGCCCGGCTCGAAAAAGTCATTCCAATGCCATACAAAAGATAACACAAAGGATACCAGAAAGGTAGAACCGGTAGACGGTAAAATAATTTTAAAGAAGGTGCCGTACTCGGAGCAACCGTCAATAGCCGCCGCTTCTTCAAGGGAAGCCGGCAGACCCAAATAATACTGCCTAAACAAGAAAACGAATATACCACCGTTAAGGCCCACGCCTAAGAAGGTGGGAATTATAAGCGGATTATAAGTGCCGATCCAATCCACTCCGGCGTAGAGCATATACAGCGGCACGCTGAGTGTCTGTATGGGAACAATAATAGAGAAAATAACAACAGCAAACAAAATGTTTTTGCCGGGGAAGTTAAACCGTGTAAACCCATACGCTACAAATGAACAGGAAAACAAATGTCCTAATGTAGCCAACGAGGTTACAAAGACCGAATTGAAGAAGGTGGTGTCTAAATTCAGTGATTCAGCAGCCAACGCCCAGTTCTTCAATGTACCCTCACGGGGAACCCATTTGATCGAAACATTCATTGTATCGGTGTAGGTTTTAAAGGAGTTAACCAACATATATATAAACGGCTGTAAAAATACAAATGCCAAAGCAATCAGCATTACATACAGCCCCGCCCGCAATGCAACCGTGCGAACGGTTCTGACAACTTGTCGACGAGGTAAGGTCGCAGCAAGCGATCGAATTTTCATAGTCATCTCCCTCCTTAACGATTCGACACTTTTTCTATGGGTTTACGCATCAGCAAAAACACCAAACCAACAAACAAAACTATGAAGAGGAAATACACCCAGCCCATAGCCGAGGACAATTCCAATTTACTCTTTTCAAAGGCAATCTCCAAAATGTAGCTGAGCACCTTGTTGGAAGAATTTGTGAAGTTGCTGACGATGGTAAATACTATAGTAAGCAAAATCATAGGTGTCATCAGCGGCAGGGTAATCAGCCAGAACTGTTCCCATTCACCTGCGGCATCTACACGAGCCGCCTCATAGATACTGGGCGACACCCCTTGCAAACCGGTAAGGAACAGCAATATCTGCACGCCGGAGCTCCACAGAACCACTGTAATGCGGTTAAGCAGCTCCTGCACCATCTCTAAGAATTCTGCCGGTAAACTGCGTACCACCTCTTCGGTGAACAACAATTCACGCACTACATTAATAGATTGCTCTTGCAGATTTTCACCCAAAATCTGCTCCAGGATAAAGCCTGTGCCTAAAATTACCGGCAGGAAGAATACTACACGGAAGAAACTGCGAAAGCGAATCTTACGATTGATGGCAATCGCTACAAAAAAGGAGAAAAACAGAATAAGTATTAAGTTAGCCACCGTGTCACCGATAGACTGTAGAAATAGGGGTAAAAACTCGGCATCTAACACAAAAGCGTTGATGTAATTTTCAAAGCCCACTATTTTAATAGTAAACGTGGCAGGATTGATAATATCGGAAAAACTAAACAATAAAGAGAATACAACCGGGAAAATGAAGAAGATGCCTATACCAATTAACCACGGAGTAATAAAACTGTATCCGACAAGCATTTTTCTCTTCTGTAAACCACTGGTACGCTTGCTCATAAACTACTCTTCTCCTCCCTTAAAAAATACTGTAATCACGTGCTTTTACGACCACGCCATCCACCGTGACATCGGTATCGTTATAATTTATTATCACGGTTTTTCCGTTCTCATATTTTACCGTAGCCACTTGGTTTTCGGTATGATGGTAAACCATGGGGCTATAATAAACAGACGCCAGCTTTTCAGACAATTCACGGCTAATTTCAACAATGTCATCTCCCCAAAGGGCGTACCCAGACGAGAATAACAGATTGAAATCAGTCTGCTCCAATTTATCGCCGTTTTCGTAAGTGAGAAGGAAGGTAGGCGTATATCCGTATTCAATCCATTTCAGCTTAGTTTCGGTCAAATCGTTGGATAGGTTGCCCGGTACTACGTCGCTGTAGGGGTAGTAACCGTGCAGAACCATCTGCAAGAAAGGTACTTCCTCTGACAGCAAAATATAATTGGAAGCCTTCATAGGCAGGTTAAATGCATAGTCGGTATTCGACAGCAGATAGGGCGCAAAGCCATCCATAGCCACCGGCACCGTCTGCTCTTTAGCCGTGCTCAGCAGGTCGGTACAAAGCTGTTTGAAGCCTGTGCGGGTAACACGACGGGAATCTTCATAATCCTCATACAAGGTGCTGCCGAAGCCCTCCATCGCTATACCTGTACCCAGATCTGCACATAAGCGATAACCCGAAAGAATTTTCTTCTTCTGTCCAACCAAATTCAGTAAATATTGCTCCTCACCATCATCTGTGAGAGGAATGTTATCTATACGGTACACCACGTCGCTGTAGGTGGAAAATCCCTTGCCGCCCGCATTGGCTTTCATATAGTTCTGTAGCAAATAGAATTTTGTGCCTGTTTGTGTCGCAATCAGCTTGGCTAAATCCTTTTTTCCGCCCGCAACCGACGATGTCTTGTTGGACATAGGATAGTTATAATAACCGGAGGATTGCCAACCGTATAAAATACTCTTTTCTACCGATACCCCGTTTTCTCTAAGCTCATCAAGAATAAGAGAAACGTCCGAGAAAGAGGTGGTTACAATGGGTTCCTTATACATCATCGTGTCCTTGGTAACGCTGACAAGGAAATCCACTGCTACGGGATAAGTATTCTTCTCTTCTGACACGGATTTCAGATAGCCCTTGCCTAGCAAATAGTCCCGATAGACCTTCGCCATATCGCTGTAACCGGGATTTTCGCCACCTAAAAAGGCATATGTAATACGTAAATCGCTGATATATTCATTCTTCTCATAGGCTACCACTTCACTGCCACTGGCAGTCTTCATGGTAAACTGTTTGCGAACCGAAACTACGGGATAGAGGGTATTTACCTTGTAGGCGCCGCCATCGGTTTGCAGGGTGAGGAAACAGTTCTCCTCTCCATCCGTAATATTCGCAAACATAGCTTTATCAGGATGCTTTACCCCGAAAACGGGTGCCATAACCTTACAAACACCCTGCTTCATCTCATCTTCGGACTCATCCAAATCTGCCAGCATGGCATCATAGATTTCCATATTCAAGGTGGTTTCTATAGTTTGATTCTCGCCGAAATGGTACAAAGCGCCACTACCGTCGGGAACCATAAAATATCCGTCTACGTCACTGCGAGAAGCGCCAAACATGGGTAAAATATCTATGCTTGTAATCTTATACTTACCCGTTTCCTTTACCGACTGCTTGGGCATATACACCGACAGTCCCGTATCAGTAAGGGTAAATTCTAAAGACAACCCCAAATCATATTTATCAAAAGCAAAATCAAACCGCAATCCATTTGAGATTTTGCGTAAAGTGGTAGTACACTCGGCTTCTCCGCTGTGCACCGCACCGCTTTTACTGTTAAAATCGGTAAATTTTACCTTTACAAATTGCTTAAGAGCTTGCCTTGTCAATTTATTGGTAATAGGAATTCCATACTCTTCCTCAGTAACACCTGTTGACCACAACAACTCACCCGTTTGCTTGTCACGAATATTGAGTCGTATCTCCGAAGCATCATATTCCAACACCTGCGTACCGTTATCGGCTACCGTTGTTGTCTGCGAGAAAGTAATAATCTGGGCATCCTTATTGGTATCCTCGTTAGCAATCACTAAAAGAGTCGTGTCCGTTTGAGAGGAACACGCCGCACAGGAAAACACCAATACGACACACAAGAAAAATGCAATTATTCTTTTTCGTGTCAAGAAAAGTCCCCCTTTTTTAGAATAGACTCTGGTTTTGTAACTCCAATATAACTTCCTTAAAGAATAAGAAGGCCTGATAAATAAAAACTACCATCAGCAAAATGACCGCCCAGATTAACAGCGCCGCCACAATGCCTATAAACGCCACGGCTACCCCTTTTTTGAAGGAGTAATCATTCAGCCTCATGAAAAAGGCGAAATTAAGCAGAATAACCCAGGTAACCACTAACACCTGCAAAACTTTGAAGAAACCGACCGCATCGGTGGACAAAGTATGTGACAACAAAATGAGGAAGGGTGTTGTGACGATATACGGAACCAAGGTGTAAGAAGCACCTGTAAGGGATTCGGTAAACTTTGCCTCTCCGCCCATCAGGGTGGTGGTTGAATATGCGCCGACGGTCCAAGAGAACAGGGGCACGAATATCAGCGCCAACAATAAGAATAAATTTGACTCTTCGGGAAGATTTTCGTTGACCGTATAGGCAGTTAAATAAACCTCTGCAACCCGACAAACCGCTGCCAACAACCATATGATTATCATAGTACCCCACGGGGTGCGGTCACGGTCACGTTTGGTTAAATCCGCACAATCCAAAGGATGAAACAGCGCCTGAGCGCACATTTTAATGCCGTTCATATTAATCACCCTCTGTCGAAATTCTAAATAATTCACGATTCCATTTATCAGCTTGTTTTTTCAGCTTGCCCAATGCCCAAGCGCCCACAAAGACTAAAACAATCAGTCCCACAGCAAACCAGGCAAAATTCTTGGTCACAAACTGATGTACCTGCTTACCGTAAGCATCTCCGTACAGCTCCTGGTTTCCGGAAATACGATAGTGCTCCATGGCAGCGACATAGTTCTTTCTCTTATATTCAATGGTGCCCAACATATCATGAGCCAGAGGATAGCCCGAATTCTGAGCTACAATCTCGTTCCACGCCTCATAAGCCTCATCGTACTTGCCGTTACTAAACAAATTCTGCGCCTCGAGCACCTGTGACAAAAAGGCGGTAGACTCAAACACCTGTACCACACCACGGGCAGAATCAAGTACCATAACCTGTCCCCTGCTGTTAACGTCTAAGGAAACCGGCATATCAAAATATCCGTCGGTACGGCCCTCTCCTCCGAACACCGAGATAGAATTGCCCTTTTGGTCATACTGATAAATCTTGCGGGAATTACTTTCACAGGCAAAGACAATTCCGTTTTTATCAACGGCTACGTCGGCATAAAAAGGCTGTACCAAAGCATTGCTACGGTTGAATACGTATTCACCGTAGAACTTCTGCTCATATATATTTTCTCCTACTGAAGTAATTTTCTTAATTTGTTCAGTGGACTTGTTAACCACAGCATACACAATGCCGTCCTCTCCGATGGTAAAGTTATTATAAGCGGAGGGCTGCACCTTTGTGTACATCTTCTTTTGCTCGGCCGAGGCAAACATATTCACCAGCATATTGGTCAGAGAGAAAGGAATATCCTCTGCGCCCAAATATCCCATGAACTCGTTATCCTCCGTAAGACTCATAAACTCCTTACCTACGATAACGTATATAAGCCCACTGTCGCTGAGCAAGAGCTTTGTAGGCTCGTAAGAAATATCCTCACTGATCAGGTCGGATGTCGGACGGGGAAATTCTTTAAGCAGTTCTCCTTCGGCAGAAAGCTTAACCAAACGCTTATTATTGGTATCTGCCACGTAGACCTGACCTTCATCATCGACAAACACGCCCTTAGGTCCGTTGAAGCCGGCCTCATAGGCTTTGAGAAAACTACCGTCAGCGTCCAAATGTAAAATGCGGTTGTTCCCTGTGTCCGCAACATACAAACTATCGTCCTTAGCCACAAAAATATCCTGCGGCTGACTGAGACGTTTGCCGTCATAGATACCCTCTATGGTAAACTTATAACTGTATGCTTTGGGAATAGCATTCTGTTCGTAATCGTCATTTACCACATAAGAATGCTCTGCGCTAAGATTAATTGCGCAAACCGTGGGAGTCAGCGACAATACGATTACAAGAACCACCAATATAATCCTTATTACTCGTTTGAAACACATGGCGGTTAAGCTCCTTTCCCTTAAGTTGGCTAGATTTTCGTCTTTGCATTATGCTTTAATACCCGAGTGCGCCATAGAATCCACTACGTGCTTTTGGGTAAGTGTATACACCAAAATAGTAGGTAATATAACTAAGAAGGTCGCAGCGCCTGTAGCGCCGGCACGGGCAATAGATGTGCCCGAAGAAATCAGTTGCATGGCAAGCGGCAGAGTTTTCAGCGCTTGATCCTGTGTGAAAAGCAGTGGTGTGAAAAAGTCGTTCCAGTTGCTCACGAAGGAGAATACCACCAAGGTAGCAACTACCGGCTTAATGGCCGGAAAGACTATCTTGAAGAATATACGCAGCTCCCCTGCCCCGTCAATACGGGCAGCCTCCAAAAAGGAGTCCGGTACCTGAAGAATAAACTGCCGCACCAAAAACAGATTATATGCCACCGCAATTTTCGGAATTATAAGCGCCCAATATGTATCAACCATTCCAAAGGCGTTTACAATCAGGTAATTAGGAACCTGGATAACGTATGGAGAGAACATCATTCCCATCAAAATCAAAGAAAAGATAACATTACCGAAGGGTAACTTGTGCTTTACCATACCGTAGGCAGCCATTGTTGAAAACAGCACGACCAGCAACACTACTATTACCGTAACAAACAGGCTGTTGAACAGGTATCGGGAGAAGGGTACATCTAAGCCGTCCAACACCAGCAACAAGTCCTTGAAGTTCTTTAAGGTAGGCTGTTCCACAAAAAAGCGAGGAGGAAAATAAAACAACTCGTTTAGTGGCTTTAACGCAGTAGACACCACGTATACCAGAGGCAATGCCGTAAAGGCGGCATACAATCCAAGCAGTATAAACTTGATTACTTTGCTTGCCGAAACACGGTGGATATTACCCTTGAACCGTATTTTCAGTCCCTTTTCAACCGACATAGTGCACTCATTCCTTACTGTTCAAAAATTTCATGGCTAGTTGGCCAATGCCAAATGTAAAGATAAACAACACAACCGAGATTGCAGAAGAATATCCCATCTCAAATCGTATAAAGGCATAGTCATACAGATGCGCCACGATAGTATGACCTGCATATTCGGGGCTGGGTAGACCTGCTACCACCAGCGCAATATCGAATACACCGAAAGCATTAACCACCGCATTGATAACACCAAACAAAATTTGAGGCTTCATCTGCGGCAGGGTGATATAAATCAATTCCTGGAAGGAACTTTTGACACCGTCAATCTGTCCGGCTTCCTGCAATTCCTTGGAGGCATTTTTTAAGCCTGCCAAAAATACCATAAATCCATTACCCAGACTCATCCACACCGAAATGATAATAACAACCATCATTATCGTGTCGGGATTGGTAGTCCATCGTATAGGCTCGTCAATTACTCCGATTTGGAACAGCACATTGTTAATGAGTCCGTAGCGGTCAGGTGAGAAGAAATACAGCCAAACCACCGACATAGCAATCGAGCTGGTAAGTGACGGAGCATAGAAAAGCAACGCAAACAGTTTACTGAAAGGCGCTTTATTAATTACCCAAGCCAACAGGAAGGAGGCCACCAGGCTGATGGGGCCCGAAATCACCGCAAACACAAGTGTGTTGGTTACGGCGGTGATAAATACGTCGTCCTCCATGAACAACATCTTATAGTTTCTTAGTCCCACAAATGAAGGCGTTTCCAGCAGGTTATAATCTGTCATACTCGTGAAAACAGCCACCAAAATCGGTGCTAAAACGAATATCGCATACAGCACTAAAAAGGGTAAGGCAAAAAACATACCCGTTTTGTAGGTATTCACTTTTTTCAAAAAAGTAGTCCTCATATTCTTATCTTCTCTCAGTCAATTTGTAAGGCTTATTCAGGAAAAATACCATATTCTATTTGCTTTCTACGCAACTCAATATTTATTGCTTCCACAGCCTCTTCCAAAGAATCACGGAAATCTTCCGCACTTTCTACACAACGGGTCCAAGCGTTAGTCAAATGGCGGCTGGTATAATAACCGCCCAATACAAACGGACTCTCCACATTATTATCGAAAAAGGTATTAATTACCTTGAACTCATCACGAGAGAAGGGTAAAGCTGAGAAGGCTTTCTTATTAGCAGAGAAATAGCGTGCCGTAACACCCAATTGATTTTCAATCTGATTGGCGAAGGTCTTTTGTGTATCATCGCCCATCCACCATTTCAGAAAAGCCCACGCCTCATCCACATGCTCGCTTTGGCTCATAATAATACCGCAATCTACGGCAGAACCGCTGCTGCTGCGATTGAGAGTTCCGTCATCATTAACCGTAGCCGGTACGGGAGCGATATCCCAGTTTCCGGTGATTTCAGGTGCCGCCGACGTAAAGGTTAAATAATCTGCCGATGAACCGATAATCAAGGGCATCTCACCCGTGCGGAAACGGGTAAAGTAGTTGGCGGCTACAGGAATACTGTAATTGATATTTAATTCGCAGGTTTCTTTAAATGCCTTAAAGGCCGCTTCCGAATCCAAAGCGGAATAATGGCCGTCATCAGTGTAATATGCACCGCCGTTTTGGAAGAGGAAAATATCGTACATCATAGGAATAAAGCATTTTAATCCGTTTTGGTACAATACCGGCAATGTAGTGCCGTAAAATTCATCCCATGTATCGGGAGGTGTGAGGCCTATCTCTTCAAAAATATCAGTACGGTAATAAATGCAGCGGAAGCTCACCGTCTCCGGTAATCCGTACACACCGCCCATATATTCAATCGGTGTAAAGGCCTCGGTATGTAGGGCGTTCTTAATTTCCTCAAAGCCCTCCAATTTGGACAAGTCCACAATAGCATTACGCACGGCATATTCTACCGGTACGCTTGAGCCTACACCCAACACCACGTCAGGCGCATTGCCAGATGCCACCGACAGCATAACCGGATTAACACCGGATATCTGACCGGCAGGTATCATATTTAATTTAATTACAGCATTGCTGTTCGGAGTGAAATTGGCGTCCGACATCTGTTTAATCAGTCGGCACCAATCGGCTCCACGACTTACCCATACGTCAAGTTCAACATCGGCTGTTACACCGGTATCCACTACGCTTACGCTTTGGTAATCCTTAAAGAAACTGTCAACCAGTTTTACGATCCAATACCACACGTACTCAAAAACTGTGGCTTTATCGTTGGGTATTACTTCGTCAGGAGCAGCCACTGAAATCCAATCAATGCCTAAAGGAACGGCTTTTATGGTGGTAATCCAGTTGCCTAAATTACCCAGAGTGGTCTCCAGATCGCTCAACCGTTTGGGAATACGGTCTGGGTCCTCAATCAATTCATCCAACTGCTCGACTACCGAGTCGAAGCTGTTACTCATTGAGGATTTTTTACCCGCAAGCTCTCGTGATACGGTTTCACAGTATTCCAGATTTGTTTTGAGCGCCTGTAAATCCGACACAATACCGGGAATATTGCGCTCAATTTCATAATCATAGTTACTGTCGGGATCCTCGCCTGTTACGAGTTTAATTCGGCGAATGAGCTTAGAGAGAGACTGTGTACTATCATACAGAGTTTCTTCAATGCCGGCATAAGCACCCATCTTGACGGTCATAGTCAGGGTATGCTCCCCCGCCTCCAACCAAAGTAAATAGGGCTCTCCTTCGGCATTACTTAGTTCTGTGGAATACCACTTGTCATTATATGTAAAGGAATAACAATCCCACTCACTGAAGGGTACTTCGCCGTCAATAAGAATCTGTCGATAAGAGGGCAAGCCGTCATTATACCACTGGGCTACACGTAAAGCCAACTTATAATAACCTGCGGTCTCCACTGCAAATTTCCAGGTAATGCTTTGGTTACCGTCCTTGTAACCGCCGCCACCAATGTAGTTCATTTTGATTTCATACAGCGAAGCAGGTGAAGCAGTAGGATCGCCGCTGTTTTCTACTCCGATAACAGAATCGGATTTTTCGAGTACATGCTCATAGCTTTCTGCCTCAAAGGTAACGGTTGTACCGTTTCCTTTTTTGGTGCTGTCCTGCTGCCACTCTGCCAACACTTCTTCATATGTCGGCAAAGCCTTCGGAGCTGCTAAATACACCTTCTCCAAAAACAACGGCTCATCAATATAACCGAAGGTAATGGTGTGGGTGCCTGCTGTCAGATAAACCTTCAGAGGATCGGTATGCTTACCGCCGCTGTCCTGTAATAATGTTTCCATAAAACGTGGAATTTCCTTGGAAAAAGGTTTTACGTCGTTGCCCAAGGCATCCTTCAGGGGCGCATTAGTATCCTGCCATGTCCGAAGAAACTCCAAACTGAGAGCCTCGCTAAAAGGAATTTGTCCATCAACCGACAAGCTACGGGTAATAGGAGCGCCGTTATCACCTAACGGTCTGTAGATACAGCCTATTTGGTATAATCCCGACTGAGGAACGTTTACAGAATAGGAAACCGATTCCTGTTCCGAATCCCACATGAAGCCGGTATGCTCTCCGCCATCTAAAGTATGAGTTGCTATTAAAGAAGCGTCGGTTATCTCCGCCGTGATATTGTCGCCATCATAGGAAGCATAACCCTTTTCAGCATAGTACTTAAGTACTTGAGAATAGTAATTATTCTCCCCAACTGTTGCAACGGTTTCATTTTCTGCAGCTATAACAGGTTGTGTTTTCTCCTCGGTCGGATATCCCGCTCCAACAAGCAGAATAGTTCCAACCAATACAATTGGCACAACTTTATTAAGTAATGAAGACCGTTTTAACATACTCGGTTTGCCTCCTTGATATCCCCAAAAATCACTCATTGGGGTTTTGCTCGTTACCCACCGCAGGTTCCTCGCCCGCCGTAGAATTGTTTGTGTCTGCGGCAAGTGTTTCTCCCTCTGCCGTGACCTTCCTTGCTTTTATAACTTTTAAAACAACTAGTAGGAAAATTGCGGCAATTGCAACAACATCTACTCCGATGGCAGCATAGAAAGCCACACGGATCATCGGGTTAACGGTGGAATTATCCACATTCGCCTGTGTATCATCTTTGTTGCTTGTGCCGTCGCTATTTCCACCCTGACCAACGATTTCTGCCGGCTTATCTAAAACTGTGCCGGTAACAAAGCGGAAAGAATTGTTGGTCGTATAACAATATCTCCAACCGTCCTGTCCCTGCTTGTCGGTTAAGCTGCCGGCTAAATCTACCACAATAGGAGTCTGGGTAGTATCGTCGGGGTTTTCGGTTAAGACATAGTAATTATACAGAATGACATAAGTCTTATCCGTACGGTTGCGACCGATAAAATACAGGGATTCTCCTGCCTTCATCTTAACGTTCACGTTCACCGTAAGGGGATTATCTACCGATGCTTCTGACGGACGGAATGTGAAGAAGCCCATCTGATCGGTCGGGTAAACAATCTGTCCCTTGCTGTTACAAATCATATAATCCAACCGAGAATCATTTGAAGGCAGTCCCAGCCATTCCGGCACCTCGGTTAACAGATTACCGTTTATGTTGAGGGTACAGTCGGTTTGAACCGTGTAGGTTCTAATCATACTGTAATTTTGGTTACAGAACAAACCGCCTCCTGCATGTACAGCCATAAAGGCGGGATCTGCAGTGCTTTCAAATGAGGTCTTGGGGTCGCCTACAGTCCATCTCCAGTTTTCTTCGTCAAAATAGGTGACCTCCGACATATCAAAAGTAACATCCCGGATACCTGCCGCATCATCGGCCATATACGGCGACTCAGCCATTTTCTCTTTAAATATCTCTTCATAAACAGAGACAGTAGGAGCAAAGTAATAGCGGAATGGCTCGCCGTCATTATTGTCGGAGAGTTTATTTGCCAAAGCCTCGCCTCCCACCTTTAAGGTCAGAGGAACCGTTGCTTTTTCACTGTTGTCCAACACCGTGAAAATAAACAGATATTCATCTCCACGAGTTACTTTAAAGGAACCGGAAAGGGTTTCTTTACCGCCCTGTAGCTTTTTATAAGGCGCATCGGCGGGGTAGACACGTTCAAAGGTAGCTTTTTTTACAACCGAAAAGCCCACTGCAGCATCAGACAGGGCCTCGTGAGAAAAACTGAAATCGACATTTCCGCTCTTGGGCGCCTTGTAGCCGATAGCGGTAGCGGCTTTTGCAGTAGCCGTAACCGATTCAGCCGTTACCGACGCTCCAAAGGAGGAAATAACCTTGTCGGTTAAAGCAGCCTGAGAAGCGACCCACGCTTTACTGTCCTTGTCATAATGGGCAGCAGCATTGAAAATTTCTTTTGCAGGCATTGTCGGCGTTTTGAAGGTAGAGCTGGATGCGTAATAATAACGCCAGTTGTTTTTACCCTGCTCGCCCGAAAACGCTTCGTGAGTTTTGCCTACCAGTTGGGATACTCCGTCTTTGTTGGCGTAGACACTCATCATTACCTGCATGCTGGGACGTTGAGCAGAGGTTTCATTACGGGTGATGAACAAGATTTCATCTCCCTGCTTAGCCTCAAAGCTGCCGCTGACAGAAACGGGCAGTGTGCGGTTCTCCTCTGTGTTTTTATACACAACAAAATCGGCTTTGTCCGACGGGTAGAGCACCATATTACTGTTCTTTTCGATAACCATGAAACCGACAGCGTCGGCATCTTCCGGCACGCCCATATAAGCATTTATGTCCAGCATAACCGTACCCGAGAAGGATACTGGGCCATCCTCTTGCACTGTAAACCCACGGGCTACCATGTATCCGGGCGCAGAGGACTGTGTGTACGGACCTATAGCTATACCATTGAAAGGAGAATTGGCGTTATTTGCGCCCTGAGCATTTACATACCACCAAGGATCCTTGAAATACTTGCACTCCACAAAGCCATCGGTAATTTCCGCTACTGCTGTTTTAGAAACAACAGGCATTGCGAAGTCTTTTTCGGCCACCTTGTAATACCGCCAACCATTGGCGCCTTGAGTATCGGAAAAGCCGCCGTAGTTGGAGGCCTTCCATTTCCGCTCTTCTCCTTCCATGCGATATACGTCGAGCACAACCTGCAGAGAAGGAGTTTTGTTTTCCAGGTTGTTACGCACCAAAACGATGAACTCATCCCCTGCTTGTGCGTTATACTCTGCTGAGAAAGGAGTAACAGCCAGTCGATTGAGAGCGGTGTTCTGAATGTTAAAGAATTCAGATTTAGCCGCCGGATAAACCATGGTATTGCTCTTTCTCTCAAAAATCATAAAATCAAAGACATTGGCATTTTCTGCCACGCCTTCTACGGTGGTAGCATCAATCAGCACCGAGCCGGACAGGTCATATGTACCCGCTTCAGCAACGGTATAGCCTACCGCTACCATCCAATCCTTTGAAGGAGTAAAATTGTATGCGTTTACAGAAAGCTGAGACCCAATTCCCGTATCCTTCCAGGCATTATCGTTAAAATTCCCCAGTTCAATACATCCGGAAGCCTCAGCAAAAACGGATAATTGTCCGAACAGCATGGTAACCGACACCAAAGCTGCCAAAAAAATGCTCAGTATTTTTTTCATACACTTTATCTCCCTTTGCTCGTTTTGCATATAAATTGCTAATGTTTTGTGGATAAACCCGTGCTGTATTACATTTTCGAGAAATCTCTGCGAAATTAAAATACTTCAATCATCTCATTTGCTTGCCCGTTTAACTCCATGTGTTATTTTCCTCACATACGTTTTCGTCTAAACAAAGAGCAATGAGCTGAAATGCTGAAACTACTGGTAAAATAGCATAGATTTTCGCCGCCATTTTATCTTATCTTACAACATGTACACAAAAAAGAGAATTGCTAAATGTAACCTTGACATGTTATAATGTAACCAATCTAATGAATTTGAACGCAACCGATAAAAGTGCCTTTAATGAATTTGACTTTTCAACACAAACCCTTTATTAACATAGCATAAAACAACTGTTACGACACCTTTTGTTACCGTCTTTATGCTAGTATTTATCGCCTTTTTCGTTATGTCAAAAAAGGAACCAAATATTTACAAATGCTACAAGGAAATATATGGAATAAAGTAATAAAATTTATTCAAATTATTCCAAAAATTACCGATTTTTCCTTTATAAAACGCTAAAAATCCTGGTTTTTTATCCTCATGCAATGGGCAAAAAACAAAAAAACAAGCGGCTCTCGAGCTTCACTGCGAAACTTGAGAGCCGCTGTCTTTTCTCATACCCGGCAGATGAGATTTATATTTTTTCTACAAAGCGAGTGGTGGTACGCAAAGTACCTCGAGGTGTGGCGGTAGATAGCTCAACATAGTAATTAACCGCTTCATCGGGCAGGGAGCCCTGAACGGTATCACCCTGTACTTCACATGGTGCGAACTGCCATTTTTGGTCAATAGTCGGAACATATTCGCCCTCTTTTATAGAATAGGAAAGAGGGGCAGTGATGTATGCTATACGGGCGGTAACGGCGGTAGCATCTGCCGCAGGCTTGATAATAAAGGAGAATTGTCGTCCTTCAGGCTCGGTTACAGGACGGGTAAAGGAAGGCTCGCCCTTCGCTATGCTATTGGCAAACAAGCCGATTTCAGGCGGAGCCCAGCCCCAACAATGATCGTGTTCCATATTCTGCAGCATAAGGAACAGTGCTCCTGCATTTTTTGTGTCTTCGTAGGAACGACTGTTGGAATTAACCGAGAAAGCTTGATCGTCGGGAAAGCAAACCCAAAAAACCGGTATTTTCACCCTGTCAAAACGGTCGGCTGCCGACCAATTCTTTTTAGTTAATTCATGACTGAAGCAGTTTCTTATCCAACCGTGACACTCTTCCAGATAGCCAGAGCCGTACACGGGTATTGCAAAAGCGTAACGTGTATCGTAGCCGATAGCCAGAGAGGTAATTACGCCTCCCCAGGAAATGCCTGTAATACCGATACGTTCCTTATCTACCCTATCATCTGCCAATAAGATGTTATGGGCCAGTATGGTGGAGGCGACAGCGTGGTACATCCATTGCTCGGTAATGGGCATTTCTGCTGTGTTCATTTCGTCGTTGGTAGGAGCGTCGGTGTAGCCCTCCTCGACTAAATCACCCCATAGTCCATGATGCCACAATGTCGAATCGTTGATTCCGTGACCGGCAAAGCCCTTTCCCTCTTCAGTGGGAAAAAATCCGGTATTGTCCATAGCGATTGCGGCATAGCCACGGTCATTCCACATTTTTACCCATTCGGCAAAGGCGTGTCCGTTGCCGCCGTGTACCAGCACTATTGCGGGAACGGGCTGTTTTTCGGCGTTTTCAGGAAATCCTATATAAGCAAAAAGCTTTGTTTTTTTGCCGTTATATGTGGCTCCTTCATAGGCAATTGCCTCTATATGTTCAAAACTGTTTTTTCCGTCTCCCAAAGAGCGCGGAGCAAAGTCGGGCAAAGGAGTCACGACAGGGGTGGTATGAAGGATTGTGTCAAAGCGGTTCATAGCGATTTCTCCCTCTTTTGAGTGTTATCAGCAGATTGCGCAATTAGTAGCGTTTAACGATAAGTTCTGCACCATCAGGTAACTTAGTGTCCATCTCTAAACCTTCGGGCAAGGCGATGGTGTACTGCCATACGTCGCCCTTCTTTTCGCCTCTGACGCCCACAGGTCCCTTAACGGTGGGAACTACGCCGCGTATATCTTCACATTCGCCGCAGGGAGCAAATAACAGACGCTCATAGCCCGGTGCGGCAGGACGGACGCCAAGTACAAAGGCGCTTAGCAAATACGCGCATGCACCACCCCAGGCGTGAGCCGTTCCCGACCAACGGTCTGTTGCAGAGTCGGGAACGTATTCCCAGAAGGTCTTTGCGCCCTTATCCATTTGGCCTCCCCAGAAACGATGAATCAGATCCATAGCGTCTGCAGAATCTCCGAAGCGGAAACGCGCTTCAATTTCAAAACCGCAGAACATGGGATTAAACTGGTGAGCGTGTCTTTGATCGTCACAATCGGTACTGAAAATACCCGAACCGTAGGGCGACCAGTTTCTGTTTTTAAGGGTCTCAAGTGCAGCTTTGGCGCGCTCGCCTTCGGCTATGCCGAACAGTACCGCTAAAGCATTTCCGTCCTGAGGAATATAGGAAGTGTTGAAGGTGTCGACGTAAGCCTGTTCCTTTTCACTCCACAATCTCTCGTTAATAGCTTTTTTAACTTTATCTGCAAGCTCGCGCCAATAGGACACGCGCTCATCTCCCATAATCTCGCCAAGCTCAGCCATGCAAAGAAGGCTCTTATACAAAAGGGCGTTCAAATGGGGCTTTTCACCCAAACGATAGGGAGAGTCCGTCCATTCGCCGCCGGTATCAAAGCCGAGTGTATCGCGTGATGGAATCTGATAAATAAGATTATTGTTATTCATGCGCTGAATCAACCAGCCAAGAACAACTGTTAATTCGGCATAATGACGCTTCAAAAAGTCGTTGTTTGCGGTGTAGAAATAGTTGTAGTATGCCGAAAGAATACGCCACGCTCTAAAGTCCCACAGTCCTACATTTTTATTAAAGAATTCGTTGTCGGTAAGACCTGCACCGCCTTCCTCATAATGAAGGCTGAGGGAGGTGTCTATCATTTTCCAATCGCCGAAAGTATAGTAGTCAATGAAAGCGTCCATCGTACCGTCTCCGGAGAAATATCTCATTTCTTGACGGGGACAGCTTTCATATTCTTGATGCTTATTTACTTGCAAAGTATATTTGCCTATTTCCCACATTTCGTTAAGGCGGTCGTTCTCGCAGTGGAACCAACCGTGTGTATGAGCAGGAGCAAGACAACGACAAACTTCAACACTCTCAATCCAAACCGACGGTGAATTTTGAGCTAGAGCAACTTGGATGTAATGTGCAGCTCTACGGTGAATATTGAGATATACCGTTTCTCCTTTTTTAAGGGTGACGGTCATTTTAAGCTTTTCAAAGCACATCTGACTCCAAGGTGCAGTACTGGTGAAATCATCCTTAGCGTTGGGGTCGACAAGCTCAGGATGGAAATCTCTCATGTGCTCGGAATAGTCAAAGGCTAAATCCAAGGTAGCATCCGCCTCAGCGCGATACTTAAGACGAAGATATCCTACCTCCAGACGACCGAAATCAAACAGTAAAGCAGGCTGCACTTCCTGTCCCTCCCAAGAGAGAAGCCATCCGCCGTCCATATCCCGAGCGGTATTTTCTAGCACCTTTTCCGGTTTTGCCATTTTGGCTGTTCCCTGCAGACGATAGGTTTCATATTCCTCTCCTACAGTTTCAAGCAGAGCTACCGGTGCTGCGGTGGGGAGAGCTTCAGACCAAAGATAAGCCTGTTTCCACAGACGGTCGTACTCTGCCCGCGTTACCTGATAGCTAACGGTAGCGGTAGGCTTTTCGTCTTCTGCTTCGCACTGCCAGCTTTCATCGGTAACAATCTGCTGCTCACCTGCAGAGGTTTGCAGTAATAACTCTGCTGCCACGATGCTGAACCAATTGCCACGGAGGCTGCGTTCCCAGTTAGCCATTCTTTGGAAATATTTAGGGCCGACCTTGAGGGCCAGACGGTTTTTGCCGACATGTAGGCGGGAGGTTATCTCGACGCACACAACACGCTCTGCGGAACGACCTGTGGTAGCCTCTACAAACTCATCATTTACAAAAATTCCGCATACCTCAGCAGACTGCACCCGTAAAATTGCACGTGAGGGAGCTTCATCTAAATCTATATCCTTATATAAAAGGCTCCACTCATTGCCGGTGTTCTTTACCACGCTGATATAGTTTATGTTGGTTAAATGTGTGTTCATACAAATACTCTCCAATCTTTATATTCGCCTTTCAACATCACACTGCGGATAGTAAATCGGTTATCCGCCATCACGGGATTATCGGTTTACCTACCGCTTTGTTTCAATTTTCATTCTACAGTAGATAAGCAAGAATTAGAATTGCTAAATGTAACCTTGACATGTTGTAATGTAACCAACCAAATAAATTTGAATATAAGCGAGAGGCCCACCTTTAACCATTGAAACTTGCCAATATAAACCCCTTATTAACAGAGCATAGACCTCAAAAACAGCTGTCGCAGCAGACCTTATGCTAACGACTGTTGCCCTAATTATTATGTAAAAAAGGAACCGACGGCACATCTTTCGAAAAGTTCAAAAGATATGCCGTCGGTGTTTTTTATTATTCTATAGCCGAACCTGAATATTAGGCGTTTTCAAGGCCTAAACCGTGGAGATCAGCCAGGGTGTTGGTGTCTTCTGCTTGATAAAGTTTCCAAATTACGCGAAGGCTCTGAAGTGCTTTACGGCCGCTGGTAAGAGGCTCCTTACCAGTGCGTACGCAATCTACAAAGTGGATAATCTCACGATGTGTCTGCTTGGAGTTGTCGATATTGCTAACTAACACCTGGAATTTGCCCGGCTCTGTCTCATGACCGGGGATATGTATCGGGCTGTCGCTGTAATAACGGATTTCACCGCCTGTATGGTCATACTCCAGCATACCCTTTTCGGTCTGTACCTGGAAGTCATATCCCATACGGGTGCCTCTTGCACCCCAAGTAGCGCCGTGATATCCAACTGCACCGTTTTCGAATTTCATAACTACTGCAGAGGTACCCTCACGATCCATCCAAGGAGTACCAACGTTAGTTCCTACGTGAGCGCCCCAGGTGGGATTACCGAGGAAGTGAAGCAGTAAATCAATGTAGTGACAGCCGTGGCTGAAGAGCTGTCCGCCGCCGAGACGGGCAGTCATTCCCCAATCCTCAGGTGTACCGAATTTACCGTCTGCACCGGTGAGCTGCTCCGTCCAGACAGACATCTGAATGATCTTACCAAAATCGCCGGAATCCAGATATTCCTTAAGTTTTTCTATTCCTACAAGATAAGGTACAGGGTATGCGCACATAAGAGTGAGGTTACGCTCCTCGCAAGCCTCGATAAGACGGAGGCACTCTCTTTCAGAATTGCACATAGGCTTCTCCATAAGGATGTGCTTGTTGTGCTCAGCAAAGAACATACCGCATGCAAAGTGTAAATCGTGAGGCAGGGCAACCAATACGCCGTCAACATCATCCACCATGTCACAATAGTTTGTATATACCTTGGGTGAGTTTTCAAGGCTATCTGCAACCCTTTGTGCACGCTCGGGGATGATATCGCACACGCTGACGATTTCAACCATGGGAAGCATATCTACGCCTCTGAGATGCTGACTCATCATTCCGCCGCAACCAATTAAACCAAGTTTAAATTTTTCCATAATACTTGTTCCTCCTTGACAACTGTCAATTTCCGTGCAATAATGTTTTTGCACTAATCACAGTATAACAAGTGTTTTTTCGTTTGTATTTACACGATTTGAATGTGTTTTTTGCACATTCGGGGTGAAAAGAGGGATTTTATGAGTGATTCCAAAATCAGAGGTCTGATTGTCCGCAGCACCATATCGGTAAACGAAATCGTTTCGGTGCTGGATGTGCAGTTCCATCACGAACTCTCGTCGGGCGAAGCGCACGACTTTCCGGAAATTTGTTATGTAAAAAGCGGCACCAACAACCTTTCACTTAACGGTCATCACTACCGCTTGACAGCCGGGCAGATGATAATCTACGCACCGCTCTCTTTTCACGGCGGAGATGCCCCCTCGGATTCCAACCTACTTATTATAAGTATGAAATTGGAAGACAAAAAAATCCGTGGACTTTATGACCGCGTGCTCACCTTAAGCAAGGAATTACAGAAAGAGTATGAAAGCTTTTTCGACCTCATTACCGAAACCTTTCGTTTAAAGGAAGTAATAAACGATACATATAAGATCTACACCGGTGAAAATGTCTCTCCATTGGAGCTGGAAATCATCAAAAAAGAATTTGAAGCGTTTATTCTAAAACTAGAAAAAGAGCATGTGATAGAAAATTCCAAGCTCAGTTCCAAGCATTCTGCCGAATGTGTGCAAATCATTAATTACCTTCATAGCCATCTTTGTGACACCCTGACCGTAGAGCGAATTGCCAAAGATAACAATATCGGCACCTCCAAGCTCAAGCAAATGTTCAGAGAACTGCACGAGTGCGGTGTTTTACAATTTCACATTCATATGAAGTTGGAAGAAGCCAAGCGGCTTCTCCGTGTGGGAGAAATGAATGTAACCCAGATTTCAGAACACCTGGGTTTTGCCACCGTACACTATTTTTCACGCCTTTTCAAAAATAAAATCGGTGTATCCCCCAGCAACTACCAAAAGAGTTTTTACAACGGCACTTTTTATGCCCTTGAAAATTCTGACGAAGAATAATCTGTCTGACCCAAAAGAGTTATCTGCCGAATGGCTATCCTTTAGAATACAAATTAAGACGATGCTACTGGGCATCGTCTTTTTTAATGATTTGAATTAAATCCATAATGCGCCGCAGCGCAATTCATGTTGCAAGGCAACAATTCATGTGCTGAAAGCACAATTAATAAATCCACAGGATTTAATTCATTGCAAAACATCTATTCAGATGTTTTGCATTGCGTTCCGTCGTGCTTGATTTCGTAGTTTTCCTTGTAAATAAGGTCGTTTATAAATACAAATTCATAACCCTCATTTTTAAGTGTTTCGAGAATCCTCGGCAGTGCTGTGGGTGTATGGTCGGCATCGTTATGGAAAAGCACAATCGAGCCGTTTTTAACCTTGCTGGTTACCTTTTTATAAATACTGTCGGGTGTGGCATTCTCTTTCCAGTCAAGAGAATCAACATACGATACAAAAGTAATATTTTAATAAGGGCTTGTGCATTTTGTATTAATATGGTATAACATAAAAAATCAATACTTTTTAAGGATTAAGGGGAGATAGAATTGGATTTTCTTTATAATATTGTATTTTATGCAAGTTATTTTGCAATTTTGTTAATTTTTTCGATACTTGCAATAATATTTGCAAAAAGGTTACATTCTTGGGTATGGTATTCAATAGGTGCTGCAATTACACTTTTTAGTTTACTTGGAAATCAAAAATCTTATGAAAGTTATTACGGTAGTTATTATGCCGAAGAAATGATGGCTCCCTATTGGACAATTTATGTTGTTATTTTAGGAATAGTTGCCGCTATAATATATACTCGATATTACATATCTAAAGCTCAAAAAGATACTACAAATAGTGAAGATAAAATTGAAGAAAACACTGATATTACAAGTGAAAACGGCATTGAAACACCACAAACAAAAAAGTGTAAGTATTGTGGGAAAAAAGTTTTGTCTTCAATAGAACGGTGTGAATGTGGTTGTATAGCATTTGAAGAAATTTCTTAAAACACATAATACAGAGGTTAACCTAGGAGAACACAGTGGACAGTTCTGCGTCTTTTGGAAATATAAATTAAGACGGCGAAATTCGCCGTCTTTTTTGTTATGATATTTTGCACTGTGTTCCATCGTGCTTTATTTCGTAGTTTTCCTTGTAAATCAGGTCATTTATAAATACAAATTCATAACCCTCATTTTTAAGGGTTTCGAGAATCCTCGGCAGTGCTGTGGGTGTGAACTCGGCATCGTTATGGAAAAGCACAATCGAGCCGTTTTTGACTTTACTCGTCACCCTTTTGCAAATGCTTTCAGGTGTGGCATTCTCTTTCCAGTCAAGAGAATCAACATCCCACTGTATTGTATACATATTAAGTGAATCACAGGCTTCGATGGTGGCGTTGTCATAGTCACCATAGGGTGGGCGGAAAAGGCTTGGCGTAACGCCGGTTATTTCGGCTATCTTTTTATTGCAGGAATCGAGCTCGTCGAGCTTTTGGGCGCTGCTTAAGGCGGGCATATTCGGGTGGGTGTTGGAATGGTTCATTATCTGGTGTCCCGCATCGTGAAGCTGCTTTACCGATTCGGGATATTTATCCACCCATGCGCCGACTACAAAAAAGGTCGCTTTGGCGTTATACTGCGCCAGAGTATCAATAAGCTGCCCAGTGTCGTCGTTGCCCCAGGCGGCATCAAAGGACAGCGCCACCTGTTTTTTCTCAGTTTCTACACAGTAGATAGGCAGTTTACGGTTTACATTTGCAAAAACGCCGACCGAACAGGCTATTGCAAAAAGCCCTGTCACTATACAGGAAACAAAAATTGTTATCTGTTTTTTTGTTATGATTATGTATTTCAAAGCTATCTCCCCTTTTTTATACATAATACTAACCCTCGCTTGTACTTTATGTTAAAACAAAACGGACTTTTGCCTTTCGAGTGCACAAGTCCGTTTGAAATTATTGTTTTTTATTACAGCAAAGCTTTTTGATTAAAAGTATGCTCAGATGCAGTATCATTCCCACAACGATTGCGACAACCAGGTCAAAAACAACCGTCAACACAAAGGTTACCACAAGCACCGCAATATCAGCGAAGTTCTTTGTTTTTAAAATATTGGCAAACCTTTTGTATTCACTCATATTATATGCCACCATAAAAAGTATTGCGGCGATTGCAGGCATCGGAATAAGCTCTGCCAGAGGCATTAAAAAGAGCAAAACAAGCAACAGCACAACCGAGTGAACCATTGCGGCAACGGGGGTTGTGCCTCCGTTTTTTGCGTTTGCAGAGGTTCTTGCAATCGCTCCTGTAGCGGGAATTCCGCCAAAGAGGACCGATGCAATATTTCCTATTCCCTGTCCTACAAGCTCGGCGTTGGAATTGTGCTTTGAGTTTATCATATTATCGGCAACTACACAGGACAGAAGCGACTCTATTGCAGCCAGTATAGCGATGGTTACGGCGTCGGGTATCAGCTCGATTATTTTTGCAAGGCTGAAATCCATACTCAGAAAATCTACCTTTGGAAGTCCTGTCGGAATGGTGTACAGCTCTCCGATTGTTTTAACTCCGTCATTAAGCGTGGGAATAAGCCCAACAAGTAACGCCCCAACAATAACTGCTATAAGTGAGGGCGGTACCCTCTTTTCAAATTTAGGATAAACTATCAGTATTATAAGGCAAACAGCACCAACAACCAAGGATTGCCAACTGAACGAGGCTATAAAGTGGATATTTGCCTCAAGCTTCTCAATTGTTTCAATAGGCTTTACTCCCTCGGCATATGTAAGTCCCAAAAAGTCTTTTATCTGACCGATAAGTATGGTTACCGCTATTCCTGAAGTAAAACCGACGGTTATAGTGTTCGGTATAAATCTGATAAGCGAACCGAGCTTGAAGACGCCCATAAGAATAAGTATAACACCCGCCAAAACGGTTGCTATGAACAGTCCGTCCATGCCCTGCGCCGCAACAATTCCCGCAACAATGGTTGCAAAAGCAGCTGTCGGACCCGCAATCTGAATTCTGCTTCCGCCAAAAAGCGCCACAGCAAATCCCGCCGCAATAGCGGTGTATATTCCACAGGCGGGTTCAACCCCCGAGGCAAGAGCCAGTGCAATCGAAAGCGGCAAGGCTATTATCGCAACGATAATTCCCGCCACTAAATCCTTTAAAAACTGCTGCTTTGAATAACCTCTAATAACCGAAAAAAATTTAGGTTTTAAATAAAAATTTGTCACGAAATACATCTCTTCTCCAAAAAAGTCGACAAAATATATTTTATCAACACCGCAAAAATCTGTAAAGTGACATATTAACCATAATTTCTTACCATTGTGACATCGGTTTTTATAAAAAATATAATTTAACAGTGGGTGCAAGAAAAACGGTTAGCAAGAAAAAACGACCCACAAAAATGTGGGTCGTAATTTTTCTTGTGTTCTGCGCCAATTTTACCAATCGACTTTTAGCAAACGCCTTGGGCGATCATAGCCTCTGCAACCTTTTCAAATCCTGCAATATTTGCACCTGCTACAAGGTCGCCTTCCATACCGTACTTCTTGGCTGCATCCCAGGATGCCTTGTAGATGCCTTCCATAATCTGATGGAGCTTTGCATCAACCTCTTCGGCAGTCCAGCTGTAGCGCATAGAGTTCTGGCTCATCTCAAGGCCAGAAACTGCAACGCCGCCGGCGTTTACTGCCTTAGCGGGAGCAACAACTACGCCGTTATCCTTAAGGTATGCCATAGCCTCGTTACGTGTGGGCATGTTGGAAACCTCAACATAATATTTGATACCGTTGGCAACAATCTGCTCTGCCTCGGCCATTCCAACCTCGTTCTGAGTAGCGCAGGGCATAAGGATATCTGCCTTAACTCCCCAGGGCTTCTGTCCTGCGAAGAACTCTACGCCAAACTTATCAGCATAATCCTGAACCTTGTTACGACCCGAAGCTCTCATTTCGAGCATGAAGTTAATCTTCTCCTCGGTGGAAACGCCGTCCTTGTCATAAATGTATCCGTCAGGACCCGAGATGGTAAGAACCTTACCGCCAAGCTCGGTAATCTTCTTAACGGTACCCCAAGCAACGTTACCGAAGCCCGAAACCGCAAAGGTTTTGCCCTCAATGCTCTCACCAAAGGTCTTAAGCATTTCTACAGTGTAATAAACTGCGCCGAAGCCTGTTGCTTCGGGACGGATGAGAGAACCGCCAAAGGAGCGTCCCTTACCTGTGAGAACACCTGTAAACTCGTTGCGGAGTCTCTTGTACTGGCCGTACATATAACCGATTTCACGAGCGCCTACGCCGAGGTCACCAGCGGGAACGTCGGTATCAGCACCGATGTGCTTTGAAAGCTCGGTCATAAAGCTCTGGCAGAAGCGCATAATCTCGTTGTCACTGCGACCGTTGGGGTCGAAGTCAGCGCCGCCCTTACCGCCGCCCATAGGAAGACCTGTAAGGCTGTTCTTGAAGGTCTGCTCAAAGCCGAGGAACTTCATGATAGAAGCGTTTACATTGGGAGCAAAACGGATACCGCCCTTGTAAGGTCCGATAGCAGAGTTGAACTGAACTCTGAAACCACGGTTTACCTGAACTTTGCCGTTATCGTCAACCCAGGGAACACGGAAAACTATCTGACGCTCGGGCTCTACCATACGCTCGATTACGCCTGCCTTTTCAAATTTAGGATCCTGCTCGATTACCGGCTCAAGAGAGGTAAGAACCTCCATTACAGCCTGTAAAAACTCGGGCTCATTAGGATTGCGCTTTTCAGCGTCGGCGTAAACCTTCTTTAAATATTCATTTTTTAACATATGTATTCCTCCTTAGAGAATAAACAAAAATAATAAAATCATTTTATACCTAAATTTTGAGTTTGTCAATAGGTGCCAAAATATAAAATTTTATGAAATATTATGCCACAGGAGAACATTTTTTGTAAAAAATAAGGAAATGTACGTGAGTGGCGTACAAGTAAGTGGGTGTTGAAAAACTATACGGTAATGTTGTATAATTAACAGGAGAAAATCAAAGGAGGTATCCTCTTGCTGACTAATTTTGCCGAGCTTAAAACCAGAGCAAAGGATGAGATGTTGAACTCTTTTTGTGCTGATGGCTCAAGGTGCGGTTTTGCTCTGCTCTCTAGGGATGGAAAAATCTATACCGGCCACTACGTAAAGTTTTCCGACGGCTATAGCCTTGATGCTGTGGATATGGCGGTTTATTCTGCCCTGTCTGACGGTAAAACAAAATTTCTCGCAGCTGCCCTTTGTGCCGAATCCGCTCCTTCTAAAGCGGCTCTTGCCCGACTTTCAGCCTTTTCAGATATGATGTTTTGTCTAAGTATCGGAGAAACCTCTCTGGACACAACCCTTAAAAAACTTCTTACACAGCTTGGAGAAAAATAATGAATCTTGCCGATTATAATACCCTTAAAAAACTGCTCGAATCAGAGGGCTTTAATCTCAAAAAATCCTTTGGTCAGAATTTTCTTGTTGACCCCTCGGTCTGTCCCAGAATGGCGCAAACCGCCTGTGATAATGATACAGGGGTCCTTGAAATAGGTCCCGGGGCAGGTGTGCTTACCCTTGAGCTTTCAAAAATTGCAAAAAGAGTTGTGGCTATCGAGTTGGATACAAAGCTTGAGCCTGTGCTTGAAAAATCCTTATCGGGCAGAGAAAATATCGAGGTCATTTTCGGAGACGCTATGAAACTCGACCTTGAAGCTATTATAAAGGAACGGTTTGCGGATTGTAAAAGAGTTTCGGTCTGCGCTAATCTCCCCTACTATATTACCTCTCCAATAATTATGCATCTGCTCGAATCAAAATTACCTATAGACAATATTACGGTTATGGTTCAAAAAGAGGCGGCCGAACGCCTTTGCGCAAAGGTTGGCAGTCGTGAATCGGGAGCCGTTACGGTTGCCGTTGCATATTACGCTGAGCCTAAAATCCTTTTTGGTGTCGGAAGAGATTCCTTTATGCCGCCGCCAAATGTTGACAGTGCGGTAATAACCCTTAAAATACGCAAAGAGGCTCCTATAGAGCTCAAGAACGAGTCAAAATTCTTTTTCTTTGTAAAGGCTTGTTTTGCTCAAAGGAGAAAAACTCTTGTTAACACTGTTTCGGCAACTATGGGAATATCCAAGGAGGATATCAGACAAGCACTTGCTGCTGCCGGACTTCCCGAAACAGTCAGAAGTGAACAGCTAACCCTTGAGCAACTGGCACAGATATCCAATTATTTGTTTTAAATACAGTATGCAGAAGCAACCCAACCGACACTATTTTCGGTTGGGTTGTTTTTTGAAAAAATATAAATTTATTTCGCACTGTCCGAACTTTTGGACATATCAGTATATATAATCAAGTCATAGTCAAGTGACGAATTTTGTCGAAAAATAAAAATTTTTGAAAAAACACTTGACAACCGAACAAATGTTCGTTATAATAAAATCAAACAAGAACAGATGTTCTCAAGGAGGATAACACTTATGGAAACAGGTTTTGTTATTACAAGTTTATTTGAGATTGCTATTGCCGCTTTTATTATATTCGGCCTTTTTAATGAGAATCGTTTTGCCGATACTGAAAAACGTGTTTTTTCTGCTATAAAGAAAAAGATTTCCGCTCTTTTCAGTTCTCACAATGTTTCTCCCGACCATATTTAATTTTCATTTTTTACTCCTTTCTTTTTTAATACCCTATCACAAGCAATAAACCGACGGGCATAACCCGTCGGTTTATTGTATTATACTTTTTATAATTTACTCGAATATTTAGCCTTGTTAGGCAGTGCATTTTTGCACTCATCAGGGTTTGCGAAATATCTTTTGAGCCATTTTACAGAAAGATTGAACCAACCTGCAAAGTCGGCATCTCCGCCGTCTGCGCAGACATCTTCGGTCGCTAACGACAGCCCGTGTCTGCCGTTTGGCCAGATATGAAGCTCAAAGGGAATATCCTTTTGATTTAAAGCCTCGGCAAATTTTATTGAGTCTGCTACAGGAACACTCGTATCGCTGAAGGTATGGCAAAGGAATGTGGGCGGTGTCTTCTCATTAACACAGGTATGAAGGTTTAAATCCTTATAGGCCTTATCATAATCTCTGTCGCCTATGATTCTTTCAAGACTTTGGCTATTTTCTATCCATGAGGTTGAGATAACAGGATATGCAAGAATAAGGGCATCGGGTTTGTTTTCCTCCCCTTTGCAATCTGCCAGTTTTTGAATCTCATCTTCACTCCAATGTACCCCGAGTGATGCGGCAAGGTGACCTCCTGCTGAAAATCCGCAAACGGCTATGTTATTCTCAATAATTCCCCAATCCTCCGCATTATCTCTGATAAGCTTCATTACTCGGCTGAGTTCGGTAAGCGGTCTTGGGTAGGCCGCTTCTTTTTCAAGAGAATACCGAAGAACAAAGGTATGGAAACCCGCCGCAGCATAACTCATAGCAATGCTGTCGGCCTCTCTGTCGGAACAGATTTTATATCCTCCTCCGGGACAAACTACCACCGCCGCTCTTTTCTCCCGAAAGGGAAGCTCGGGAGATTTTTCATAAATGTAACAGTCGAGGGTCACTTTATTATCCTCCGATAGATATATTCTCTCAAATTTCATAGTGTAACTCCTGTTCTTTTTTTATTATACTAACATATTAAAAGTCCTTAATCAATATAATTTATAAAACGCTATATTTAAGGATGGTTTTATGATTTCTGAAGAATTTTCCCCTTTCGGATATTTTGACTGCATAAAAAAACTGGATAAGCTCAGCAAAGATTTTCCCTTTATAAAATGCTCATCTGTCGGAAAAAGCGTGATGGGCAAAGAGATATGCGCCGTAAAATTCGGCAGAGCAAATGAATATGTACTTTTTGCCGGAGGATTTCACGGAAGCGAACATATAACCTCCACCCTTCTTCTGCGTTTTTGTGAGGAGCTTTGTATAGCTCTTAAAAACGACGGTGTTATCGAGGGACTGAACGTGCGAAAGGCTATGTACGGCAGGGGGCTTATCGTTATCCCCTGTGTTAATCCCGACGGTTGTGACATAAGCCGTTTTGGTTCGGCGGCTACCAATTCAAGCCGATTCATCCGTAAAATCTGCAACGGAGATTTTGCTCATTACAATGCCAACGCAAGAGGGGTTGACATCAACCACAACTTTGATGCTGACTGGCAAAACCTCAGGGAGCGTGAAAAAAACTCAGGAATATACGGTCCGTCACGCAGTCGTTTTGGCGGATATTCTGCCGAAAGTGAGCCTGAAACGGCGGCAGTTTGCAATCTTTGCCGAACTACGCCCATCAGACACGCTATAGCATTTCATTCTCAAGGCGAGGTTATCTATGCACCTTCGGGAAATACAGTCCCTAAACGAAGTGAGCGTATGGCAGAAATAATGGCGGCATCCTCGGGATATACCCTTGAACAGCCCGAAGGCCTTGCTATAGGCGGCGGCTTTAAAGACTGGTTTATTAAGGAGTTCGACCGCCCTGCCTTTACGGTCGAAATCGGCAAAGGCCAAAACCCCTTGCCGATAGAAGACTATATGAAAATCTATGCCGATATCAGAGAAATGCTTATGCTCTGCGCAATTATGTAATCTATACAAAAAATTTTTATAAAAACAGTTTGTTTTTTTGAAAAAAATAATTGATTTGGAGAAACATATATAATATAATCTATGTATAAAATTTTTTGTGTTTAATGCGGAGGAAGTTATATGAGTTCTAATGTCAGACCGGACAATATGAAAAGAATTACCACCTTTGAACTTGCAAACGCCTTTATTGAGGAACAGATAAACCAGGTCAGAGCGCAGGTAGGAGATAAGAAGGTTCTCCTCGCCCTTTCGGGTGGAGTTGATTCTTCTGTGGTTGCCGCTCTTCTTATCAAGGCTATCGGCAAACAGCTCGTTTGCGTTCACGTTAACCACGGTCTGATGCGCAAGGACGAATCCGCAAATGTTATTAAGCTCTTTGAGGGTGAGCTCGATGCCAACCTTATCTATGTCGATGCTACCGACCGCTTTTTAAATCTTCTCGATGGGGTATCCGACCCCGAAAGAAAGAGAAAGATAATCGGCAAGGAATTTATAGAGGTTTTCGCCGATGAGGCAAGAAAGCTTGACGACATTGATTTTCTGGCTCAAGGCACCATTTATCCCGACATTTTAGAGAGCATAAAGGCGGCAGAGGGTAAAAAGGCGGTTAAGTCACATCACAATGTCGGCGGACTTCCCGAAGATCTTAAGTTTGAGCTCGTTGAGCCTATCAAGCTTCTCTTTAAGGATGAAGTAAGGGTTGTCGGCGAGGCGCTCGGTCTTCCTCACGCTATGGTATATCGTCAGCCCTTCCCCGGTCCCGGACTCGGCGTACGCTGCCTTGGTGCGATTACACGTGACAGACTCAATGCCCTTCGTGAAGCCGACGCAATTCTTCGTGAAGAGTTTGATAAAAACGGTCTTGCAGGTAAGGTATGGCAGTATTTTGTCGTTATTCCCGACATTAAGAGCGTTGGCGTTAAGGACGAAAGCCGGTATGAAGGCTGGCCCGCAATCATCCGAGCAGTAAACACAACCGACGCTATGAGCGCTACCATTGAGGAGATCCCCTATCCTCTCCTCCATCATATTACCGACAGAATTACCCACGAGGTTGAGGGCATCAATCGAGTCCTTCTCGACCTTACACCAAAGCCAATCGGTACGATCGAGTGGGAATGAGTTTTGCTTTGCAAAACTCAACTATGATTATTTCGCAAGAAATAATCATATCATAACATTCGCAATAGCGAATTCATAACTCTAAACTAATAACTTTTTTAAAACTTGCGAAATCAAAACCCGACCTAGCTTTTCACTAGGTCGGGTTTAATTATAAGTAGACAAGCAAGAAGTGCTATGCTATACTAATAATGGTATTTCTAGAAAAATTTGATGCAAAGGGGAAACGTAAATGAAAAGAGTGTTGTCTATAGTATTAGTATTAAGCATTGTTTTCGCTTTTTCTGCATGCGGCAACAAGGAAGAAATATCTTCTAATGCTTTCGAAAATATAAATGAAAATCAAACCACTAACAACACCCAAAGTGATACCGAAGCATCATCTATTGATAAAGCAACTGATGTCAATGTATCATCCAAAACAGATAATAGTGATATTATTGAACACACCCACTCTTTTTCTGCCACTACATGTACCGAACTCAAGAAGTGTTCTTGCGGCGCAACAGATGGCAAGGTTCTTGGACACAAATGGGCAGAAGCTACCTGCAAAGCACCAAAAACTTGCTCAATTTGCAAGAAGACTGACGGAAATAAGGTCGACCACGTTGTAAGCGGCACTACTTGTAAATGGTGCAAGCAGGTTGTTCCTGTATCTCCTACATTATTAAAGAACAGGACCTATCATTTCAGAAAATTAATAGATAATCCTTTTAAATCATCGAGTCAAGAAAGACCCCCTGTTTTGTTTTTATCACAAATTAACCTTTCTAACAACAAGTATATGGACGGTATATATCTCGACGGAGATCCGACACCAAGTTCTTATTTTCCACCCAACCTTCCGCTTGCTTTTATTTATGACGATAAGCGATATTTTGTATATATTGACGGATATCCGATACAAATACAAAAAGCCGTATCTGACAACCATATTGTTATTACTCTTGACGATCCAGATGTGCAAGGACAAATCGAGTTTGAATTGCTTTCAAACGATACTCTTAGAGTTGTTTCTTTGACTAATATCCCAGACGAATATCCATATCGTTTCTGCCTTTCTGTCGGAGATATATTTACCTAATATACACAAATTAACTAACACTTTCCCCTTACTATGAAAAACGAGAGAATGAGAAAGGTGTACTCCTTGAGAATATTTGAGGTTGCCTTTTAACATATATATGGTTTTTAGGTGGTGCCAAGTCAAACGATTTGGTGCCGTTTTTATATATGTTAATTTCCGTTGCTTGAATATGGTGGCATTGCGGAGTATAATGATTTACATGGTGTATATAGAAAGCGAGGTTGTTATATGCTCTGCGATAAAATCAAGTCACTTCGATGCGAAAAGGGTTTGTCACAAGAGGAGTTTGCAAACAGACTCTCGGTTGTGCGACAGACCGTTTCGAAATGGGAAAACGGCCTTTCTCTTCCCGATTCCGATATGCTTATCAGAATAGCCAAAGAGCTTGATACTACAGTATCGCAGCTTCTTTGTGACGAAACTGTGGAAAACATTATTATCGAAAAACCGTCAAGTAAAAAGACAAATATAATAAGCATTATACTTATAATACTCGGCTTTCCTGTGTGGTTTTCGTTGGCTATCGCCCTGGTTGCCGTAATACTTGCCGTTTACATTTCATTGTGGGCTGTAATTATTTCCCTCTGGGCTGTTTTTGCCTCATTAGTGGGCTGTTCGGTTGGCGGTTTGGCTTCGGGAGTTTTATTTATTTTTGGCGGCAGTATTCCCTCGGGGATTGCTGTGATTAGCGCTGGGCTTATCTGTGCAGGACTTTCAATTTTTATGTTCTTTGGCTGCAGGACCGCAACGAAAGGCATTTTAATTCTCACAAAGAAATTTACATTATGGATAAAAAACTTTTTTTCAAAAAGGAGAGGGTGCAATGAATAAGAAAACTAAAATATGGCTTATTATAGCAGCTTCTCTCGTTTTGGTTGGGTGTATAATTTTTTTGGGAATAATGACAAGGTTAAAATGGGATTTTTTAAGTCTTTGTACTGTAAAATATGAAACCAACACCTATGAGATGAGCGAGGATTTTAACAACCTTTCTATAATTACAGAAACCGCCGACATAAAGTTTTTATTATCAGATGATGAAGAATGCAAGGTAGAATGCTATGAGCAAGAAAAATCAAAGCATTCAGTTGCGACCGAAGGAGACACACTTGTTATTAAAACGGTTGATGACAAATCTTGGTATGATTACATAGGAATAAGCTTTGGTTCTCCAAAGATAACGATTTATCTGCCAAAAGAGGAATACTCTCTGCTCTCTATTAAAGGAGATACCGGAGATGTTACATTACCAAAGGAATTTAAATTTACCGATATTGATATCTCTTTAAGTACCGGCGATGTTGATTTTGAAGCCTCTGCTTCAGAGCAGATTAAAGTTAAAACCAGTACCGGCGATATTCTTGCCCGAAACGCCTCTGCAAACACCTTTAATCTTACCGCTTCAACAGGAAGAATTACCGCTTCTAACCTTGCTTGTGCGGAAGATATAAGTATAAATGTATCTACAGGCAAGGTGGGCTTGACCGATACCCAGTGTAAAAGCTTTATATCAAGCGGAGATACGGGCGATATGGCACTAAAAAATGTGTTTGCAACCGAAAGGTTTTCTATTGAGAGAACAACCGGAGATGTAAGACTAACCGACTGCGATGCCTTGGAAATTGCAATTAAGACCGATACGGGAGATATTACGGGAAATCTGCTTTCCGAAAAGGTCTTTTTTGCCCAGACCGACACAGGTCGTATTGATCTGCCAAAAACGGTTAGTGGCGGAAAGTGCGAACTTGAGACCGATACGGGAGATATTAAAATAACAATATCGCCTTAAAAAAACAGGCTTGAATTATTTCAGGCCTGTTTTAATTTTTTGCTTGAAAACTGCTGTCAGCCAGTCTTGCAATAATGAAGAAAAAGGGGTATAATAACAAAAAAGATTTTAGGTTTAGGAGTTTTTATGATTGACTTCATACCGGTCAGTGCCGACGACCGAAAGCTCTATGAGCAATATCTCTGGAAAAACGCTCACCGTGGTTGTGAGCTTTCTTTTGCAAATGTCTTTTTATGGGGGCAGCAAAGTCTTGCGATCGTTTGCGACTGTCTTGTGCTTTTATCCCATTTTGGCCGATTTACTTGCTATTCATTTCCTCTTGGAAAGGGCGACAGGTTATCGGCAATTAAGATGATCATTGAGGATTCCAAAGAACGCCAAGTCCCCTGCTGTATCAACGGTCTTATGCCCGAGGACAAGCTTTTTCTTGAAAAAAACTTTCCCGATTTATTTGAATATAGAACCAATATCGGCTCATATGATTATATTTACTCTATAGATGCTCTTTCGGAGCTTAGCGGTAAAAAATATCACTCAAAAAGAAACTTTATAAACCGATTTAAACAGGAGTATCCCGATTACACGGCCCTGCCGATAAATGAAAACAACTGCCGAGAGGTAAAGCAAATGGCAGAAAATTGGTTTAATGAGCGTGAATGTCAGCGTCCGGACAGTGATTTTGCTATGGAACGGATTGCGATAGAGCGTCTTTTTGAAAACTATGAGGCTCTCGGTGCCGAGGGTCTTGTTTTGAAAAACGGCGAGGATATCCTTGCATTTACGGTGGGTAGCCGTTTTTATACCGATACCTTTGACGTTCATTTTGAAAAGGCGGTCTGGGGTTTTGACGGAGCCTATGCCGTTATAAACAATGAGTTTGCAAAATATATAGGACAAAAATATCCCGAGATACGTTTTTTAGACCGAGAGGAAGATATGGGGCTTGAGGGGCTTCGCAAGGCCAAGCAAAGCTACCGTCCCTTATTTCAGGTTGAAAAGTGGGTCGCCACTCTTAAGGAGGATGTTATTGGAAATTAGTATAAAGCGTCCTAAAGCAGAGGATGTTGCTCAGCTGAAGGCACTATGGAAGGCTGTTTTCTCGGACACTGACGAATTTATTGATTCATTTTTCAGAACTGCCTTTAGTCCTGAAAGGTGCCTTTGCGCATTCGACGGCAATAGATTACTTGCCAATCTATATTGGTTTGATTGCAAATATAAAGGTGAAAAAACGGCATATATTTATGCCGTTGCAACCGGTTCTGCCTTCAGAGGTCTTGGAATATGCTCGTTTCTTATGACACAGTTGAATTTTCATCTTAAAAATTCAGGATACTGCGGCGCAATACTTGTCCCGTCAAGCAGGGGGCTTTTTGACTTTTATGCCAAATTCGGTTACACCGAGCTTTGTTATATAAATCAATTTGAATGTGATAAGACCGATGGCTACTGCACTAACCTTAAGCCTATAACCGAGGAGAGATATGCTCTGTTAAGGCTCGGCTATCTGCCTGATTCATCCATAATACAAGAGGGAGAAAACCTTGATTTTGCCTCCTGCTTTTTAGACTTTTATGAGGGCGACGGATTTATTTTTTGCTGTCGAATTGAGGGGAATAAACTTTTTGTATCCGAGTTTCTCGGAAACTGCGAAAAAAACGGAGAAATTGTGAGTTCCTTAGGTTGCGATAAAGGCTTTTTCAGAACCCACGGTCATACCGTTCCCTTTGCCGCATTTTGTCCTTTTAGCAAAATTGATCCGCCGAACTATTTCGGCCTTGCATTTGACTGAAAATGAGGTTTTAGCTTGTTTAAAAACATTAAAATCAGACGCTGTGTCATTGCTCTGCTTGGAAGCGCAATACTTGCCTTTGGGCTTTACAATATCCATTCTGTTTCAAACGTTACAGAGGGTGGAGCCCTTGGACTCACCCTTTTACTTGAGCATTGGTTTGACATCTCCCCTGCCTTATCGGGCTTTATATTCAATCTTCTCTTCTACATAATCGGCTTTCGAGCACTCGGCAAGGATTTTCTTTGCTATTCGGCGGTCTGTGCGCTTGGTTTTTCAATAACCTATAAAATATGCGAACAGTTTGAGCCTGTCTGGCCGCAGATTGCAGATTATCCCCTTGTTGCAAGTCTTCTCGGCGCCGTATTCGTCGGTGTCGGTGTCGGGCTTTGCGTTCGTGTGGGCGGCGCACCCACGGGAGATGATGCACTTGCCATGAGCCTGTCAAGGCTGCTTAAAATAAAAATCGAGTGGGTTTACCTGCTTGGCGATATTTTAGTGCTGGGGTTATCCCTTTCTTATATACCTATAAGCAAAATCGTTTTTTCACTTATCTCAGTTATTCTGTCAGGACAGCTTGTCGGACTTGTCGAGAGAATCGGCAAAACTAAAAATACTGCTTCTTGACTTTATAATAATAGACAGTTCGAAACCATCCTGTCTTAGGCTGCTGAGAAGCGAACACATCACGCCTGTTAAATAATAATTTATCAGGTCATAGAGTTTCTATCCGCCGACTTTTTCAAGGGGCGAAGCGTTTATTTACCGCAAGGCTGTCGCCTGCAGTAAATAAACGCAAGAAAAAGGGAAAAGTCGGCGATTGAAACCGTAATGGGTTCGGCTCTCAGCAGCCTTAAAACAAAACTAAGGAGAATTTTTTATGAATGAATTGTTGCTGATTTTATCCCTTGTTGTTATCTTTTCGGGAGTGCTTTTTTTCTACCGTTTTTTCGGTAGAACAGGTCTTTTTGCGTTTACGGTAATTGCTACCATACTTGCAAACATTGAGGTGCTCATTTTAGTCAATGCCTTTGGTATGGAACAGACTCTCGGCAATGTACTTTTTGCCTCTACATACCTTATTACCGATATATTAAGTGAAAATGAGGGCAAAAAATACGCTAACCGTGCAGTTAATATTGGGATTCTAACTGCAGTTACAATGGTGATTATTACTCAGTCCTGGTTTCTTTTCAACCCAAGTCCGAACGATTGGGCATCGGCTCCCCTTTCGGCAATCTTCAGCACTACCCCAAGGTTGCTTTTTGCCTCTCTTATCGGATACGCTGTTTCCCAGAGGTTAGATGTTTTCCTCTATCATAAATGGTGGGAATTTACCGAGAAAAAATGGGGCGATAAATGGCGGTTTCTCTGGCTTCGAAACAACGGCTCAACCCTTGTTTCGCAGATAGTAAATACCGTATTATTCAATACAATCGCCTTTTTCGGCATGTATGATACAAAAACATTTATTTCTATTATCCTGTCTAGTTATGTGATATATGTCTTTACCAGTCTGCTTGATACCCCTGTGGTATATTTCGCAAGAAAAATGAAAAGAAAAGGAGTTATTCCAAGCGAATGAAAAAGGTAATGTTCGTCTGCCACGGCAAGAATTGAACAGCCCAAGCTATGCAACCTTATGCCACGAAATGCAAGGATTTTTTGCATTTCATACTACCAACGTACTACTTTTAAAGAAATCACCTAAAGCTTTGAATATGACAGATTTAACGACCGTTTCCAATAAAGGAAGCGGTCGTTCTCTTTTATTTGACAAAAAATCATAAACCCATTGATAATTTTGAGGTTTTGTGTTATACTGTAAGGGCTACACATCTGAATAGGCACATTGTTGGGGGAATACTATTTGGTAAAAATGTATTCTCTCTCCCTGACTTTGTGCAGATGTGTAGCAACATTGAGGGAAGCATTTTTCGGTGCGTCTCTCAATGGGACGCACTTTTTTATTATTTTTTAGAGGAGGTCATCACTATGTATGACAACATTGGCGGTAAAATTAAAGGTTTAGCAAAAGCAACATTTATTGTTGAAGCAATCGCGGCAGTAATTACGGGAATTGCCCTTATGGCTTCTGACGATGATATGATTCCTGTTGGTTTGCTTGTAATGGTAGTAGGTCCTATCGTTGCTTGGGTATCTTCTTGGTTACTCTATGGTTTCGGTGAACTCATTGACAAGACTTGCGATATCGCTCGAAACACTTATGGCGGCGAAAGAAAGTCTGAAGCTCAATCAAAAGTTGACTACGAAAGAATTAGCAAAATTGAAAAACTTCGCTCTCAAGGTTTGATTACTGAAGAAGAATATCAACAAGCAATTTCTAAAAACGACAAGGAGTAATTGGTATGAATTCAAAAGTAAAATTTAAACTTAAAACTCCTATCATTATTTTATCAATCATTGCTTTGGTGTTTAGAATTATAAGCAGCATTACATATTTTGTAAATTATGATTACAATTATGGCGAATATGAAATGAATATCAGTTTTCCACCTTTTGTATCGTTAATTTCTTTAATTATTGCATTAGCACCAATAGTATTATTTTTAGTTTATACCTTTAAGTTCCATAAAGATTTCAAAGCCACCATTTGTGTGCCAATCGTTTTCGGTTTAATAGCTTTTGCTCCAATATATAGCATTATTAGAAATCTAATAATGGGATATGGTTTTTATTTTGCAGACTTAATATCAAATCTATTTATTATTGCTCCATTTGTATTAGCAACAATAAGTGCATTAAAAGGATTTTCTAAAAAATCTTTTACAATAATTGCCTTTTCCATTAGTTTCTTACTTTGTGTTCTTTCTATTATAAGCATATTTTCAAACATTGAGTATTATTTGAGAAGTGAACTTTATATTTATCTAATTACTTCACCGTGTAGTATTTTAGGAACAATATCATTTTATATTTCTTTGTTTTTGTTCGCTATGAATAATAGAATACCTGCTATATTAACCCCTTCCCCTGAACACGAAAAGAAAAATTCAGAAAAAATGTCTCCCGAACAATCATTGAGATTGTTAAAAGATAAACTTGACTTCGGTATGATTTCCGAGGAAGAATACCAAGCCCAAAGAACTGATATCATTAGTAAACTTTAATCAAACTACGCCTTATGAAAAATCTCATAGGGCGTAATTTTTTTATGCTTAGTACGAACTTCGAAGCCTTAAAGGTTTCGAGGTTTATTTTTTTGCAAATTTTTCAAAATACGGCGTTTTTGCTCTCCCTCAAAAAAAGATTTCCTCTATCATATTTTCATAATTTTATAAATTCTATACTAACCCTTGCCGACTGTTCGGTTTTACCGAGCTTGTAAAAGGCATTAACATAACGACCAAACAGAAAGGAAACAGACAATGCAAAGAATATACAGGGAGCGCAAATATATCTGTGGGGACTACATAGAGGTAGCAATTTACCCTGTTTACACCCAAACGAGAGGACGAAGCCAAAGGAAGAAGCCGACAAGTGAGGTGCAACAACGACTTAACCGCCGACACGCCACCGACCGTCTGCGTAGGCTTTTGCACACAAATTTTAACCCGAAAGACCTTTTTATAACGCTGACCTTTGATGATGACCGCCTACCCGAAACGGTCGCCGACTGTCAAAGGGCGGTACAAAACTACTTGCGCCGAGTAAAGCGCAGATACGCAAAAGCAGGGCTTAAACCTCGATACATATATATCCTTGAATACGGTGAGGAACACCGCCGCCTGCACGCGCACCTCGTTATAAGTGAGGGCTTGAGCAGGGACGAGCTTTCGGCACTTTGGGGACAGGGGATAGTTTCTGCCGACCGTCTGCGTTTTGAACAGGACGGCTTGACGGCTCTTGCGGTGTATCTCACCAAGGGGAACGAGGACGAAGAAGATCGTCCGACGTTCAAGCGGTGGTGTGGTAGCCGTAGTCTTAAAAATCCTACGACCACCGAACACGACGGACGGATTTCACACCGTAAAATGTTGGCGTTCTGTGAAAGGGACGGCGACAGTGCAATATATCTCGAAACACATTTTAACGGCTTTGAAACGGTTGAAAATAGCATTGATTACTACGAGGACACCTACGGCGGTTTATACCTGACGGCACTTTTACGGCGTTTGCCCCGCTGCTCAAAAGCCGATTTTTCGTCATCTACTATAGATACGAAACTCTTGCCGACGGGATAGACTTCTTTCCCGTATGCCGAGCTTGTATAAGGTATTAACACAATGACCATATAGGAAAGGAAACAATATGCAGAGAAGATACAGAGAGAAGAAATACTATTGTGGGGAGTATATGGAGGTAACTATCTATCCAGTATATACCCATTCAAAGAAAAGAGGGAAGCGGAGCAAGCCAACAACCGAGATTCAGCAGCGGCTCAATCAGCGGCACACAGAGGGGCGGCTTCGTCGGCTGCTGCATACAAATTTCACCCCATCCGACCTATTCGCCACATTGACCTTTGACCAGGCCAACCTCCCCACATCGGTGGAGGATGCCCAACGGCTGCTCCAGAACTTCCTCCGTCGGCTCAAAAGGAAGTATGCCCGCCTGGGTCTGGATGCCAAGTACATATATGTCCTGGAGTACGGACAGAAGCACAACCGCCTCCATATCCACCTTGTCTTGACGGGTGGCATCACTAGGGCCAAGCTTGCGAAGCTCTGGGGTCTTGGGGAGGTCAAGGCGGATGTTCTGCGCTTTGAAAAGGATGGTCTGGCGGCTCTTGCCAAGTATTTGACTAAGGGCGGAGAATCGGACGAACGCCCCACCTGGAAGCGGTGGTCTGGCAGCCGCAACCTGGAACAGCCG
>JAZSQK010000024.1:0-22681 GCA_045537915.1 Acutalibacteraceae bacterium
TTCGACTTGCAGTTGTTGCCTTTATGGAAGAGAGATACTATCTAATTCTTTTTAGCATATTGATTTGCGTATTATTGTTCTTATCGACACTTTCTGTTCGACGGCAGCATATCGTTTTGCCGAGTTTGTCACTCCTATATCTAATATATGATTTTATCAAAGTAATGTCATTATTTATTGATGGTCTGGATGATGGTTATTGGAAAACATATATTATTAGAACAATAATTTCAATTCCCTTGATTGTGTTATTATGTGTTTATTGTTTGATTTACTTACAAAACCATAAGACAGGGGACGGTTCTATGTCTCATAGGAAGTGAAGTCAAGGTCAATCAGGGGACGGTTCTGGGGTCAATCAGGGGACGGTTCTGTGATTGACCCATAAAGTGGTAGGAGGGATATGAATAGTATGAAAAACGAAAGAAACTTCTACATTTGTAAGCTGCAGGATACGCTTTGTAATCAACCTATAAATTACATTGTCAAGTCTCCTGATATGGATATGTATGACTTCGGTTTTGGACAGGATGTTATCACGATAGATTTTAACGGTCTATCTACAAAGGTATCAAAATATGTGTTACATGCTGTCTGCAATATTGAAGTAATGTGGAGAGATAAAACGAGAAAAAGTGATTTGTTTTTTGAAGACACACCTGTTGAAAAAGCAACTACACTAGCCAGTTGCATTTCAGGATTTAAAGTTAAGAGGGTTGCGTTGAGTGATAAAAATGATCTTTGGTTAGATTTAGGATTATGTTGGATTATTTTTATAACTAATGAAGATGATGAGGAATCATGGCGCTTTTTCTCTTTTTCATCGGCGGATAATGCACATATTGTTGCGACAAGCACATGTTTATGTTTGGAGTGACACAAGGGTGACACAAGGGGACGGTTCTGTGTCTGGTAAGACAGGTCAATCAGGGGACGGTTCTGTGATTGACAATGTTCAATCAGGGGACGGTTCTGTGATTGACTAAACGGTACAACCTCTGCCCTTGTGGACACCTATACCACGGCAGAGGGCACATACAGCTATACCTATGACGCTAACGGTAATATTCTTACAATTTCCAAAGACGAAGTCAATCAGGGGACGGTTCTATGATTGACAGATAAGACAGGGGACGGTTCTGTGTCTTGACAAAAGAGGGGTTTAGCATTACAAGACACACAAGACACAAGGGGACGGTTCCTCTGTGTTGACTGAATAATTAAGACGGCGATTCGCCGTCTTTTTTAATGATTTGCCATATCGTAAGACAGGGGAAAGTTCTGTGATTTACATAGCGTCGCCGACACATTACCGCTGTCCTTTGCCCTTGACAATGCAGTATATATTATTGTAAAATATATTGATAAAATATCATCGTAAAAGGGCGGTAAATCGATGGCTGAAAAGACAATAGCTGCTATCTCTACACCTTTAGGTAAGGGTGGAATAGGTGTTGTGCGAATTTCGGGAGAGAAATCTGCCGAGATTGCCGATAAGGTTTTTAAAAATGTAAATGGGAAAGCAGTGTCAGACCTTTCGGGTTACTCTGCTCTTTTCGGTCATATCTACAATCAATACGGACTTCTGGATGAGGCTGTCGTAACCCGTTTTTGTTCCCCGAACAGCTACACGGGAGAGGATGTTGTTGAGATATCCTGTCACGGAGGAACTTTTGTCGTGTCGGCGGTGCTTCGAGCCGTGCTGGATGCGGGAGCAACCCTTGCTGCACCCGGAGAATTTACAAGAAGAGCTTTTTTAAACGGAAAAATGGACCTTGCCGAGGCCGAAAGCGTAATGGGACTAATATCGGCTAGAAGCGAACAGGAGCTTAAGATGAACCTTGCCGCAAAGAGCGGAAAGGTGTCAAAAGAAATTGAAAGGGCCGAGAACGCCCTTATAGCACTCGCTGCAAACTTTGCCGCCTACAGCGACTATCCCGATGAGGATTTGCCCGAGCTACAGCCCGAGGCTTTTAGAAAACTGCTCTCTGAAGCAAAAGAGATACTGGATAAACTGCTTTCTACCTATGACAGCGGAAAAATCATTCGGGAAGGAATAAAGACCGCCATTGTCGGAAAGCCAAATGTCGGCAAAAGCACCCTTATGAATCTGCTTTCGGGGGAAGAGCGTTCAATAGTTACCGATATTGCGGGAACCACTCGAGATGTTATTGAGGAACGGGTAAGATGCGGGAAACTGACTTTAGTACTTGCCGATACGGCGGGTATTCACACCTCTGAGGATATGGTTGAATCGGTCGGAGTGGAAAGAGCAAAGCAACGAATTGAAACGGCACAGCTTATTTTAGCGGTTTTCGACGCCACAACACCGCTTGACTGCGATGACGAGGAGATACTTTCTCTTATTAAGAATAAAAACAGCCTTGTGCTTGTTAATAAGACCGATAAGGCGGACATTATTCAAATACCTGACGGCTTTAATGTAGTTAAAATTTCTGCTAAAGAGGGAACGGGTAAGGACGAGCTGTTAGCCGGAATAGAAAAACTTGTCGGCATAGCCGATATTGATTCCTCATCTGCGGTAATTTTAAGTGAGCGTCAGCGTGACCTTGCGAATAAGGCGCTTGATTGCGTGAATGAGGCGGCAGTACTTTTAAATGGCGGATATACTGTTGATGCTGTTTCGGTATGTGTCGATGAGGCCCTCGGTTATCTTTATACATTTGACGGAAAACGTGTTACAAACGAGGTTGCCGACGAGGTTTTCAGAAGATTCTGTGTAGGAAAGTAGGATGAAATGAACTATTTTGCAGGAAACATAGACGTTGCGGTTATAGGCGCAGGACATGCGGGAATTGAAGCGGCTCTGGCATCGGCCCGGCTCGGTCAAAAAACCGTAATGTTTGCTATAAATCTGGATTCGGTAGGTAATCTGCCCTGTAATCCCTCTATAGGTGGTACAGCCAAAGGACATCTTGTCCGAGAGATAGATGCCCTCGGCGGAGAGATGGGTGTTGCCGCAGACAAAACAATGCTGCAAAGCCGAATGCTCAATCTCGGCAAGGGCCCTGCGGTACATTCACTTCGTGCCCAGATAGACCGAAAGGCTTATACTGCCCTTATGAAGCATACTGTTGAAAAACAGGAAAATCTGCTCTTAAAACAGGCCGAGGTCACAGACCTTTTTAAAGATGAAAAGGGTTGGCACTGTGTTACCAGACTGGGAGCGGAATACATATCCAAAACGGTTATTCTTGCAACGGGAACCTTCCTTGCAGGAAGGATTTTTGTCGGCGAGGTAAATTACAGCGGCGGTCCCGACGGTATGTTTGCCGCCGAAGGACTGTCGGATGCCCTTATTAAGCTTGGCATACCCCTCCGCCGTTTTAAAACAGGAACCCCTGCCCGAGTACTGCGCTCGAGCATAGATTTTTCTGCTCTAGAGGTACAAGAGGGGGACGAAAGGGTAGTTCCTTTCTCCTACCGAACCGAAAAGGTCAAAGAAAACACCGTAGTTTGTCACGTAAGTTACACCAATGATAAAACCAAACAGGTAATTCTGGACAATCTTCACCGTTCTCCTCTCTATTCGGGAGTGATTGAGGGCGTAGGACCGAGGTACTGCCCCTCAATTGAGGATAAAATAGTCCGTTTTGCCGATAAAAAACGCCACCAGTTATTTATCGAACCCTGCGGCGCAGATACCGAGGAAATGTATCTTCAGGGCATGTCATCTTCTCTGCCCGAGGAGGTACAGATAGAAATCTACCACTCAATCCCCGGACTCGAAAATGTCGAGATAATGCGAAACGCATATGCTATTGAATATGACTGTGTTGACCCTATCTGCTTAAAACCAAGCCTTGAATTTAAAAACCTAGAGGGACTTTACGGAGCAGGTCAGTTTAACGGCTCTTCGGGTTACGAGGAGGCGGCTGCTCAAGGATTACTCGCAGGAATAAATGCCGCAAGAAAGAATAACGGTCTTGAGCCTGTTGTCCTTTCCCGTGCATCTTCATATATCGGCACACTTATCGATGACCTTGTAACAAAGGGCTGTCAGGATCCCTACAGAATGATGACCTCAAGAAGCGAATACCGACTGCTTCTGCGACAGGATAATGCCGACGAGCGTCTTATGCCGACAGGTCACGAAATCGGGCTTATAGACGATGAAACCTATAACAAGTTCCTCTGCCGCAAGGCGCAAAAGGAAGCCGAAATAGAAAGGATTTCTCGTCTTACTGTAGCGCCAAGCGAGAAACTGAACCAAAGGCTTGAAGAGCTTGGCACAACACCCCTTTCTACAGGCATAAAAATGAGTGAGCTTATAAAGCGTCCCGAGGTTTCTTATTTTGATTTGGCAGAATTTGACCCCGACCGACCCGACCTTGCCTTTGAGGTGGCCGAAAAGGCCGAAACCGAGATAAAGTATGAGGGCTATATTGCCCGTCAGCAGTCACAGGTCGAGGAAATGTTAAGACTTGAAAACCGCAAACTGCCCGAGGATATAGATTATTCCCTGATTGACGGACTGCGCCTTGAGGCGAGAGAAAAGCTGAACCGTGTCCGACCGACGAGTGTCGGTCAGGCATCGAGAATATCGGGCGTCAGCCCTTCGGATGTTTCGGTGCTCAATATCTGGCTTATGAAGAATAAAATGAATAATTAAGAATGAATAATGAATAATTATTGAATCGTGCGAAGCACACATTTACTATTCATTATTTACTATTCGTTATTCATAAATTAAAAAACGGAGTTTTTAATTATGAACTATCCATTTGAACTTATGACCGAGGTCCTTGATAAAAACGGGATAGCCTATGACGACACCATTCTTGAACGCTTGGGTAAATACGCCGATATGCTGGTCGAGTGGAACGAGAAAATAAATCTTACCGCCATAACCGACCCCGAGGGGATAGTCATAAAGCATTTTCTTGATTGCGCTCTGCTTTTAAAGCAGGTCCAAATTCCTCAAGGCGCCAAGGTTATAGATGTCGGCACAGGGGCAGGATTTCCGGGAGTGGTGCTTAAAATCTTCCGCCCCGATATAAAGCTTACCTTGCTTGACGGACTTAACAAACGGCTTGTTTTCTTAAATGAGGTGCTGTCTGCACTGGGGCTTTCAGCCGAAACTGTTCATATGAGAGCCGAGGAGGCAGGTAAAGCCGCAGCCCACAGGGAAAGGTATGACCTTGTGACCGCAAGGGCGGTGGCTCGGCTTAATACCCTTTATGAATACTGTCTGCCGCTGTGTAAGGTGGGAGGAATTTTCTGCTCAATGAAAGGTCCTTCTGCCAAGGAGGAATTGACCGAGGCTATCAAGGCTTCGACAATTCTCGGAGGGGATAAGGGCGATATAAAACAGGAAACTTTGACAGGAGAGGAAGTAAGAAGTTTCATAATCACAAAAAAGATATCGCAAACTCCGCCAAAGTACCCCAGAATATCTGCAAAAATATCAAAACAACCGCTCATATGACAGCGGTTGTTTTTGCTTTTGTCTGATTTTGTCGAACGCTTTTTGTAGCATAAAATATAAATATATTTTATAATTGAAATCGAAGGGAGGAGGTCCTTTGAGGGATTCAAAACTTATGTTTGTGAAAGTTTCGGACATACTCCCGAGCCCGTCACAGCCAAGAAAACGATTTGATGAGTATGAGCTTGAAAAACTTGCTGAAAGCATTCGGACAAGCGGTATAATACAACCGCTTCTTATACGCCCTGAAAGCAGAGGAAAATATGAGCTTATTGCGGGGGAGAGAAGACTCCGTGCGGCAAAGCTTGTAGGTCTTAAAAAGGTGCCCTGTATCATAAGACAGGCCGACGGACTTAGCGCCGCTTATATAACTATAATAGAAAATCTTCAGCGAAGCGATTTATCTGTTTTTGAAGAGGCAGAGGGAATAAACCGACTTCTTACGGTCTATGGGCTTACCAGAGGAGAGGTTGCCGAGAGGCTTGGTATCGCTGAATCCACCCTTTCAAATAAGATAAGACTCTTACGGCTTGATATGAGCCTTCGAAGCCGTCTTGAAGCGGCAAGACTTACCGAACGTCATGCCAGAGCCCTGCTCAGATTACCTGAAGAAAAGCGGTGCGAGGCGCTTGATGTTATTATTGCGCAGCAGCTGACTCTGACCGAAGCCGAGAGATATATAGAAGAGATACTGCATCCAAAACCAAAGCCCGAACCCGAGCCCGAGCCTGTGAGAAAGGGTGCGGTCAGCGATGTAAGGCTCTTTGCAAACTCACTTACAAAGATTGTTGAAACAATGCGCAAGACGGGGTATAACGCCGTAACCGAGCAAAAGGAAACCGAGCATTTTATCGAGTACAAGATACTCATTTCAAAATAGGCTTTATAATTTTGCCCCCCTTTTTAGTGGGAGCTTGAGGGAAACCTCGGCTCTCACTTTTTTTATTGTAAAATACAATATTAACGAATGATTTTTTAATTTTATGTTGCTAAAGACTGAACAGTGTGATATACTGATTTTGCCAAACAAAATCTTAATATTTTTGCACAAACTAAGTGTGTATTTTTATTTTTGTAAAAATGCATGCTCGTATTTTGCATACTTGGTTTTGTGCGAAAGATTTTGTTTGGCGACAATCGGAGCCATGCGTTTTTCGGTGTGTATGACTTCGGTTGTACACACTTTTTTAATTTTAGGAGGAAAAATAATGGATAATATGTTTATCAAACAAAACTATGAAACAGTACCGAAAAATATTAACGAGTGTAGGCAGATAGACCCTGTATCATCAAACTTATGGACGTGGGCATCGTGGATTGAAACAATAGGAAAGATAACAGCAGTTATAATTGCTGTTGCTTTAGCGATTGTGGGTTTGGTTTTTGCGGAAGGGAGTGACGGGGTTAGTTTATTGTTATTATTGGCTGCGCCAATAGGCGCTTTTCTTCAGTATTGTACTTATCATATAGTAGCTTTACTTATAGGTTCACTTGCAAGTATTGTGCAAAACACAAAAATATCTGCAAATATTGCTATGTATAGTTTCATAAACGAAGATTCAACAGAAATAATTGAAGAGAAAAAGGAAAGTAACGATAATAATGAAATTAAACACATGTGGAAATGTGCTGACTGCGGGGAATTAATATCTGAAACACCTTGTCCATTTTGTGCACAAGAGCCAAAAGATGTTCCTTATTGGTGTCTAAAATGCGGACACAACGGACCTTATTATGGCGAACACTGTCCAGCATGTGGTTCAACACTTAAGGTTTATAATACGAGCAAGTAAAATAAAGGTTGCGGTAAAAATGCCGCAACTTTTTCTTTGTCTTGAATTATGCATAAGGTTTTGGTATGATTTGAATGTAGTTATCTTATAATCATCCCTTTAGGCAAGGGAGGCTTTTCGAAAGGAGTGAATGCTATGGTACATCTTGGCAACGATTGGGATAATATTCTTAAAGACGAATTTGAAAAACCCTATTATCTTGAACTTCGTGAATTTCTTAAAAATGAATATTCCACTAGAAGAATTTATCCCGATATGAATGATATATTCAATGCACTAAAGGCTTCCTCTTTTGAGAAAACAAGGGTGGTAATTATCGGTCAGGATCCATATCACGGTGCGGGACAGGCACACGGACTTTGCTTTTCGGTAAAAAAAGGGGTAGAACCGCCGCCGAGTCTTAAAAATATATTCAAAGAATTAGAAAGTGATGTCGGTTTCAAGATTCCTGAACACGGGGAACTGACTAAATGGGCAGAGCAAGGTGTACTGTTGCTCAACACCGTGCTGACCGTAAGGGAGGCGTCTGCTAATTCCCACAAGGGTATGGGCTGGGAAAGGTTTACCGACAGGGTAATTGCCGAGCTTGATAAAAAGCAAACCCCGATAGTCTTTTTGCTCTGGGGAGCCAATGCGAGGAACAAGGCCGAGATAATAAAAAATCCGATACATAAAAAGCTGATAACGGTACATCCGAGTCCGCTTTCGGCATATAACGGATTTTTCGGCTGTAAACACTTTTCAAAATGCAATGAGATGCTAATATCCACAGGCCAAAAACCGATAGATTGGCAGATATAATTTATTTTTCGTGACAAATTACAGAATATATGGTAGAATAATCATATCTTTAAAAACGGAGTGAATATTTTGGATAACAGATACTACGGTACAGTCATCGGCGAAATGACTGCATTTTTCGAGGAAAACGGCTTTAAAGAGGAAAACGGTTGTTTTTCAAACAGCAAAAATTCTCTCAAAATAGAATATGACGAGCAAAAACAGTTATATAATCTTTTAATGGCTGACATCGAAGATGAAAAGGTCGGAGAATATGCTCTGCTGACAAGCTACCTTTTTGACGATTCACAGCTCGAAAAGGATGCAGCTTCGGTCGGAATTGATTTTGTCGATACCTTAAAGAAAAAACTCGGCGTAAAGACAAACAGAAAGACAAACGCTGCTTCGGTTGAACTTCCTGTTGCTCTAAAAGGAGAGGCGGTTACCGTTACAACCCTTACCTCAAAGCTTCTTGCGGTATATCCCGGTCTTAAGGGAACCTACAAGGAAGAAACGGTGGCAAAGGGCAAGTATCTTTACCTTGATTTTATGACCACCTACTTTGTACCCGAGATAAGAGCCACCTTGGAATCGGGCAACAAAAAGGCAATAAAAAAGCTTGTTGATATGCTGGTAGATATGTTTATCACAGGAGATAACGCAACCTCTACCGCAGTAGTTGCTGTTCTCACTGCCGCAATCGGTAAAAACGAGCAGAGATTCATAGCTGCAACCGAGTATATGAGCGAGTGCTCAAACCTCATAGCCTCAATAAACAATCAGATTGCTTTGCTTGGCAAAAACAAGAAATTTACCGAGGCTTTAAAATATAAAGATTAAAACAAAACCGCAGTTTTAAAACTGCGGTTTTTAGTATATAAAATAAAGAATCGGCGCACACTATTACATGGGCGCCGAAGACCTTTGATAGTTATGTAATAAAGCTCCTACAGACTTCGCCCTCAAAATGAGTGCGAAGTCTGTTATATTGTTAAACAAATTACTGAGCTTTATTAAGTTTGCTGACAAGAGCCGACTTCTTTCTGCCGGCAGTATTCTTGTGAAGAATTCCCTTAGCACAAGCCTGATCGATCTTCTTAACAGCAGCCTTTACAGCAACATCAGCGTCTGCAGCACCCGATTCAATAGCAACATTTGCCTTTTTAACAGCGGTCTTAAGACCTGAACGGTATGCCTTATTACGCTCGTAGTTAGCAGCACTTACCAATACACGCTTCTTTGCGGATTTGATATTAGGCATCGTGACACCTCCCTAAAGGTATAATTTAAAGCATTTAGTATATTAACACACAATTTATGAAAATGCAAGAAGTTTTTATTAAAAGTGAGGAAAAGAATGAGTGTAAGGACAGATTTGGCTTTAGAGAGGGCCGAAATAGAAAACAAAAACATAAAAGGAATCACGATTGAAGAGGAAAAGATCGATAGCATTACGGTCAGCAGAATGAAAATACTCGACCGTGAGGCAGAAAAAAGACTTCAAAAACCGATTGGTTCTTATATAACGCTTTCGGTCCCACGCTTTACAAGGAATGCGGGACTTGACCGACAGGCAGTGGGATGTCTTGCAAAGGAACTGAAAAGGCTTTTGCCCGAAAGACTGGATTCTGTACTTGTGGCAGGGCTTGGTAATGATTCAATAACCCCCGATTCATTAGGCCCCAAGGTGGCCGAAAAAATACTAGCTACAAGACATATAACGGGAGAACTTGCATCCGAGCTTGGCCTTTCAGACCTTATGCCTGTCTCGGTGTTAGCGCCGGGTGTTTTAGGGCAGACAGGAATTGAAACGGGGGAAATAATACTCGGCACTGTCGACAGGATATCTCCCTGTGCGGTTATTGTTATAGACGCTCTGGCGGCAAGAAGCTTAGAACGCCTTGGCTGTACTGTTCAAATGAGCGATACGGGAATAAGCCCGGGAGCAGGGGTTGGAAATGCCAGAATGAGCATAACCAAGCAGAGCCTTGGCATTCCGGTTATTGCAATAGGAGTACCCACCGTAGTTGATATAAAAACAATGCTTTATGATGCAGGGGGCGAGATTAAAACGGATATACCCGATATGATAGTAACTCCAAAGGAAATAGATATGATGATCGACAGGGCGGCCGAGCTTATTGCGGTAGGAATAAATCTTTGCCTCCAGAGTCGGCTTTCAATCGACGATATAATGGGTCTAATATAAACTAATTTAGCATACATTTACTTGAGGTGAAGTGTATGCGAAGGCTATCGGACGCTTTTCCGGTAATAATAACCTTGCTTCTTGCGCTTTTTATTACGGCGCAGGGGGGATATAATTTTATGTCGGATATGTTTGAGCTAAAATCTGATAAAATCGGAGCGGAAAGCCTATTCCAAAACAAAGAGCAACAAGCAGTAGACAGTGACAACAGCCAAGCGGACAACGATAATATAAATGAGAGCAGTTCTTCACAAGACGAAGCCTCGTCCGACCAGACCTCCTCTGCTATAGAAGTTTCAACCTCGGCTACTGCGCTCGGCAAGATAGTAAAGCAGACAATATCGCCTTACTCTGCAAAGCTTTCCTATAATAATGTTTATGTAAAAAACAACTCAGGACTGACTGTAGACCTTAAGGCCGAGCTTAAATCAGGGGTAAATATAAAAATAAAAAAATCCTCCGAGCCCGAAGTATTGATACTTCACACCCACGGAACCGAGTGTTATATGACAGAGGACAGGGATTATTATACCTCTACCGACCTGACACGAACCGATGATAACACTAAAAATGTTATCAGAATAGGGGATATAGTTGCAAACAAGCTTACAGAGGCGGGTATAGGGGTTATACACGATACAACACAGCACGACAACCCCTCATATAACGCAAGTTATTCCCGTGCTGCAGTGACAATAACAGAGTATTTAAAGAAATATCCGTCAATAAAGATTGTAATAGATATTCATCGGGATTCTATTTCGCTTAATGATACCGACAGGGTAAAAACGGTAAAAACCATAAATTCCAGGGATGCGGCACAGGTAATGCTTTGTATGGGAAGCCAAAGCGGTACGGTTAAAAACTTTCCTAATTGGAAAGAAAATTTCCGTCTTGCCGCAAGATTTCATCAGACCATAGAGGCGATGTATCCAGGCCTTGCGAGGCCTATGCTGTTGGCATCAAAAAACTATAATGAAAGCCTGACTACAGGCTCCATGCTTCTGGAAATCGGAACCGAGTCAAATCTGCTCAGCGAAGCCGAATACTCTGCCGAGCTTGTTGGAAACGCACTAGTGAGCTTACTTAATACATTGAGGTAAAAAAATGAAAAAGAAAAAAGAGAACATAAGGATTTTTTTAAGATCAGCGACGGTTACCGCAGTTGCTCTCGGCTGTATAGCGTTGGTAACTTTAGGAATTTTTGAGTCCTTTGAGGAGATACACAGAATATCTTTTGGCAAGGAGCAGACGGCGGTCAGCATAACAAAAGAGGGCATTCGCATACTGGATTTTGAAATATCCTTCAAAAATCATTGATATACGACAAGATTGACCTATTTGCGCCTTTGTGATATAATAGGTCTCGGTGATGTTATTTGAAGCACTTAAAGCAGCTGGATTTTAAAATCAATAATTTGATTTTTTATTTTTTGTCATTTGTTTATATTGAAATTATTGTAAGGGCATTTACAGCTAATTTGTTTTTTGGCTGGGGCCTTGTGAGCATCTGCGCTTTTTCGGCCATACCCGCCCTTTTATTGTCGGCAATAGTAAGGCTTGTCGGAGAAAAGTCAGGCAACATTGTCGCAAAGGTAATCTTTATTATTTTCTTTGTCATTTATGCAACACAGGTCGTTTATCACGGATTTTTCGGAAAATATCTTATAGTTTTTTCCTTTATGGCCGGAGGTGCCGCCCAGATTATTCAGAGCGGTTTGGTTGAAAACACTCTTGTTGCTGTTTTAAAGGGCATACCTGCAATGATTCTGCTCAGTCTTCCAAGCGTTTTTATTTTCTTGTTTTCAAAAAAACTTACATATAAAGAAAGAAAACCTAAAAAGGCTATAATCCCCGCTGTCTCGGCTCTTGCGGTTTGTGTTGCCGCACCCTTTGTTATATCGGCAATGCCTTCTGTGAGCAGTATACAATCGGGAGCCTTTGATCCCAATCTTTCGGCAAGAGAGTTCGGACTGCTTTATACCGAGGTTTTGGATATTAAATATAATTTGTTGGGTATCGAACAGGAACTTGAGCTTGAAACAGAGGAAATTCCAAGTCAATCCGAGCCCGAACCCGAACCTGAGACAGATACCTCTCCCAACATAATGAATATTGATTTCACTGCTTTGAGTGAGTCAGAGGAGAATGACACCCTTAAAGCCCTTAACTCTTATTTTGCCGCTAAAGAACCCACAAATAAAAATGAATATACAGGCATCTACAAGGGTTATAATCTGATAACGGTTACGGCGGAGGGCTTTTCTCCTTACGCTGTAGACCCTGTACTTACCCCCACCCTTTATAAAATGAGTCAGGACGGCTTTAAATTTGAGAACTTCTATACTCCGATATGGGGGGTCTCCACCTCGGACGGAGAATACACCGCCTGTACAGGCCTTATTCCCAAATCGGGAGTATGGAGCTTTTACCGTTCGGGCAGCAATTATATGCCCTTTTGTCTCGGCAATATGTTTAACAGCATTGGCGTTAAAAACACCTTTGCCTATCACAACCACAGCTACACCTATTATCACAGAAACATATCCCACCCCAATATGGGTTATACATACAAGGGCCTTGGCGGCGGACTTGAAGGAGTTGTTAAGCAGTGGCCTGAATCCGACCTTGAGATGATAAACGGCTCAATGGATGACTATATATCGAGTACAGAGCCCTTCCACGCATATTATATGACCGTAAGCGGTCACCTCAACTACACAAAGATCGGAAATAAAATGGCGGCAAAGAACTGGTCGGCGGTTGAAAATCTTACCTGTTCGGATACCCTTAAGGCATATTATGCATGTAATATTGAGTTGGATAAGGCAATGGAAGCTCTGCTTGAAAGGCTTAATGAGGAGGGCATAGCCGACAAGACGGTAATTATGATCACCCCCGACCATTATCCATACGGTCTCGAGCAGGATGGAGAAGATACCTACGCCGTCTGGCGTGAACTGCTCGGTCATGAGGTCGACACCACATTTGAGCTTTACAAGAGCAATCTGATACTTTACTGCCAAGGAACTACCGATGCTCCGACAATAGACAAATACTGTTATTCGGTTGATATTTTGCCTACCTTGCTCAACCTATTCGGTTTTGAGTACGATTCACGACTGCTTATGGGCAGCGATATCCTTTCAAGTTCAAATCAGCTTGTGATTTTTTCTGACCGCTCTTTCATAACCGAGAAGGGCAGGTATGATGCAAACACAAAGGAGTTTACCCTCTTTGAAGGCGAGATACCCTTTGCAGACAGCGAGGAAGAAAAGCAGTATGTTGATGCATATAAAAATCTTGTCAACAACAAATTCCAGATATCTGCAAAGATACTCGATACCGATTACTACGGTTACCTTTTCAAACAATAAACAAAGCCGATGATTTGGTTAAATCATCGGCTTTAACTTTTTAATTACTTATACAGACCTTCTGCCGTCATTCTCGCTATCGCATCAACCACACCTTGCTTATCCTCACGGTAGGTAACTCCGTACCAACGGTCAGAGCTTGAAAGCACCTTTACCTTCTTTATTCCGTCTTTAACAAGGCGGTCAATCTCAAAGGGGATATAAAACTCGGCTTTGGGCTCGTTAATATGAGCGTCCAGGAACTTTTTAAAATCCTCCTCAAGATAACCGAATATGTCGGGCCTGAGTCCCCAGAGATTCATTGAAACAAGTCCCTCGGGATCAAGTTCTCCTGCATATTCTCCGTTATCATCGTAGTACTTGTTATCCTTGATCTTTGTGTACTCGCAGACATCTGTGAGATATCCGTCCTTTACCGAGCAGATTCCACGGGATACCGTTCCGTTTTCGGTCAGTGTATTTTTAAGCTTGAAGCCAACCATACAGTAGTCGTCTGTCGGACGCTTAAGCTCTTCATAAACGCTTTTGAAACAGCTCTTTCCGTAGTAATCGTCGGCGTTTATAACAACGAACGGTTCCTTTACGGTATCCTTACAGCAAAGAATTGCGTGACCTGTGCCCCAGGGCTTTACACGCTCCTCGGGACAGGAATATCCATTGGGGAGCTTGTCGGTTTCCTGGAAAATATACTCGACCTTTACGGTTTTTTCTATTCTTTTTCCAACCAGTTCCTTAAAATCCTTTTCAATAGCCTTCTTTATTATAAAGACAACCTTATCGAAACCTGCTTCAACTGCATCATAAACTGAATAGTCAACTATAGCCTGACCGTCTTTTCCTACGGGCTCGGCTTGTTTAAGTCCTCCGAAACGGCTTCCCATTCCTGCAGCCATAATGACCAATGTTGCGTGGAAATCCATAATATACCTCCCAAACTAATAAGGGCTCAACAAAGAAGCCCTTATATATGTTACTTTATATATTCTCTTACAATCTGTTTCATATCATTCCATTTGTCTTCCATATCCGCAACCAGTTTCAATTGGGTACGGCAACGGTCAAGATTCTGGCCTTCATATGAGGTTTTGAAATATGTATCGCCTAAAATGTAGTCGGCAAGGAAACGCATGCCACATTCAATGGTCATCATTTTTGCACCTTCTGGCAAAAGCTCAATTTCGGTATCTGACAGAAGCCCGTCACAACCCTTTAAGAAACCGTCGGCATATGCCTTGAACATTGAAAGGCTTAATGTAACCTTGGATAAATCCTTTTCATCCTCTGTTGCGGTAGATGCGCCGAAACGGATAGCGTCTCCGAAATCGTTAACCGAGAAGCCCGGCATAATGGTATCAAGATCGATAACACAAAGGGCCTTGCGGGTTACAGCGTCGAGCATTACATTGTTGGATTTAGTATCGTTGTGGGTAACTCGAAGAGGAAGCTTACCGGCATTATAATTTTCGTACAACACACCGTAAAAGTCCTCTCTCGCCTTGATAAACTCTATTTCATCACGGACGTTTTTGGCTCTTCCGAGAGGATCTGCCTCAACTGCCGCCAGAAAATCCTTAAAACGCTTTGGCGTATTGTGGAAATCGGGTATAGTTTCATAAAGCTTATCGGCGGGAAAGTCGCTTAAATTTTTCTGAAATTCTCCGAAGGCGAAGCCACATTCGTAGAAATCCTTTTCAGAGTCGGGAAAATCCAGACAAATAGCTTCGACGAACCTGTACAGACGCCAAACCTTGCCATAACGGTCGGGATGATAATACCTGCCGCTTTTGGTGCAAATAAACTTTAAAATTTTACGGTCATCACTAACACGGGTTTTCAGATGTTCACTGACCATTCTTATGTTGTCCATTATCTGCTCAGGATTTTTGAAAACATTTGTGTTAATGGTTTGAATTATGTATTTTTCCACACAACCATTTGCGGTTGACGAAAACATATAGGTATCGTTTATATGGCCGCCGCCAAAGGGAACGCAAGAATCAGGGTCGGCGCAGATGTCAAAATGGCCGACTGCCCTCAAAACCTTTTCCAAAAAATCGCCTCTTTTCCTAAAGTAACGACGGTGCAATATGGTAATTTACATTATTATATCGTATGTCTGGCAAAAAATCAACCAAATGTTTATCTTTGAGATGTAAGTGTGTTTTTTGCTATATATTCTTTTGGGGTGAGGCCTGTCTCTTTTTTGAAGACCGAGTGAAAATAACTGGGGCTTGAAAAGCCGAGATCATCACTGATTTTAACTATTGTCTCACCCTCTAAAAGCAGTTGCATTGCCCGTCTTATCTTTATTGATGTGAAATACCTCATAATGCCAATATCGGAGTACATATGGAAGATTCTCTTAAGATTGCTTGGGCTGAAATTACATAGCTCAGCAATATCGTTCACGGTAAGAGATTCGTTGCAATGACTGTTTAAAACACTTACAATATATTCATACTGTTCTTCGGTACGGTCCTTTATAACGCTGTCTTGCTGCTCCTGCCCGTATAGCGCAAAAAGAAAGACTTCAAACTCAACCCCCGCCTTGTTTGAAATATAGGAAAACTGCTTTTGGTCATAGTCCAGAAAATTAGCGGCAGAGATAACCTCGGCCAGTTGCTTTACCAGTGCCTCAAGTTGCTTTGCCATATCGGGACCAAGGGAAAAAACCTTTCCCTCGAAAAACTGCATACCTTCGCCCTCTGCCTCAAAGGAAATATTACATATATGTGGATGGGAACCATCATCAGACCAGATCCTATGGAATTCCATTGGCTTATGAAAAGCGAGTTGTCCTGCCGAGAGGGAGAACACCTTTTCGTCTGCGGTACACATAACGCTTCCCGAAACAACGTATACAATTTCCCAAAAATCGTGCATTTCTCCCGAAAAATAAAAGTCTTGTTCTCGCTTTGAAGAAAGGGAAGAAATCAGAGATTTAACTCTTAAAATACGCTGAATAGGGGTAAATTTTCTTATTTTCATATAGCACCTCAAAAAGATGTCTGATTTTGATATAAAATTGGCTTATTTCATATTACATTATAATATCGGATATGTTATATTTCAAGCAGAAGATGATGTAGGAGGGAATTTTATGAGCCAAAAACTTAAAATAGGCATTATAGGTCTCGGCGGGAGAGGTTACGGCCTTTTAAGGCTTGAGCTTATAAATATGACCGATAAGATAGATATAGTCGCAGTCTGTGATAACTATGATGACCGCAATGAACAGGCAGCAAAGCTTGTTTTCGAAAAGACAGGGAACCGTCCGGCAAAGACTACAGACTATAATGAGCTTCTCAATATGGACATTGATGCGGTAATCGTTATGTGCGCTTGGGAGGATCATATAAATATAGCCTGTGCAGCGATGGAAAAGGGAATATATGTAGGTCTTGAGGTGGGCGGAGCATACTCAATAGAAGACTGTTGGAGGCTGGTCCGTACATATGAGAGAACAAAGACTCCTTGCATGATGCTCGAAAACGCATGTTATGGTAAGCGTGAAATGATGTTTTACCACATGGCGAGGCTCGGGCTGTTCGGAGAAGTGGTTCACTGTGTCGGAAGCTATTCGCACGACCTTCGCAGTGAAATATCACACGGAATTGAAAACAGACATTATCGACTCAGAAACTACATTAACCGTTGTTGTGACAACTATCCTACGCATGAATTGGTTCCACTCGGCAAGGTGCTTAAGGTTAATAACGGAAACCGCATAGTATCTCTCTGTTCTATGGCTTCGTCATCAAAAGGACTTCATGAGTATATTGTTAAGGAGTTCGGCGCCGACCACGAGTACAGTAAGCTTAGGTTTAAACAGGCTGATGTTGTTTCTACAATAATAAAATGTGCAAACGGGGAAACAATGTCTATTACCCTTGATACCACCCTTCCTCGCTCATATAGCCGTACAATGACAGTAAGAGGAACAAAGGGCTCTTATTTTGAGGAGACAGACTCCTTCTTCTTCGATGGTGAGCATAAGGGTTATGAGGGCAAGGATAAGCGTAGAGAGCTTTGGGGAAATGCTGATAGCTATGAAGAAAAGTATCTTCATCCTCTCTGGCAAAACTACGACGGCTCGGGTACACATGGCGGTATGGATTATCTTGTCCTCAGTGCGTTTATAGAGTGCGCTCTTGAAAACAGAGAGCCGCCTATAGATGTTTACGATACTGCGACCTATATGGCGATAACCGCTCTTACCGAAGAATCTATAGCGCTGGGCGGAGCAGCGGTTGCAGTGCCGGATTTTACCAACGGTCGTTGGCTGGGTAGAAATAAGAAAAATGAGTCTAAATATGACTTATGGTAAAAAGGAGAAAATATTATGAACGAAACATTAAAATTGGGAGTTGTCGGTCTTGGAGGCAGAGGCTACGGAATCATAAGTCTTGAGCTTATGAGAATGACCGAAAAGATCGAGGTTGTTGCAGTTTGCGATGTCTATGAAGACAGAAATGAAAGGGCAGCCAAGCTTATTTTTGAGAAAACAGGAAAGCGTCCCGCTACAACAACAGACTATAACGAGCTGCTGGATATGGATATTGAGGCAGTATACATTGCTTGCGCTTGGGAGGATCATATAAATGTTGCCTGTGCCGCTATGGAAAAGGGCATTTATGTAGGTCTTGAAGTTGGCGGAGCATACTCAATTGAAGACTGTTGGCGTCTTGTTCGTACATATGAGAGAACCAAGGTTCCATGTATGATGCTTGAGAATTGCTGCTACGGCAAGGCTGAGCTTATGACTAAATATATGGCTGAAAAGGGATTCTTTGGAGAGGTTGTACATTGCGAGGGCAGTTATTCGCATGACCTTAGAAGCGAGGTCGCTACCGGAAAGGAAAAAAGACATTACCGTCTGCGCAATTATATAAGCCGCAACTGTGACAACTATCCCACCCACGCTCTTGTTCCGCTTGGAAAGATTCTTAAAATAAATGACGGAAACAGAATAGTTTCTCTTACATCAACAGCTTCCTGCGCAAAGGGACTTCATGAGTATATTGTAAATAAGTACGAGCCTGACCACGAGCTTTATAATCAGGAGTTCAAACAGGCAGATGTTGTAACAACGGTTATTAAGTGTGCCCACGGAGAAACAATAACCTTAAGACTTGATACAACCCTGCCCAGAGCCTATAGCAGAAATTACACCGTCCACGGCACAAAGGGTGCCTATTTTGAGGATACCAATTCAATATTTGAAGACGGTAAACACAACAACGCCGAATGGAACGGCAGAATACTCTGGGACAACGCAAAGGAGTATGAAGAAGAGTATCTCCATCCGCTTTGGAGAGGCTATGATGCTTCGGGCGGACACGGCGGAATGGACTATCTTGTATTCAGTGCATTTGCTGAATATGCTAAGAAATTTGCAGAGCCGCCTATTGACGTCTACGACACCGCAACCTATATGGCTGTGTCTGCGCTCAGCGAGGAGTCAATTGCAAAGGGAAGCGCTCCCGTTGTAATGCCCGATTTTACAACAGGTCGTTGGTACAACAGAAATAAAGAGCCCGACGATAGCAAATACGCACTGTAAGCTTTATGGCAGGTCGAAAGACCTGCCATTTTTGCATCAAAAAAACTGACCGAACAGGTTGTGTTCGGTCAGTTTTCATTATTTTCATTGGGATGGGGCAGGTCTTTTGACAGCCCTAAAATATAGTTTGCTGAAACCTTGTAAAGAGAACAGAGCGCCGCCAGTGTTTCGGGGTCGGGTTTGTTCTTCTCGTTTTCGTATCGTGAAATAGTGGCGTGGGTCGTGTTCATTCTATCCGCAACCTGCTGTAATGTCAATTTAGCTCTGTTTCTGGATAAACGCAGTCTGTTTCCATACATAAAACCACTCCTTTTGTACCATTTTAGCACATTTCGTTTAATAAATTTGTACATATTCAGTACATTTGCATATTGTACGCATTATGTACATTTGTTACAATTATCCCGAGGTGATGAAAATGAAAGAAATAATAAGAGATTTATGGTACGGCAATCTTTCTCCCTTTGAAAACTGTGAAAAGGGCAGGGAAGACCTTAAAAAGCTTGTAGAGCTGATAGCGAGAAATGAGGAAAATCTCTATTCTGGACTTATGAAAGGGGAGAAGGAGCTTTTTCTAAAATACAGAGACTGTGTTGAAGAATATAATTCCAAAATACAGGAAAATGCCTTTTTCGAGGGGTTGACACTGGGGATAAAAATAATGACCTCTGTACTGGGTAATAATCAATAATTATACTTGCTTTTAAATTAAGTTTATAGTAAACTTATTACATATATGTTTTTGGAGGTTACAGGAATGTACGAAAATTTAATGAAGTCTATTGATTTTGTTACCGAATTCGACAAAGAAGTCGGCGAAGCAATGGAAAAAGAACACAAAAGACAGCAGAATAATATTGAGCTTATAGCTTCGGAAAACTTTGTTTCTCCCGCAGTAATGGCGGCTATGGGTTCGATTTTAACCAATAAATATGCCGAGGGTCTACCCGGAAAGAGATATTACGGCGGCTGTGTTTATGTTGATATTGTTGAGGATATCGCTAGAGACCGTGCTTGTCGTCTCTTCGGCGCTGACCACGCTAATGTTCAGCCCCACTCGGGCGCACAGGCTAATATGGCGGCTTATTCTGCCGTTATTGAGCACGGCGACACCGTTATGGGTATGAACCTTGCTCACGGCGGACACTTAACCCACGGCTCTCCCGTTAACGCTTCGGGTAAGAACTATAACTTCGTTCCTTACGGTGTTGGCGATGACGGATATATCGACTATGACGAGATGAGAAGAATTGCAAAGGAGTGCAATCCTAAGCTCATCGTTGCAGGTGCATCTGCATACTGCCGTGAAATCCGTTTCGACATTATTGCTGACATTGCAAAAGAGGTCGGCGCACTCTTTATGGTAGATATGGCACACATTGCAGGTCTTGTTGCCGCAGGGCTTCATATGAGCCCCGTACCCTACGCTGATATAGTAACCACCACAACCCACAAGACTCTTCGTGGTCCACGTGGCGGTCTTATTCTCTGTAAAGAGGAACTTGCAAAGGCTATCGATAAGGCAGTCTTCCCCGGAAATCAGGGTGGACCTTTAATGCATGTTATCGCCGCAAAGGCTGTTTGCTTTGGAGAAGCTTTAAAACCTGAGTTCAAGGCATATCAGGAGCAGATTGTAAAGAATGCAAAGGCTCTTGCTGACGGTCTTACAAAGAGGGGTGTAAAGCTCGTATCGGGCGGCACCGACAACCACCTTATGCTCGTTGACCTTGTCGGAACAGATGTAACAGGCAAGGAGCTTGAGCACAGACTTGACGAGGTAAACATTACCGCAAACAAGAATGCTATTCCCAACGATCCTCAGTCTCCTTTTATTACCTCGGGACTTCGTATCGGCACACCCGCCGCTACAACCAGAGGTCTTGTGGAAGAGGATATGGACAAGATTGCAGAGTATATTGCACTTGCTGTTTCTGACTTTGAAGCAAACAAGGATTATATCAAAAACGGTGTTGCCGCAATCTGCAAAAAGTATCCTTTATATTAATTTGTGCCGAAGGCACACCTTAATTCTGCATTCTGAATTCTGAATTTTGCATTTTAAAAAGGAGGTGACCGCTTGTGAAACCGCTTGCTGACAGAGCAAGACCAGCCTCACTCGATGAGGTAGTAGGTCAAAAGCATCTGCTGGGCGAAGGAAAGGTGCTCCGCAAAATTATAGACTCGGGCAATATCCCGAACCTCATATTCTACGGACCGTCCGGAGTGGGTAAAACGACGGTCGCCAAAATAATCTCACAGAGGTGCGGCAAGAAGCTTTATTATCTCAACGCCACCACCGCCTCAACCTCCGATATAAAATCTATTATAGGAGACCTCGGCTCGATTGAGGCCGCAGGGGGAGTGCTACTCTATCTCGATGAGATTCAGTCCTTCAATAAAAAACAACAGCAGATATTACTTGAGTATATCGAAAACGGCGATATTACCCTTATTGCCTCAACCACCGAAAACCCCTTCTTCTATGTTTATAACGCTATTCTCAGCCGTTCGACCGTCTTTGAGTTTAAGGAGATAGCTCCCGCAGAGGTTGTTCCCGCTATAAAGCGTGCGGCGAGGTTTCTTGAGTCGGAAAAGAACATAAAGGTTAATATTGACGATACTGTTGCCGCTAAAATTGCCCGAAGCTGTTCGGGAGACGTAAGACGTGCTCTTAACACCCTTGAGCTCTGCGTAATGACAAGTCTTGCCGACGGCAGTGCCGACGTTACTGATGAGGTGGCAGAACAACTGCTCAGCCATTCAGCAGTACGATACGACCGAGAGGGCGATGAGCACTACGATATCGTCTCAGCATATCAGAAATCTATGAGAGGGTCAGACCCCGACGCCGCAGTTTACTACCTCGCAAGGCTTCTGGCCGCAGGAGATTTGCCCAGTGCCTGTCGCAGACTTATGGTATGTGCCGCCGAGGATGTAGGCCTTGCTTACCCCCAGATAATTCCGATAGTTAAAGCGGCAGTTGATATGGCAAACGCAGTCGGACTTCCCGAAGCAGCAATACCCCTTGCTGATGCGGTAGTGCTCGTTGCAATAAGCCCTAAATCAAACACGGCACACGATGCAGTTTTTGCTGCTATGGATGCTATCGAAAAGGGTAAAGGTGGCCCGGTACCTCGTCATCTGCAAAACAAGCATTTTGACGGCGCCGACAACGACACCCCGGGTCAGTTCTATAAATATCCCCATAGTTTCCCAAACCGTTGGGTAGAACAACAGTATCTGCCCGATGATTTGAAAAATACTAAATTCTATGAGTTCGGCGACAATAAGACCGAGCAGAAGTTTAAAGAATATTGGGACATTATAAAAAGAGGTTCTCGTTAATCGAGAACCTCTTTTTGAATGCGGAATGCATAATGCAGAATTATCGTGTCTGCGACGCTATTAATTTTTAGAAGATTTATCAATAATCCGAATAATATTTTCCTTTTCTTCTGCGGATATGTAAATCTCCTCGCATTTCTGCTGAGCCTCTATAAGAATTTCAAT
>JAZSQK010000063.1:0-125578 GCA_045537915.1 Acutalibacteraceae bacterium
TCCGCCATGATACATAAAGATGCGAGGATTAAAGAAGAAGGCATCGGTTGAGCTGGGAGACTCAACATACAACATAACACCCTTAGCATCTCCTACTCTAGCAGGGTCGGAGAAGAGACGATGTGTTACATTTCCCGAGGACGAAGAAACAGGAACACTGTAGAGAGCGGAAAGGGGAAGTCCCGAGGTGTTTTCTGTAAAGGTTGCCTTGTAAGCGGCATTTGTAGTCTCTACAAGGTTTGAGGGAATGGTAAGCTCCGAATTTGTATCGGGATAATAAGCATTACCCTTTTCATCAGAATATGTAGGCAAAATAACAGTATCGCCGCTGTTAATAGCATCAGGAGCAAGGAAAGAATAATCAGTACCGCCGATAATTACTTTGCTTACCTGAGGAGCAGCTGTGTTAGTAAGCTCACCGAATAAAATCATAGGAGCACTAATTTTAATATTAGAGCCACAAGAAACACTGAATCCGTTAACCGAGTGTGTTGCAGCTATTGCTTCTGCACTTATATTGTTACGGAAATCATATAGAGGAAAATATACATATCCTCTGAAATTAGCCTTAAGGTCAGGTCCGTAGTTATCATATGCCTGAGTTGTCCATAAACCTACCTTAGCATCATACAAATATGCATTTCCTGAATATTTGTAAAAATGATTCTCAACATCCTTAACAGTTAAGTATGGTGTGAATTTATGAGAAGCCTCTGTCTCACTAAGCTCAGCGGTTTCAACATAGAACATAACACCCTTAGCATTTGACAAGTAAATTTCATCAAACGTGAAGGCGTACCGAGCTGATGAATCAGAAGAATAAACAGTCCCTTGAGGAATGTTTGCATCAGTAGCGGTAACGCCATCAGGCACCACAATATTCTGCAGAAGCGCAGCGGTGTCTGCAGCATCGGCTACAGCGGCATTGAACAGAATTGTACCTAAAGAAGTAACCAACAATGCAACAATGCACACGATTGAAATAATCTTTTTCATATTTTTCTCTCCTTTGGAAACAATATAGAGAATCTACCTCATAATTGATTATAGCATATAAATTTGCAAATTTATATGCACAATCTGGTAATTGATTAGCACAATTATGTGCAAATTGCTCTTTTCACTTAAATTTGGCACTACAATAATTATATAACCAACAATTAATTATTAGCGGTGAATAACGGTTTAGTGGTTATTTCATTCCATATACACTATGCCGTATTTGTAAAAATATTACTGTTAAGAGACTTCTTACCAATCATTCATTTTAATTATCCAACGCTTAACAAAAAACAGGTTCTAATCATTTTAGAACCTGTTTTACTTATATTACAGTTAAAACTATACTATTATGACATTATCAGCAAGGTGCGTTAGTGTTTCTAAGACAGTCCTTAACTAATGGAATGAAACCGTCAACTGCTGCTGCAGGTGTCGTAAGATCTATCATTATTGTATTAATAATGGTTGTACGCGCACCATCCCACCAGTTAACAAGACCATCAGCATAAGGCATATCGAAAATGCACTTTTTAATATATTCGTTTCTGATAGCCTGATGCTCAGCATTAAGGGTACGAGCGAGCTGATTCTGCCCTTTTTCAGACTCTGCATAGTATGCTCTCTCACCTGCACGGAAGTGATAAATATATGCTGCTGCACCAGCTTCGTTCTGTGTGCATGCTGTTATAGAAAATCCAGAAGCAATGAGGGGGCAAATATAGTTTTCCTTGGAACTATTAAGTTTGGGGAACGGAACCATACCAATCTCATCTGTCATTTTAGCGTATGCATCCGTTGCAAAAAGTGCTGCGATAGGCTTATCAACGATCATAGCTGTTTTTCTGTTAAGGAATGACTGTTGAGCACCCTGATTAGGCTTTATCCAACCGTTCTTTGAGGCGTCATAAAGGAACTGAAGACCCTCTACTCCGTCAGGCTCATCAATAACTATTTCCCACTTGCCATTCTGATCCTGCTCAATGAACTTATTGTCAGCAGCAGAAATGAAAGTAAAGTAGTTCCATGTTGCGATCGCAGACATATCCTTAGTGGTAATCTTCTGACAAAGGCTTCTGAGGGTATCATAGGTCCAGTTGTCCTTTAAATAATAATCCTCATAAGGATCGGGTGCGCCGCATTCATCTACTATATATGTTTTATTGTAAAAAATGTAATTCTCGTGAAATCCTTCAGAGGGTGCACCGTAAGTAAGTCCGTCAACCTTGAAAAGATCGGTAGCTAAGAACTCGGTGTTCGGATCGTATCTCCAAGCGGGGTCGTTACGGTCAATATACTGATCCATAGGAAGAATAAGGTTGCCGTAAACCGAGCTTAAAAGACCTGTGTTTGCCATAATGCAAACATCATAATAGTTTCGCTTGTCACCAGAAGCCAAAGCAAGTTTAGCTTTTGTCATAATTTCTGTTCCGTCTGCACTATCATATTGAATATCAATACCATAAATTTGTTCCATCTGGTTTATTGTATTGATCTCCCAGGTTGAACCCTCTCCAACACCGCCAACCTTAAGAACGGTGCCCTCAAGATTACCAAACAACTCTCTTTGAGTTTTGGTTGTCTCTCCAACATAGTTTACATTATCATCACCGGTGTCAACGTTATCTACGCCAGCACCGCCGCCAATTCCTGTTTGGCTGCAGGCTGCAAGAGTAGCAATCATTGCAATCACGAGGATGATTGAGAATACACGTTTAAACGTTTTCATAAATACTTACTCCTTTGTTTAATTTTTTTCATTATAGCACACGTTTGACTAAAAATCTATATTCATCTGATTATTTTTTTAGCACTATTACGGAAAGTTAAAAGGTTTTGATGGGTTTAAATTCATAAGTTGGCGTGAGTCAAACCCAGCTTCCTCTTTTAGATCTCTGTTTTTTGTTCAACTTACACTTACTCTTTTTAGTCTGTAACACATTTAAAAACAGATTTCTTTTGAAGCCGTTTACAGTTTTAATTTCGATTTTCTCTTATATCCTTGTAATTCGGTTCGCAGGTAAGATTTACACCAAGCCTTTTGAATATTTTTTCATCAATCTGTGAAAGCATTACAGAAGAATGGACCTCGCAGCCTCTGAGATTTCCAAGCTGCTCCATAGCAGCCTCTGCTAACGGATCGGTCGCAGCGCAAATGGACAGGGCAACCAGAATCTCATCGGTATGGAGTCTCGGATTTCGGTTTCCGAGATGGTCTACCTTAAGATGCTGTACAGGTTCAATAACGGCGGGAGAAATAAGATGAACCTCGTCATCTATTCCCGCTAGTGTTTTGAGGGCGTTAAGCAAAAGAGCCGACGAGCAACCGAGCAGATCAGAGGTCTTGCCCGTAACTATTCTTCCGTCGTTAAGCTCCATTGCAGCGGCAGGAAGTCCCGTAAGGGTTGCCTTCTGTAAGGTTGGCGGTATTACCTTTCGGTCGTTGGGGGAAATTCCCGCTTTCTTCATAAGAAGCTCGAGCTTGTAGACAACCTCATCGCTTATTTTACCCTTGCGCTGACCGCAAAGCGCCGAATAATATCTACGTACTATTTCGTCACAGGAGGCCTTTCTGACAACCTTGTCATCAATTATGCAGTTGCCTGCCATATTAACTCCCATATCGGTAGGAGATTTATATGGACATTCCCCGAAAATTGTTTCCATCATCGCCTTAACCACAGGGAATATCTCAACATCACGGTTGTAGTTTACCGTAAGTTCTCCGTAGGCTTCAAGATGGAAGGGGTCGATCATATTTACATCGTTAAGGTCGGCGGTTGCCGCTTCGTAGGCAAGGTTGACAGGGTGGTTCAAAGCCAGATTCCATATCGGGAAGGTTTCAAACTTGGCATATCCCGCAACAATTCCCCTCTTATGCTCGTGATAGAGCTGGGACAGGCAGGTTGCCATTTTACCGCTTCCGGGACCGGGGGCTGTAACCACTACGAGTTCACGACTTGTTTCGATATACTCGTTCTTGCCGTAGCCTTCATCGCTTACGACCTTTGATATATTAGAGGGATATCCCTCTATGGCATAATGCTTGTAGACCTTTATTCCAAGACCCTCAAGCCGTTTTTTGAAGGCCCTTGCCTGAGGCTGACTGGCATAACAGGTCATTACCACACTGCCAACATAAAGCCCCATATTTCTGAAAATATCAATAAGGCGAAGAGTATCCATATCGTAGGTTATTCCAAGGTCCCCACGAAGCTTATTCTTTTCAATATCTGATGCATTTATAGCAATAACGATTTCTACCTGCTCCTTCATCTGAAGCAGCATCTTAAGCTTACTGTCGGGCTTAAAGCCGGGCAGCACCCTTGATGCGTGATAATCGTCATAAAGCTTTCCGCCGAATTCAAGATAAAGCTTTCCACCGATCTTTGCAATACGCTGACGGATATGCTCTGACTGCATTTTCAGGTATTTATCATTATCAAACCCTATTGCCTTCATTTTTCTACTACCTTTACTAGTTGTTATATCCGTTAGGATTGTTTTTCTGCCATCTCCAAGAGTCCTGACACATCTGATCGACATTCTTAGCCGCTTCCCAGCCGAGAAGTTCTTTTGCCTTGGTTGAATCGGCATATACTGTGCCTAAATCTCCCGGGCGGCGAGGATCAACCACATAAGGAACCTTTTGTCCCGACGCCTTTTCGAAGGCATTACGGAGTTCCAAAACAGAAACTCCCTTACCTGTTCCGAGATTTATTGCCTCACAGCCCTCATTTTCAGCCGCCCAACCGACCGCTTTTACATGACCCGCCGCAAGATCTACAACATGTATGTAGTCACGCACGCCTGTTCCGTCAGGGGTATCATAATCGTCGCCGAAAACATGAAGCTTCTCAAGTCTGCCGACTGCGACCTGTGAAATATAAGGCATAAGATTATTGGGAATTCCCTTGGGATCCTCTCCTATCGTTCCGCTCTCGTGAGCGCCAATAGGATTGAAGTAACGGAGCAGTACTATGCTCCAGCTATTATCCGAAACATAGACATCTCTGAGTATTTCTTCAATAAAATATTTTGTTCTGCCGTAAGGATTGGTAGCGCCGAGAGGCATACCCTCCTTTAAGGGCATTTCGGTTGCAACTCCGTAAACGGTAGCAGAGGAGGAGAAAACAAGACGCTTACAGTCAAATTCTCTCATTACCTCAAGCAGACTGATTGTGCTTATAAGGTTATTATTGTAGTACTCTATCGGTTTTCTTACCGATTCCCCAACCGCTTTCAGTCCTGCAAAATGTATAACCGCATCAATCTTGTTTTCGGTAAAGATTTTGCGAAGTGCATCCTTGTCACGAACATCCTCTTTGTAGAACTTTATCTTTCTGCCTACTATCTTCTCTACCCGTTCTAAAGATTTTTCGCTGCTGTTATCGAGATTATCAACGACCACAACATCGTAACCCGCATTTATAAGTTCTATACAGGTATGGCTTCCGATATATCCTGCTCCACCGGTAGTTAAAATTGTCATAAAAACACTCCCCTAAACCTATTTTAAAGCTAATTTACGCAAATAAGTATTATTATATTTATGTTAAATTACCTCATAAGATTTGTCAATAAGATATTTTAGCAAATTATGATATTTACTTTGAAAAAAAATGTGGTATAATGGGTGTATTATCTTGGGTATTGTACCCTATTTTTGAAAGGAGCGCCCGTTTATGAGTTATATTCTCAACCCCTCGGCTATGTCCTCGGTATTTATGGTTCCGTCCGACGCTATTAAGACCTACATAAAACTTGCTTCAGCCGAACAGCTTCGGGTGCTGCTTTGCACAATGAATAATATTTCTAGCGGTATAAATCCAAGCCAAACGGCAGACCTTCTCGGTATTCCTCTTGAGAATGTAACCGACGCTCTCAACTTCTGGAGCGACGCCGGTGTCTTTATAAGACAAACAGAAAACAAGCCTATTGAATTTGAAAAGCCTGTAAAGGAAAAGAAGACGGCGACCACCCAAACGCCTAAGCCCAGCCGAGAAGAGATTGCTATGATGGGCAACACCGATGAGAAGATAGTCTTTCTGCTCAGAGAAGCCGAGCTTAAATTCAGGCGGCCTCTCCGCTTTACCGAAATGCAGTCACTGGTCAGCCTTTATGCCGACGACGGTATGGATGTAGCGATAATTCTTATGCTTGTTGAATATGCCATCAGCGAGGATCGGGCTAATATAAGCTTTATAAACGAGACCGCTCGTCAGTGGTTGGCAGCGGGGGTTGATTCCCTTATTACCGCCGAAGAACAGATAGAAAAAAGAAACCGCCAGAAGCTTGCCTGGAACATTGTTGAAAAGGCCTTTGGACTTGAGCATCGTATGCCGAGTTCTAAGGAGCTCGAGTATTCTGAAGTGTGGGTTTCGGTCTGGAAGTTCGACCATGCAATGCTCAAGGAGGCATACGACATCTGCATCGACGCCAAGGCCAAGCTTTCTATGCCCTACATAAATAAAATTCTTGAAGGTTGGCACACAAAGGGCTTTAAAACGGTAGAGCAGACAAAGGCTCCAAGTAATAAAAATTCAAAAACAGTCCGTATGGCATCATACGATAAAGAGCTTATGAAGAAAAAGCTTCAGAGCGACGATTAGAGGGGTGCAAAATGGGATATCGAAGTGAAATATACGATAAGGCTCTGAGAATTAAGGCCGATGAGGTGAAAAGGGCAGAGAATCTTTATGAGGCTCGATTGGCAGAACTCAGAAGCAGTAATAAAGATTTTGCAGAGGCAGAGTGTGAACTTGCAAGACTTGGTCCTGCCATTGCACTTGCGGCAATTTCAAACGACGAGGAAAAGCTTTCCTCTCTCAAGGCCTCCTGTGATAAACTGAATGATAAAAAGCAAAAAATTCTTGACAGGACGGGAATTGTAAAGCCCACATATTCCTGCTTAGTCTGTGAAGATTCGGGATATGCAAAAGGAACCCTGTGTGACTGTGTTCGGGAAATTGCCAAAAGGCTTACCTTTGAGGAGCTTTCCAAGGCAATGCCTCTGGGTAACTGCAGTTTTGAAACTTTCGACCTTTCCTATTACCCCGACGAGAAAAATTCAGACGGAGTAAATCCGAGAAAAAGGGCAACCGCAATACTGGCTCTTTGCAAGAGGTTTGTAAATGATTTCCCTGCAGAAGTAAAGTCCCTGCTCTTTATGGGTAATACAGGGCTTGGCAAGACTCATCTTTCTCTTGCGATTGTTTCAGAACTGAGCAAAAAGGGCTACGGCGTTGTTTACGGCCCTGCCCAAAATCTCTTCGGTTCTGCCGAAAAGGAGCATTTTTCATACAGTGGAAGCACAGAAAAGCTCGACTCTATGCTCGAATGTGACCTGCTTGTAATTGACGATTTGGGAACCGAGTTCTTATCAGCCTATACGACCTCCCTGTTTTATAACATTGTTAACTCCAGACTTCTGACAGGAAAGCCTACCGTTATCAGTACAAACCTTAATCTTGATGAACTTGAGGCGAGATATTCTCCGAGAATAGTGTCAAGGTTTACCGAATATGATATGAAGGAATTTATAGGAACAGACATTCGTCAGCAAAAAGTCTTCAATTAAAAAACTTCGTCCTTTGTACAAGCTCAGCAAAAACGGAAAGCTTATGTTTACTACACCCAACTACATTTATTGAGAACAAAAAAACCGAGTTCGAATTCGAACTCGGTTTGTTATCTTAATTAAAAATTATTTTATAGGACTCCAGGGAAGATATTTTCTGTCCTTCATCCATGCATCATTGTATGCATCCTCAACACCTAAACCGCGGAGGTCTGCAACTGTATCGTGATCCTCTGCATCATAGAGCGCCCAGATAACACGAAGTGACTGGAGAGCAACCTTTGCATCGGTAATCGGCTTTTCTCCTGTTCTGACGCAATGTACAAAGTGAGAAAGCTGATTGCCCATATTCTTTTTGCCCGAAGCGCCTTCCCAAACAACTCTTGTTCCACGGTCCTGCTTGTCAACCTGGCCCGGAACATGTTCTCTTTCCCTGTCATACACAAGAATCTGTCCCTTGTGATGGTTGTATTCAAGCATTGCCTTTTCACAGTGAACCTGTGTGCTGTAACCTTGTTTTGAACCTCTTGCTCCCCAAGTTGCACCGTGGTAACCGATTGCTCCACCCTCAAACTTCATTGTTACCATGCTGGATCCTTCTTTAAGCATCCAAGGAGTTCCAAGATTAGTGCCACAATGGGTTCCTGAAATAGGACGGCCAAGGAACCACATTAAAACATCGATGTGGTGACAACCGTGACTGAAAAGCTGTCCGCCGCCAAGGCTAGCAGATCTTCCCCAACCATATTCAGATGCGGCTGTATGACCGTATCCTGTAAGCTGCTCGGTCCAGTGAGACATCATAAAGGGTTTACCATATTCGCCCGAATCGATCATGCGCTTGAGCTCAATTAAACCGGGACGGAAACGGCAGGGATAGCCGCACATAAATACAACGCCCTCTTCTTCACACACATTGATAAGACGAACTGCCTCTTCAAGCGTATTACAAATCGGCTTCTCCATAAGTAAATGAACCTTGTGTCTAGCAAAGAAAAGACCGCATTCATAATGAAGATGATGAGGAAGTGCAATAAGAACACCGTCAACATGATCTACCATTGTTTTCCAGTCTGTTGTTACGTAGACATCGCCTCCAACAGCCTCTGCAACTTTTTCGGCGTTTTCACGCTTAACGTCGCAGGTAGCCGTAACCTCAACGGTATCACAGTCCTCCAGAAAGCCCAATACGTGCGCTGCCATGATCTTTCCGCAGCCTACTACGCCAAGTCTAAATTTTTCCATAATTTATTTCTCCTTTCGGAAAATCTCTGAAATGTGCATTCCAAAATTTCCTATTAGCACTTTCGTGTATATTATAACACTTTTTATAAAAATGTCTTTGCACAATATGGTAATTTATCTGCACTATTCGGTAAAATCCGTTCATTCTCCCCAATACTTCCTGTCCAGACTTCTGAAATGTATAGCCTGAGCAATATGAGCGGTATCAATTTTCTCTGCGCCCTCAATGTCGGCGACAGTTCTTGAAACCTTTAATATTCTGTCATAGGCTCTGGCGGATAATCCAAGGCGGTCGAAGGATGCCTTAAGCAGTGCTTCTGCGCCCTCCGTCAGCTGACAAAACCTTTCAAGCATTGAGGGAGTAAGCCTTGCGTTACAGGTGATACCTGTCCCTTCATACCTTTTTATCTGTATTTCTCTCGCTTTGTTTACTCTTTGTCTTATTTCTTCACTTGTTTCCTCTTTTGAAGTGGCCTTCAAAGACTCATACTCAACAGGCGGTACTTCAATGTGAAGATCGAGTCGGTCGAGCATAGGACCTGATATTCGGTTTAAATAACGGGACACCGTGTTTGGAGAACAGGTGCATTTTCTCGTAGGATGACCGAAAAATCCGCAAGGACAGGGATTCATTGCCGCAACCAGAGTGAATTCACTTGGGTATGTAAGAGAACCTGCAACCCTTGAAATTGTAACCCTGCCGTCCTCTAGGGGCTGACGCAGCGTTTCCATTACCTCACGGCTGAATTCGGGAAGCTCGTCAAGAAAGAGCACTCCGTTATGAGCCAGAGAAATCTCTCCCGGTCGGGGAATACTTCCTCCTCCCGAAAGTCCTCTAGAAGATACCGTATGATGAGGCGAACGGAAGGGGCGCCTTTCAATCAGCGGGCTTGAAGCCTCAAGCTCCCCTGCTATTGAATATATTTTGGTTGTTTCTATTGACTCCTCAAAGGTCATTGAGGGTAATATTGTAGGCAGTCTTTTTGCGAGCATACTTTTACCTGCACCGGGACTTCCGATGAGAAGAATATTATGTCCGCCTGCGGCCGCTATCTCGAGAGCCTTTTTAGCGGCAGTCTGCCCCTTAACGTCTGAAAAGTCAAGAATATTACGACCGCTTTGCTCATCACAAAGTTCATATCTCTGGGTAGGGTAAAGCGGTGTGAAGCCGATAATATGTTCTATTATCTCCTGTACCGAGCCAACCCCATATACCTCAAGCCCGTCAACTACCGAGCCCTCGGCGGCGTTTTCCTTAGGTACAAAGAACTTCTTTATCCCCTTCTGTCTGGCGCTTATAGCCATTGCGAGTATTCCGTTTATTGAACGGAGCTTTCCGTCAAGCGAAACCTCTCCTACAAACACGCTGTCCTCAAGCGATACTGCGGGAGTTATCTGCTTACTCGATATTAAAAGGGCAAGGAGAACGGGAAGGTCATAAACCGAGCCTTCTTTTCTGATATCTGCAGGAGCGAGATTTACCGTAATGTGTCCTGTCGGATATTTATATCCACAGTTTTTGATTGCCGAACGCACCCTGTCTCTTGATTCACGTATTGCCGAATCGGGAAGTCCGACAATGTCAAAGCCCTGCATTCCGCCCGAAACATCCGCCTCGCACTCAACCATATAGGCATCCATGCCGAAAAGACCTATGCTTAATATTTTTGATACCATAATTTACCTCTTACAATAATATATTTCTATGTTAACATTTAGCTTTGCCTTTTACAAGTATGTTTTTCTTGAAAATTCCTACCTTAAAACATATAATTATAATATCATCTGCTGTGAGGATATTATGGAACGATACAAGGAAATAGAGCGAAGCATTATAAAGAAGTTTCGCAAGTCGATATGGAATAACTTTTGCGGAGCTGTAAATGAATATAAGCTCATAGAAGAGAATGATAAAATTGCTGTCTGCATTTCGGGCGGCAAGGACTCTATGCTTATGGCAAAGTGTATGCAGGAGCTGCACCGTCATTCTGTCATTCCCTTCGAGCTTGAATTCATTGTCATGGACCCCGGTTATAACCCTGAAAACCGAGCGCTTATTGAGTCTAATGCCGCTTTAATGAATATTCCCATCAAAATATTTGAAAGCGATATTTTTGATGTTGCTTACAATGCGGGCGGCGCACCCTGCTATCTTTGCGCAAGGATGAGGAGAGGTTTCCTTTATGCCAAGGCCAGTGAGCTTGGTTGCAATAAAATTGCACTCGGTCATCATTTTGACGATATGATTGAAACCCTACTGCTTAATATGACCTACGCCTCCGAAATAAAGACAATGCTCCCTAAGCTAAAGTCCACAAACTTCGAGGGTATGGAGCTGATTCGACCTCTTTACAAGGTAAAGGAAAAAGATATAATCGCCTGGTCAAAATATAATGAACTGCGCTTTTTGCAATGCGCCTGTAAATTTACTGCCGAGAGCGCAGAACACGAGGAAATGTCAAAGCGCAGGGAGATAAAAAGGCTTATTGCAGACATTAAGAAAATCAACCCAAATGTTGATGACAACCTTTTCAGGAGCGTTCACAATGTAAATCTCGCATCAATCGTCGGCTGGCGTGATTCGGACAGCGGCGACAAGCACAGCTATATTGAAAATTTTAAATAACAAGAAAATCGCAGAGATTAATTCTCTGCGATTTTTTGTTCGCTCAGCCATTCATTTATTGTCTTGGCGGTATTCTTTAAGCAGTCCTTCTCATAAGGAGGAATAAGTCCTGCCGTTCTTACCAACTCATCAAAGGTTTTTGTACCTGCGCCGTCAACAAATGCAAGATATTTGTCAAAAGCCTTTTGCTCGTTTTCTAAAAACTGGGAGAAAAAGCAGAACGCCACCGTCTGCGCCATACAGTAATCAATATAATAAAGAGGATAGAGGTAGATATGCAGTTGTCTTTGCCAACCGCCTCCTCTGCTGTAAAACGGCAGGTCAGAAAGGTCGAGGTGCGGCCGGTATTTTGCTTCAAGCTCGAGCCAGACATTATTACGCTCATCAGGCGTCATATCTTCATTCTCGTACATTATATGCTGGAACTCGTCGACCATACAGCCATAAGGAATAAAGTTAAGGGCATCTGCGGCGTGATAGTATTCATATTTCTCGGTTTCTTCTTCGAAAAATGCCTTGTGCCAGGGAGCTGTTAAAAACTCCATTGTCATTGAGTGGACCTCACAAGCCTCGATGGTCGGAGAAATATAGGCAGGGATTATATCCTGTCTTGCCGCCCTGTAGTATGCAAAGGCATGACCTGCCTCGTGGGTCAGGACATCTACATCCCCCGCAGTACCGTTAAAGTTTGAAAAAATAAAGGGAGCCTTGTATTTTGCAAACTCTGTGCAGTATCCTCCCGGCGCCTTGCCCTCTTTAGAAAGAAGGTCATAAAGCTCATTTTCACTCATAAAATTTATGAACTCGGCCGTTTCCTCACTCATCTGGCGGTACATTTCAATACCCGCTTTTAAGATGCCGTCGGAATCGAGGTGTGGCTTGACATTGCCCTCCTTGAACATAACGTCATTGTCATAAAGGTGCAGTTTTTCCACCCCGATACGAGCCCTCTGCTCTTCCTTAAGAGTTGTGACGATGGGCACAATGTGTTTTTTAATTTCTTCTCTGAAAGCGGCCACCTCAACGGGAGTATAGCAGTTTCTGCCAAGTCGGTCATATCCCATCCCGATAAAATTTTTATAGCCGAGCTTTCTTGCCTGTTTATTTCTCAGTTTGACAAGCTTATCGTATATGGCGTCAAATTCCTCTCTGTGAGAATCGAAGAATTCGGCATCCTTTAAAAAAGCCGCTTTTCGAACCTCTCGGTCGGAGGACTGCTTATATTTGCCGAGCATTGTAAGAGGAATTACCTCCCCCTCCCAAACAACCGTTGCCGAGGCAAAAAGCTTTTGATACTCCGACTGAAGCTTGTTTTCCTCGGCAGCGAGGTCAATTATTTCACTTGAAAAACAACGCACCGATATCTCGGTATTTATAAAAAAGAGTTTACCGAAAATCTTTTCGAGTTCTGCTTTATGAACAGACTCAAGCATCGAACGGTTTATTTTATTGAAAATATCGGTTACCGAAGGTCCGTTTTCATCGAAAAAATTGTTTTCAGCCTCATAAAACTCATCTTTAGTGTCGATAGTGTGACGGACATAGGCAAGTGAGCCCATAGTAGAATATTCCTCTCCAAGAGTATCCGCCGCTCTGTAGGCATCTGCCGCCTCTTGTGCTGTTTTTGCGTTTATTATAGCATCATTTAACCTTAAAAGCTCCGATTTGAGTTTCTCAAGGTCGGGTCTTTCATAGGGCATATCGCAAAATTTCATAAAACTGCTCCCTTTGGCTTTTTAGTATTATTATATTACCACCACCCGATTTTATTTTCAAGTTTTGACAAATGCGAAAATTTGTGTTAATATAAATATCCAGTCGGTCAGACGGCTGCGGGCGGGGTTTTACCACCGTCTGAGGAAAGTCCGGGCACCATAGGGCAGGATAACGGCTAACGGCCGCCGAGGGTGACCTCAGGGATAGTGCAACAGAGATATACCGCCGAGTTTTCGGTAAGGGTGGAAAGGCGAGGTAAGAGCTCACCACGGGAACGGAGACGTTTCCCGTCTGTAAACCCTATCCGGTGCAACGCTGACTGAAACTATACATCTGCCCGATGTGTTTCGAAGAGCGGCTTGAGCCGACAGGCAACTGTCGGTCGAGATAGATAGTCGTCGCAGAGGAAACTCTGAACAGAACCCGGCTTATCGACCGAGTGGATTATTGCCCCGAGCAATCGGGGCGCTAAATTTTTAAGGAGGGTGTCTATGCGGATTCTTGTTCCCGATTACTATAACGATTTTAAATGTATTGCCGATAAATGTAAGCATAACTGCTGTATCGGTTGGGAAATCGATATCGATGATGACACCTTAGAATATTACAACAAGGTCGGCGGCTCTCTGGGTAAAAGGCTTAAAGAAAACATTTCACTTGATGGCTGCCCACATTTCATATTAAAGGAAAACGATAGATGTCCCTTTTTAAACCAAACGGGTCTTTGTGATGTTATATCAGAGCTTGGAAGTGAGGCACTTTGTGACATTTGTGCCGACCACCCAAGATACAGAAATTATTTTGATGACCGTCTTGAAATGGGACTTGGGCTTACTTGCGAGGAGGCGGCAAGGCTGATTCTGTCCAGGGTAGATAAAACCTGTCTTGTTGAGCTTGAAAGCGGCAAAAAGGTTGAGTTCTTCCCCGAAAGACAAAAAATAATTGACCGTTTGCAAAACAGGTCTATTCCCTTTAGCAAACGGCTGGAAGGCTTTTTTCCTTTCGAAAAAAAGGACTATTATTCACTGTACTCTTCGCTCGAACGGTTGGATTATGAATGGGATAAATATATTGAACTTTTAAAGACCGATACTGCCGATAAGCTTTCAGAGTGGGATACGGTTTTTGAACAACTGGCGGTATATTTTGTACTTCGTCACACTTCAGAAAGCCTTACAACAGGAGTTTTATTCTCAATTCATGCGGTTTACATAATACGCAAAATCTGCACCGCACTAACCCTCCAAAATGGCGTTCTCACCTTTGCAGAGATTGTTGATATCTGCAGAATGTATTCAAGTGAAATTGAATATTCCGACCAGAACATTGAAAAAATTGTCGCATATATTGAAAACAGATAAAACAAGAAAGCCGAGTTTATACTCGGCTTTCTTGTTTTTTACTCTGATTTATTCTCAGCTATAATTTTCTGAGCGATTGCAGAGGGAACCTCTTCATATCTTGCAAATTCGGTTGTAAAGGAACCAACTCCTCTGGTTACCGAACGAAGCACGGTCGGGAAATCTGCAAGTTCACTCTCGGGCACCTCAGCGGTAATTATCATAATCTTTTTGCTCTCGGGGTCCATTCCAAGCACTCTGCCCCGACGCTTGTTGAAATCTCCCATAATATCTCCAGCATTATCTGTAGGAACCTTTGCAACAACCGTAACAACAGGCTCAAGAAGAACGGGACCTGCCTCAGGGATACCTGCCTTGTAGGCAAGAGAAGCGGCGGTCTTGAATGCAAGTTCAGAGGAGTCAACAGGATGGTAGGAACCGTCTGTAAGGGTTGCCTTTACGCCAACCATCGGATAACCTGCGAGAACACCCTGACGGGCAGACTCCTGAAGTCCCTTTTCGACTGCAGGGAAGTAGTTCTTCGGTACCGAGCCGCCGAAAATAGTCTCTGCAAATACAAGCTCTTCGCTGTCACAAGGCTCGAATTCAATCCAAACATCGCCGAACTGACCGTGTCCGCCCGACTGCTTTTTGTGTCTGCCCTGAACCTTTGCCTTCTTGCGAATGGTCTCTCTGTAGGCAACCTTGGGAGCCGAGAACTGAATTTCCACTCCGAATTTACCCTTGAGCTTGGCGGCAACCGTTTCAAGATGCTGTTCGCCAAGACCTGCAAGAATCATCTCTCCTGTAGCGTCGTTTGAATAATAGGTTACGGTGGGGTCTTCTTCTGAAAGCTTATTCAGACCTGCGGCAACCTTTTCTTCCTCGCCCTTTACCTTGGGGCGAACAGCCATCTTATAGCAGGGGTTTTCAAAGTTTACACCGGGAAGTGTAATGGGACGAAGGGTTGAGCAGAGGGTGTCGCCCGTACCCGTAACATTAAGTTTTGCAACTGCGCCGATATCTCCTGCAGGAACACAATTAGTTTCAATCTGCTTCTTGCCGCAAATATGGTAAAGCTTACCTATCTTCTCCTGTGTGCCTGTTCTCATATTGAGAAGTGACATATCGGGGGTAACCTTACCGCTGACAACCTTGAAGTAAAGCAGCTTTCCGACAAAGGGGTCAACAACCGTTTTGAATACTGTTGCAACCGTCTGTGCATCCTCGTTTACCGTAAGATGAACATCGTTTCCGTCGTTATCAACGCCCGTTTCACCCGCAACTGTTTCTGCCCAGGGAGCAAGCCAGATAAGGCCGTTAAGGAGCTGGTCAATAGCGTGAAGCTCTGCTGCGCTTCCGCAGAATACGGGAGCAATCTCTCCTCGGCGTACGCCCGTAGCAATACCCATAATAAGCTCGTCGGGTGTAAATTCCTCGCCCGAGAAGTATTTTTCCATAAGCTCCTCGCTTGTTTCGGCAACCGCTTCATTCATAGCAGTACGAAGGCCGTCAAGTCGGTGTGCCATATCGGGAATCGGAACCTCGGTGGGCTTGCCGTCCTTATAAGCATAAGCTCTGTTCTGTATAAGGTTTATGTAACACTTAACCTCGTGGTCCTCAACAAAGGGAACAACAACGGGACAGACCATAGGACCGAAGGTAGTCTTCAGTTCCTCAAAAACCTTATAAAAATCAGCATGAGCGTGGTCTATCTTATTTATAAAGAACAGTTTGGCAATTCCCTTTTTACTTGCCGCATCGAAGGCCTTTTCGGCGCCAACCGAAACTCCGCTCTTTCCTGAAATCACGATAACTGCCGAACCTGCGGCACGAACGCCCTCGCTTACTCCTCCTGCAAAGTCAAACTGACCGGGGGTATCTATTGCGTTTATTTTAACGTCCTTCCACTCGCAAGGAACGATAGCGGCTGAAATACTTGATTTTCTGCGTATCTCTTCGGGGTCAAAGTCGCAGACGGTATTGCCTTCAGCAATAGTTCCGAGTCTGTCTGACTTACCTGTTAGATAGTAGGCAGCCTCGATAAGCGAGGTTTTTCCTGCGGAAGCGTGTCCCGCAAAGACGACATTTCTGATTTGTTTAGCTGTATATTGTTTCAATTGAAACTCCCCTTTCTGTATTTTATGCACCCTTCGCTTTCAACATTTTTACGAAATGATACAGAAAATAAGTCGAATATTGTCAATTTGCACAAATTCGTTTAACATATCGTGCAAATTATATGATAATATTACCACACAAAAAGGGGTATTTCAATAGAAAATATTATTTTTTATAAAAAATTTTTAACTCATTTATTTTATCAGAAAGGATTTTTATGCAATAGAAAATAAATGAAATCTTAATAATGCTGCAAAAAAATATCATTACATACAAAAAGCCGTCCATACGGGAAAAGATATTGCCGAGATTAACCGTGCTGACCGCAGAGGTATAGGGGTAATCAAGGGTTGATGCAAAGCCTCCACCGAAGATGAGCACAGTATTGAGCAGACCGAATGCGACCAAAACTCCTCCCAGAGCATTTCCTATAAAACTGCTTTTTATATCCCTTTGCTTTCCTCCGATTATAAACATCGGAAAGAGGGTCTGACCAAAGCTTTTCAAATAGAATAAAACCGAGGTGTAAAGGGCGTTTTTTAGACTTGGAAAACCTGTCGGAATTAAATATTTAACACTCATTTTAGGTATTGAAAATAAGAAAACAACTATTCCTAAGACAAGTGTCAGAACAGCGAAAATAAGAGCCGTTTTGCCAAAGGCCGTAATCCCTTTTGTTGTAATATAAAAAGCCAATAAGGCAGTTATCAGAAATACGACGCCTATCTGCACAGAGGGGAGCATAATTTCCTTGGCATACTGTGAAAACTCTATTAGAGAAAACACTGCAATTCCTGCAAGGAGGGCTAATGAAATGACATATACTGCTGCAAGGCAAACTGCTTGGGACAAATTGGACGGTTTTGCACTATATACCGCACCTAGCGGCTTATAAAGCAGAGCAATTAACCCAAAAGACAGAATAACAGAAATTACAAGCGCCAGAATATCCGAGCCGTCGTCAGAGGATAACGGCAATCCTATCAAAAAGCCTCCTGCAGAGGAAAGCGATATTATAGACGCAACCCCTAAATTTACCGACTTTTCATTATTCATCGCTTTCTTCCTTTACGGTTATCTCGGCATTTTTATAGTAGTTATCGTATGCTTGGCTTATTTTTTTCCAAATTTTAGGATACTTAGCCTCGATAGTATTGCCTATACCGAAAATATCCTTATCTATTTCTGCCAGAGTCTTTCTGATTACGGTTGCAAGTGTCGGGCTCTGAGGAGAGCTTTTAATAGTAATATCTATTAAAAGCCGCTCATCAACAAGACCTGCCGTAATTTTTGCGGTTGCCGAATTAACCGTATAGGTGCTGTTCTCATAAAAAACCTCTCCGCCCTCAAAAACATTCCTCAGTACAGCATAAGATAAACTCTGTTCGCTATTTAAAACCGCCGAGGCTGTATCGTCTACATAAACCCTCATACCCTCTATTTTCAGATTTTCTTCGCTTTTTAATAACGGAACAGCAAAAATATTCAAGGTTTGCATACGAGCGGTATTTATTTCATAAAGTGACGAATGGGCTGAGTAGCCGAGTGTTTTGCCCGTGCTTTCTACCAGTTCAACTATCAAAGTACCAAGTGTGTTTGTAGATTCATTTTGGGCGGAAAAAAGCTTGTTTGTTCTGTCGGTTGCTACGACCTGTGTTGAGAGGGAAACATCTTTTTGGTCAGAGCAATAGCCTAATATATCCCCTATCTGCCCGGCGGTTAACCCGTTACCGAGAATTATTGCCCCACAGTGTGTGAACAGAAGTTCTTTTGAGCTCTGTGCAGACAGTCTGGCTATCGCCTGTTTTGTATCCTCCCCTGACTCGCTTAAAACATATGCGCCGCTCTTGTTTTGTTCTGAAGTTGCTTCCTTGAATTCCACAAAAACACGTATCATACCGTTCTCGTTATCAAAGCCCAGAGCCGATACAAGCTGTCGGTTGTTGGGCTCGGTGTATTTGCCCCTGCCGTCACAACCGCAAAGGCTGACCGAAATTATTATCAAAATAATAAAAATACTTTTAAACTTCTTCATTTTTATTCTGCCTTATCCTGTTATTTCTCTGAGTGTCGGGGCGTGTTATCATTTTTCCCCATATACTTCGCCACAATATATCCTTTAGGGTTTGGCTGTTAGGTCGTCTCAGACTCTGGGTGTAATCGACACCGAAGGATTTGAGCGAAAGAATATGGCAAAGCAGAAAACTGCCGCCAACAAGAATTCCGTATATTCCTAAGGTTGCGCCCAGCAGAGTGAGGAATATTCTGCAATAAAAAACTGCAGTTTTAAGCCGAGGCACCATAAGTCCCGCTATCCCGCTTAGAGCCACCGCAATAAGCATATGAGCGCTGACTATCTTTGCCTCAACCGCCGCCTGTCCGACCACAAGACCGCCCACTATGCTGAGGGTGTGCCCCACCCCCTGTGGCATTCGCAGTCCCGCCTCTTTGAGAATTTCAAATATGAGCAAGAGTACCAAACACTCTGCCGTTGGGGAAAATGGCACTCCCTGTCTTGCCTCGGCAATCGACAGTGTGAAAACGGTCGGTATAAGCTGTATATGAAAGGTCAGCGCTGCAAGAAAAATACCGGGAAGCGAAACGGTCAGCATAAAACAGACTATTCGCAGTATTCTTGAAACCGATGCCATTCTGTAGTTTATATAATAGTCCTCGTCCGACTGAAAGTTCTCAGAAAAGAGAAAGGGAAGTGTAAGGACTACAGGAGTTCCGTCAACCACCAGAGCAATTCTGCCCTCGAGCATATCTGCCGCTACGACATCCGGCCGCTCGGTCATACCTGTGGTTTTAAAAACCGAACCTTTAGAATCCCTGATTTGTTCGCCTATATAGTTTGTATCAAGAATACCGTCAATATCTATTTTGGAAAGTCTTTTTTTAAGTTCCAGGAGGGTTTTCTTATCGGCAAGTGAACCAAGATAACATATAAAAACAAAGGTGTCGGTCCGTCTGCCGATACGCATAGCCTCTATACACAGATCGGGAGTGAGCAGTTTTCTTCTGATCATCGCAAGATTAAACATTGCCGCCTCATCAAAGCCCTCCCTTGGACCTTGAAGTATCCTTTCGTTTTCAGGCTCACTTATTCCTCGGCTGCGCCAACCCTTTGCATTTATGGTTATCGCCCTGTCACTGCCTTCTATAAGCAGAAGCGCATCCCCGTAGAGTATTGACCTTAAAATGTCCCCCACCCTGTTTGTTGCCTTGGCTTCCCCCGCAAAGAGAACTCTCTCAATAACAAAATCGGTCAATTCTTTGCGGTCAGGCTCTGCCTTTGATACCACGATAGGCCTTATTATCGACTCATTAATAAGGCTGACATTAACCATTCCGTCAAAATATAAAAGCCCGTATCTGACCGAGTTTGCGCCGACTATAATCCTTGAACGCAATATGCAGTCCTTTGCAAAGATATTTTTAAAAAGTTCCATATTTTCCTCAAGGCTTTTTGTGAGGGTTATGTTTTGATAATCGATCGACCTTTGCATATATATTCACCCTTTTTCATCTTTCCCATAATCAAGTCAACTATTCGGGTTTAAGCGCATATCATAATATAAGATGAAAAATTCTGCAAGGGAGTTAAGGTATGGATAAATCACAGTTTGAAAAGTACATAGAAGAAATGAAAATGATGAGCCGCAAAGCCAACGCAATCCCAGTTCAAAACACAGTTTCAGAACCTGATGCCGATATGTCAGGCCAAGGGTTTCTTATGGTTAATGTTACATCGGTACGTTCTATTTATCCCGTTAAAAATGCTCTCGTTACAATTTTTAAGGGGGATGTTACAAATATGGAAAAGCTTTTTGAGGATTACACCGATGAAAGCGGTAAAACAAGGCTTTTTCTCCTCCCCGCTCCGCCGATATCGACCGCACAAAGCGCCGACAGCACCGAAATTCCCTTTGCCACATATAATATTCTGACACAGGCCGAGGGCTTTACAGACACTATAAACTACAACGCCGCAATATTTGATAAGGTAACCTCTATTCAGAACGTTAACCTTCTTCCCCGCACCACTGCAAATAAGGGCGATGACACCATAATAATAAACGAATACGACAGCTATGAGCTTTAGGAGGTAACCTATGCCAGACGATATTTTCCCCTCAATTCCAGAAAACATAACAGTACACCTCGGGCCGCCCGATTCAAATGCCGAAAATCTGGTTGTTCCCTTCCCCGAATATGTCAAAAATGTAGTTTCAAGCGAAATCTACCCCAACTGGCCTGATAATGCTATAAGAGCAAATGTTTATGCCATCACTACATATGCGCTCAACCGAATCTATACCGAATGGTACCCATCGAGAGGGTATGACTTCGATATAACAAATTCCACACAATATGACCAGGCCTTTGTAAAGGACAGGGATATTTTTGAGAATGTCAGCAGAATAGTTGATGAATTGTTTAACGACTATGTTGTAAGACAGGGTACGGTAAATCCCTTTTTCACACAGTTTTGCAACGGCACTACCTCAACCTGTCCCGGTCTTTCTCAATGGGGTACAGTTACCCTTGCAAACGAAGGCAGAACCCCCTATGAAATACTGCAGTATTACTATGGCGACGATATAAACCTGATACAAAATGTTCCGGTTGAAAATATAGACGAATCCTACCCCGGTTCTCCCCTTAAGATTGGAGATGCCGGTAATGATGTCCGCACCATTCAGCTTGAGCTTAACCGTATAAGGCAGAACTACCCCGCTATTCCTAATATCCCCGATGACAGAGGATACTTTGACGTGTATACCCGTGATGCAGTTACAAAATTTCAGGAAATATTTGACCTCGCCCAGACAGGAGAGGTTGATAAAGCCACCTGGTACAGAATCAAGCAATATTACACAGGGGTTAAAAAGCTGAGTGAACTTATCAGCGAGGGGGTCTCAATAGAGGAGGCGCAGAGGCCTTTTGAGAATGTGCTGACTATCGGTTCTTTGGGAGAGCCTGTAAAAACAATACAGTATTATCTTAATGTTATCGCCTATTTTAATGATAACCTCTTGCTTATACCTTTAAACGGTGTTTTCGATGCCCAGACAGCAGATGCCGTCAGACAGTTCCAGACCTACTACGGTCTGGAGCCCACGGGTGAGGTTGAAATAACCACCTGGGATACCCTGCGTGAAATATATATTGCAACCGTTCAGTCTATACCCGATTCCTTCTATGGTAAAAAAGCAAAGCTCTATCCCGGATATTTTCTGACCGAGGGGCTGAGAAATCAGGCGGTAAGCGATCTGCAGACCTATCTGAACACCATCGGCACCTATTACGCTCAACTTCCCGAGCTTCCTGTAACAGGGTATTTCGGAAGTCAGACGACCGCCGCAGTTGAAACCTTTCAGCGTCTTTTCGGTCTGAATGTCACAGGCGCTGTCGGTCCTGTTACCTGGAACGAAATTGCAAAACAATATGATTTTCTGGTTGAAACCGAAGGGCTGTAGGAATTTTTCCTATAGCCTTTTTTGACACTTTAAAAAGTTAAATAAATGTTGTATAATATAAAAAACACATATATAGAGGTAAATTGTTTTGGAAGAAAAACTACACTCAGGACACAGAAACAGATTGCGTGAGGAGATAATATCAAACAGCCGTCCCGAAACTATTTCGTCGCATAAGCTGCTTGAAATGCTCCTTTTTTACGGAATACCCCAAAAGGACACAAACCCTATAGCTCACGAGCTTATCAACCGCTTTGGCAGCTTTTCCGGAGTATTTGATGCCGACGTTACCGAGCTTGTTAAGGTAAAGGGTATGACCAAAAACGCCGCCTGTCTTATAAAGCTTATGCTTCCTCTCGCAAAGGTCTATATTTCCGACAGATATGATAATGACACCTGTCTGAAAACCCCCGCCGAAATCGGAAGATATATAATGCTTAAGTATTTTGCTACCTCTACAGAAAAGTGCACCCTTTTATGCCTCAACCGACTTGGCAAGGTTTTGTCCTTTGATGTTCTGGCAGAAGGTGATATAGATTCTGTAGGGGTAAGTATCCGAAGCCTTATCGAGCGAATTATCAGCACCGATGCAACAGCGGTCGTTCTGGCTCACAATCATCCGGGCGGAATAGCTCTGCCCTCACAGTCTGATATTGTACTCACACAGGCCATTTCAAATGCTCTTAAAACCATTTCGGTAAACTTCTGCGACCATATCATAATTGCGGGAGAGGATTATATTTCTATGGCGCAATCCTCGGAGTATAAGGAGCTTTTTGACTGATATGAAAAGTTTTACCGTTTCTAAGAACGACTCAGATAAAAGGTTGGATAAATTTATTGCCAAGGCAATCCCCCTCTTGCCACAGGCTCTTATGTATAAATACATCCGCACAAAGCATATAAAGGTAAACCGAAAAAAAGCCGAGATATCCACCCGACTCAAAGAGGGAGATATTGTAGAGGCCTGGATAAACGACGAGTTTTTTGCCGAGGTTGCTCCTAAATATGATTTTCTGTCGGCACCCGCAACCCTCGACATAGTATACGAGGACGAAAATATTCTTCTTGTAGATAAAAAGCAAGGTCTCCTTGTCCATCCTGATGAGAAGGAATATAATGACACACTTATCGCCAGAATTCAGCATTACCTTCACAAAAAGGGAGAGTATCTTCCCGACAAGGAAAACACCTTTAAGCCGTCACTTGCCAACCGTATTGACCGAGGTACAGGCGGTATTGTAATTGCGGCTAAAAATGCCGAGGCTTTGCGTATTCTTTGTGACAAAATAAAAAGCCGTGAGATTGACAAGCAGTACCTTGCTGTAATTCACGGAACACCAAAACAAAAAGAGGCAACCCTTGAGGGTTACCTTGAAAAAAACGAGGATAAAAATAAGGTTTATCTCAAATCCCGCCGTGAGGACGGGGCTTTGACCATAAAAACCCGTTACCGCACTCTTGTCTCAAAAAACGAGCTTTCTCTGATTGAGGTTGACCTTCTTACAGGAAGGACTCATCAGATAAGGGCTCATATGGCATCGATCGGCCACCCATTGCTCGGAGACGGAAAATACGGTAAGCTGTCCGAGGACAAAAAGAAAGGCTTTACAAGACAAGCCCTTTACTCTTATAAGCTGACCTTTAATTTTAAAACCGAGGCGGGTTTACTCGAATACTTAAACGGTAAAGAGTTTAAGGTTCGGGATGTCTGGTTTGCAAGAGAGCTGTTTGAATGGGAGATATAAAAACTCTCGGCGTTTTATCATATCGCAAAGCGATACTTTATAAAAATATCCAACCGTAAATTTCGGGTGGATATTTTTTATAAATTTCTCTGCAAGAAATTTATAATTCAAACTCGACCTTTTTGTCGCCCATTGTATAGGGTGTCATTTTTACTCCTGCCGCCTCGAACATTCTGGTAGAGGCTACATTTGCATCGGTTCCTGCATATTTGTTGCTCTTATAGATTATCTCGGTTATTCCCGACTGGATTATAGCCTTGGCGCACTCATTACAGGGGAAAAGTGTTACATAGACACGGCTTCCTTCAAGTGTACCGCCCCTGAAATTAAGTATAGCGTTAAGCTCGGCGTGGCAGACATAAAAATATTTGGTGTCAAGATTTCCTCCCTCTCTGTCCCAAGGGAAAAGGTCATCATCACAGCACCTAGGCATTCCGTTATAGCCTACCGACAGTATTTTGTTATCTTTACTTACTATACAGGCGCCTACCTGTGTTGAGGGGTCCTTTGAGCGCTGGGCCGAAAGCTCGGCAATGCCCATAAAATATTCATCCCAGGAAAGATAATCTGTTCTCTTCATTTTTTTACACCTTCTCAATTACGCTTAAAAGCTCAAGCGGATTATTTATTATATAATCGGCTCCGTTTTCACGCAGCTCTTCTACCGTTCTAAATCCCCACGAAACGCCTACCGAGGTGAATCCCGCATTCTTACCCGTTTTCATATCGACTCCGGAATCCCCGACAAATATAACCTCATCGGGTTTTGAGTCAAACTGCTCTGCTATCCAGAGGGGCGCCGACGGGTCGGGCTTTAAGGGGAATTTGTCATTCTGTCCGAATGTGTATGTAAACTGACCGTGAAAAAACTTTTCGCAGACCTTCTCGGTCATATTCTGTATCTTGTTTGAGCAGACGGCAAGGCTTATTTCTTTTTTCCTCAGCGCCGTGACCATCTCGTCGATATGGTCATAGGGCACTGTTTTATCCAGATAGTGCTCCCCGTAATACCCGAAAAACTCTTCAACCATTGAGAGAATTTTTTCCTCGCTAAGACCCTCGGGACTTGCCTTTTTCACAAGGTTATAAGAGCCCGTTCCGACGAAATATCTGTACTTTTCAACCTCGTGGGTTTCATATCCGTTTTTGGCAAGAACAAAGTTCACCGCATCGGCAAGGTCGCCTATTGTATCGGTTAAGGTTCCGTCCAAATCAAAAATAACTGCTTTAATCATTAAAATGCCCCTTTTCTATAGACCGATTATAACAAAAAAAGTATCAATTTACAACAAATATATGAAAAAATAAAAAAAAGACTTGCAAAATTCACGCTTTTCTGTTATTATATCATTTGCTATTGAAATCTATAGAGGAGGTGCAGTGTCCATGGCAAAGTGTGATATCTGCAGCAAGGAAATTGCTTTCGGCATTAAGGTTTCCCATTCTCACAGAAGAACTAACAGAACTTGGAAGCCCAATGTTGTAAAGGTTAAGGCCATCGTTAACGGCTCACCCCGTCGAATCAATGTCTGCACCCGTTGCCTTCGTTCAGGCAAGGTTGTAAGAGCTATCTAACTTTTCTCGACAACAAAGCAATAACTTAAAACCGCAAGCCATACGGCCTGCGGTTTTTGCTTTTTAATATTATTCTGCACCGAAGGGTCTTGTCATTAGATACTCGACCGAGCGTATAAGGGGTAGATTTTCGTAAAGTATACCGTAGCACACCTCTGTTATAGGCATACTTATATTATACTTGTGAGCAAGTGCCCTTGTCATTTCTGCAGCAAAATAGCCCTCTACCGTACCCACCGTATGAAGTGCCTCTTCAACCGACACTCCGCTTCCGACGAGATTTCCAAAACGGTTGTTACGGGAATGCTTCGAGGTACAGGTAACAATAAGGTCTCCAAGTCCCGTCAGGCCCGAAAAGGTCGCCTCGTTAGCACCCATAGCAACGCCTAGTCTTGACATTTCAACAAGGCCTCGGGTAATAAGAGCAGCCTTTGAATTATCTCCAAGACCCATTCCGTCACAAACTCCTGCGGCAACAGCAAGTACATTCTTTATTGCTCCGCCTAGTTCTACACCAATTATGTCGGAATTTGTATACACCCTCATAAATCCATTGGAAAAGGCTTTTTGTACCGCTATAGCGGCAGCCTCGTCATCACTTGCTGCGGCAAGCATTGTGGGTATACCACGGGCAACCTCCTCTGCATGAGAGGGGCCCGAAAGTGCAACAATTGGATTTCCCTTTATTTCTTCACGAATAACCTCGGAAAGACGAAGCAAACTTCCCTTTTCAAAGCCCTTTGCAACGCAAGTCACAATACCTGTGTTCTTAACTTTTGATAACTTCTTTGCAGTTTCCCGAACAGCAAATGACGGTGTAGCAATAACTGTAATATCACTACCACAGGCTTCATTTATATCGGTTGTGACCTTTATATTTTCAGGGAAAAGTATTCCCGGAAGAAGTCTTTCGTTTCCGTGATTCTTTATAAGACTCTCACATTCATCGGCAAAGGGTGTCCAGACAGTAACCTCATGACCGTTGGCTTCTGCCACCATTGACAGTGCCATTCCCCAGCCACCTGCGCCGAGTACAGATATTTTACTCAATTTACTTCCCCTTTCCGATCGTAAGCTTTTTCTCCTCGCCTTTAATAAGACGCTCTATATTACTTTTGTGAGTAAAGAAGACTATGCCTCCTGCAATGACCGCCATTATTATCTGGGGCAGAACCGGCACCGATGCGTCTGCAAAGACTATGGCCAGGCTGACAACAAAAACGGTTGCTATAAGAGAGCCTACCGAAACTATTTTTGAAATGAGCAGAGAAACTGCGAATGCGCAAAGGCCGATAATAATTGCTATCGGACAACAAACGGCAAAGCCTCCGACACTTGCGGCAATTCCTTTTCCGCCTTTGAACTGGAAAAATACGGGTAAAATATGTCCTATCATAACAAAAATATAACAAATATATGCCCCGTAGACCGAGTTAAAGAGCATCAGCCCTGTCTGCAGATAGAGCCAGGCGAAAACCTGTTTGCCTATAAAAGCGCCGACGAAGCCCTTGAGCGCATCACAGACAAAGGTAAGAATTCCGGGCAGAAATCCCGCCGTTCTCATAACATTTGTTGTTCCCGCATTGCCGCTTCCCGATTCTCTTACATCCTTGCCTGTAAAGATATTAGAAAATATCACGGCAAAATTTATCGAGCCTATAAGATATGCAGCAAGGATTGCGCCTGTTGCGATAAGAATGTTCGGTAAGGTCATTTTTTCTCTCCTCTTTCTCTGATGACAAACCTTACGGGTGTGCCCTCCAGTCCAAAGGTCGCTCTAATCTGGTTTTCGAGATATCTCTGGTATGAAAAATGGAACAGCTCTGCATTGTTACAGAAGCAGACAAATGTGGGCGGTTTTGTGGAGGCCTGAGTCATATAGTATATCTTAAGCCTTTTGCCTCTGTCACTAGGCGGTTGAACCCTTGCCGTTGCTTCGGCGAGAATATCATTAAGCTTTCCTGTAGATATGCGCATTGTGTTCTGGTCATAAACAAACTTTATAAGCTCGAAAAGTCGGTCAAGACGCTGTCCGGTTTTTGCCGAAATGAAAATAATCGGCGCAAAGGGCATAAAAGAAAAATCCTTCATGAGACTCTTTCTGTAGGAGTCCATCGTCTTCCCGTCTTTATCTACAATATCCCATTTGTTTACGGCGATTATACAGGCCTTGCCCTGCTCTAAAGCCAGTCCCGCAACCTTTGAATCCTGTTCGGTAAAGCCATCTTTACCGTCGAGCATTATAACACAGACGTCGCTTCTCTCTATCGCCATCTGCGCTCTGAGTATTGAATATTTTTCGAGTTTATCGTCAACTCTGCTCTTTCTTCTCAGTCCCGCAGTATCGGTAAACACAAATTTGCCATGGCTATTTTCTACAAGGGTATCAATAGCATCACGTGTGGTACCTGCGATATCAGAAACTATTGCCCTTTCCTCACCCGAAACCGCATTTATAAGGGAAGACTTTCCGGCATTTGGTTTGCCTATAACGGCAACATTTATAAGCTCCTCGTCATTCTCCTCGGCATCGTCACAGGGGAGGTGCTTTACTACCTCGTCGAGAAGGTCTCCCGTACCGTGACCGTGAACCGATGAAACTGCAATAGGATCTCCAAGTCCGAGATTGTAAAATTCATAAAACTCAAAGGGGATATCTCCGATTGAATCACACTTGTTTACACACAAGACAACCGGTTTGCCGCTTTTCTGGAGCATTGCCGCAACATCCATATCAGAGGCGGTTACTCCGCTTTTAACGTCAACTACAAAAATAATGCAGTTTGCCATATCAATAGCAAGTTCTGCCTGAGCGCGCATTCCCGATAAAATTACATCATCGGTTCCCTGCTCGATTCCGCCGGTATCAATAAGCATCATCTTATGACCGCACCACTCGGCATCTCCGTATATTCTGTCACGGGTAACACCGGGGGTATCGTCGACTATTGACATTCTTTTTCCTATTATTTTGTTGAAAAGGGTAGATTTTCCTACATTAGGGCGGCCGACAACCGCCACTACCGATTTTGCCATACTAACCCTCCTCTGTTTCTCCGACTAGCGATTCTATAAAATCCCAACCGCCGATTTCTGAAATTCTTACCTTTACTCCCAGGGCCTTTTCGACATCCTCTACCGAGGTACCGTCAAGAAACAGGTCCCTCTCAAACCGCAGCATGTTTGAAGGAATTATAATCTCATCAAAAAGCTCCTTATCCTTCAGCTGTTCGATTATATCTCTTCCTGTAACAAGACCTGCAACGGTTATTTTTTCTCCGAAAAAGTTGTTCTTTATTTCATAAGCCCTTATATCCAAATTATGCCACTTAAGCATTGCGCTGTCAACCGCCCATTTTATAAGCGGATATGCCGCCTTACCTGTAACGCAGCAAACCGAGCGTTTTTTTGAAGGCTCATTAAAATGGGAAAGAGCTTGTTCGACATCACTCTTAAAGAGCGCCCACATTCCGACACCGTTGTCAAGTTGATTGAACTCTCCGTAATAATCCGCACAAGGTATCGGTTTTTCGGCTTTCAGATAAAACTCATCAGCGGCAAAGATAATTCTCTCGCCACGCTTTTTTTGTATCTCTTCGGCAATACTTTCGGTTATTTCAATAACCTCGGTTGCCGACTGCTTATCAAAAGGCTCTATCTTGCAAAGCCCCTCACGGAATTTTGTAATTCCTACAGGGACCGAAGCTATGCAGAGCGCATTCTTATATTCCGAAAGGTCATAAAGTGACCTTTTAAGCTCATCCTTGTCGTTATATCCCGGCACGAGAACGAGCTGAAAATTCATCTTTATACCTGCATCATCAAAACGCTTTATTACCGACAGCGCCTCCCCTGCAAAGCGGTTGTTCATCATTTTACAGCGAAGCTCGGGATTGGTGGTATGCACCGAGATATTTACGGGGCTTATGTGCATTTTTATTATTCGGGAAATCTCGTGCTCGGTCAGGTTTGTAAGGGTAATATAATTGCCGAACAAAAAGGAGAGACGAGAATCGTCATCTTTAAAGTAAAGTGTTTCACGAAGGCCTTTGGGGAGCTGGTCTATAAAACAGAATATACAGTTATTCTTGCAGGAGTGCTGAGTGTCCATAAGGTAACTGTCAAAAACGAGGCCTAACTCCTCATATTCCTTTTTCTTTATTTTATAGGTTTTCTCTTTGCCTTTTTTGTTTTCAACCGTAACAGTGAGCCTTGACTCATTCTGATAAAAACGGTAATCGAGCACATCGACGATTTCGTTGCCGTTTATCGAAATTAAAATATCAGCCTCTCTTATTCCCGCCTTATAGGCAGGAGAACCCTTTTCAACCTCATTTATAACAACCGACATTATCCCACCCCTTTTCTTGTAAAAAAAGAGGAGGAGTTTCCTCCCCCTCTACCTCTGTTATTTGGTTTAGCGATTATTCGCCGACCTTTACAACCTCACGTCCGTTATAATAGCCGCAAGCGGAGCAAAGTCTGTGAGGTCTCTTGTACTCGCCGCAACGGTCGCACTTTACAAGAGCGGGAGCTGTAATCTTCCATAGGTTGTTACGTCTCTTGTCACGTCTTGCTTTAGAGGTTCTTCTCTTCGGTACTGCCATCTGTGGCACCTCCTTATAATCTTTAGTCTTTTAATCTTTTAAGAGTTCTGCTAATGCCGATAAACCGCCGACAGTTTCCTCCTCTGTCGAGCAATCGCACTTGCCAAGGTTTAAGTTTGTTCCGCACGAAGGACAAAGTCCCATACAGTCCTCTTTGCAGAGAAATTTGCGCGGTAGCGACATAATTATGTCAGCATAACAGAATTCTTCAAGGTCGAGCTTCATATCGGGAACGAGGGCAATTTCATCTGTGTCCTCATTTTCAAGCTCGGTAACGATGGTGCGGATAATATTGAAACTATAAGGTTTTACGGTTTCTTCTCCGCAACGGTCGCAAGGAGACTCGTACTCGACCCTGACAGTAAGCTGTGCTTCAACGATTCCCGCTCTGCTGAAAATTTTACCCTCAATTTTCACCGGTTTTTGAAGGGGAAAATTACCGTAAACCTCAGTAGCCGACAGGTCCATTTCAAACTCTACAGTTAAAGAATCAACCGAACCGGCAAAAAGCGGCTTCAAATCCAGAAGCATAAACTCACCTCTTTTGTCACAAAGTTCATTATATATAATGCCGTTTGCTTTGTCAAGTATTTTTTATTAAAACAAAACGGAGTGCCTGTTTAGGCACTCCGCAGTCAATTAGATTTCTTCAGCTATCTCGAAAACCTTTTCAGGCAACTCGGATTTATCACAGGAAACCGTGAAAACGAACTGAATGTTAGTGTCCTCAGCAAGAGCTGATACTCTGTCAAAAAATTCATCAATATCCTCAAGTCCGCCGCCGATACGCTTGGTAGCGTCTGTGAAAATATGGGTTACGTCGTGGTTACTTGCTGCCATTCCGCAGAGCATTGCATAATACTCACTGTAACCGGAAATTCCGTAATTTTCTGTGCTGACAAGTCGAACTGCTGTGGAAATGTTGTAACGGAGATTTTCTCCCTGTTCAACACAGACGACATTGCCCTTACTGGTCTTTGCAGCATCATTGACAAGGTCAATAAGTTTCTTGGTTTTACCTGAACCTTTTTTTCCGATAATAAGTTTAATCATATTATACGCTCCTTTATATAAACCCGCAAAATGCGGTTATTTTATTTTGCAAGTCTGGCTTCAAGAGCCGCCTTTGCGTCTTCATATCCCGGTTTACCGAGAAGTGCGAACATATTTTTCTTGTAGCTTTCAACACCGGGCTGGTCAAAGGGATTTACACCGAGAATATAGCCCGATATTCCACATGCCTTTTCAAAGAAGTAGATAAGTCGTCCGAGGTTTTCTTCGTCTGCCTTATCAAGAGAGATTACAAGACTCGGTGTTCCTCCGTCGGTATGTGCAAGTACGGTGCCCTCAAAAGCCTTTGTATTTACAAAGGACATCGGCTTTCCTGCAAGGAAGTTAAGTCCGTCCCCGTCATCCTCTTCTTTTTCTATAATAATATCAGAACCGCAGTCACCGATATTTACTACCGTTTCAAACATTATACGGCTTCCGTCCTGAACAAACTGTCCAAGTGAATGAAGGTCGGTCGAAAAAACGGCGGATGCGGGGAAAATTCCCTTATTATCCTTTCCTTCACTCTCTCCGTAAAGCTGCTTGAACCACTCTGCCATCATATTGAATCTCGGCTCATAGGATACCAGCATTTCAACACTCTTGCCCTTGCGGTAAAAAGCATTTCTGATTGCAGCGTAAGTATAGCAAGAATTGTTATCCATATCCGCTACCGAATACTCCTCTGCAGCTAAAGCAGCGCCCCTCATAAGAGCGTCTATATCTGCTCCGCAGGCTGCTATCGGAAGCAGACCTACTGCTGTAAGCACTGAGAATCTTCCGCCGATATCATCCGGCACTACAAAGCATTCATAGCCTTTTTGGTCGGCAAGCTTTTTAAGGGTTCCTCTTGCCTTGTCGGTGGTGCAGTAGATTCTCTCTGCTGCGCCCTGTTCTCCGTAACGCTCCTCAAGAAGCTTTCTGAAAACTCTGAAGGCAACCGCAGGCTCTGTCGTTGTGCCTGATTTTGAAATAATGTTTACCGAAACCCTTTTGCCCTCGCAGATTTTAAGAAGGTCCGAAAGAGCCGAACCGCTTATGGAATTACCTGCAAAGTAAATGTCGGGAGTGTCCTTGGGCAGAGCGTTATAATTATCACTCTTTAAAAACTCTATAGCCGCTCTGGCTCCGAGATAAGAACCGCCGATTCCGATAACAACCAGTACATCGGTATCCTTCTTAATCTTTTCAGCAGCCTTCTTAATTCTGGCAAACTCGTCTTTGTCGTAATCGGTAGGAAGATTTACCCAACCGAGAAAATCATTTCCGAGACCGGTTTTGTTGTGTAACATATCGTGAGCCGCAGCTACCTGTGCCTTAAGACCTACAAGGTCATTTTCGCAAAGGAAGTCTTTAGCGTAACCGTAATTGAACTTTAGTGCCATTTTTAAAACCCCTTACTATTCTTTAATCATATTTTACACTATGCCGAGACTTTTTTCAACACAAAAATGTTACAAAGAAAATAATTTTCTGTAAAGCCTGAAAAATGCTAACCAAAGGGTCATTTTTTCGCTGTCTCTATCGGCCTTTATCGGTATCATGCCAAGCTCTTCGCCCTTTAATTTTATATGAACATAGCCTATTATATCGCCCTTTTTAACCGGTGCTGTAAGCTCCTCGGATATTTCAATCTCCTGTTCGAGTGAGCCCGAGCTTCCCTTGGGCAAAAGACTGGGCAGGGTCTGATCGGTTATAGGCCTTATAAACCTCTCGCTTCCCCGTTTTACCTCTATATCTGCGAGGTTGGTAATGTCGGCCTCGACATTTTCAAAGGAGTAGTTTGCAAAGCCGTAATCAAGCAGTTTTCTTGCCCCGTTAAAACGGTCGTTACTGGTCGGAGAGCCCATAACCACGGCAATCAAGGTTAGTCCGTCCCGTTCTGCCGCCGCCGAAAGACAGGAGCCCGCCTGAGAGGTTGTTCCTGTTTTAAGCCCAAAGGCTCCGCTGTAAAATCTGACCAGACGGTTTGTATTGACAAGTTCACTCTTACCGTCACGAAGGCTATCCATCCATACGGTTGAATAATTCTTTATAAGCGGATACTTGACAAGCTCGGCAGACATAATTGCAACATCGTGGGCAGAGGTAAGATGTCCGTCGGCATCAAGTCCCGTAGCGTTTACAAAATTTGTCTGATTCATGCCGAGTTCCTTTGCCTTTTGATTCATCATAACGACAAAGCCCTCTTCACTTCCTGCGACCGCCTCGCCGAGCGCCACTGTAGCATCGTTGGCAGAGGCTATGACCACCGCACGAAGCAGTTCGTCTACCGTCATAGTTTCATTAGGCTCAAGCCAAATCTGCGAACCTCCCATACTACAGGCGTGTTCAGATGCTGTTATAACCGTTTCCAGACTGAATTTTCCCTGTTCTATAGCCTCCATTATAAGCACCAGCGACATTATTTTGGTTATAGATGCAGGAGCCAGTCTTTCATCTGCATTCGATTCATAAAGTATTTTACAGGTATTCGGCTCTATAAGTATTGCCGATTTTGCATTTATTTCCATTACCTCGCCGACCGCCGCAACCTCAAGAATGTCGCTGAACGGCTTATCAAGGTCGGCCGTAGGATATTCCATTGATACGGTCACACCCTCAAGGGCTATGGCCGATATCGGAAAGGCGCAGAGTACAAAAATAAGTAAAAATGCTATAATTCTCTTCATATGATAACACCTCGCATATTAAAAATATGCGAGGTGAAGTCTTTTAATAACCCAGTTCTTCTTCGCAGATAATTACCTTTATTCTGCCCTTTACTCTCTGCTGTGCGCTGACAACATAATAAGCGCACATTCTCAAATCATCGGCGCAACCGACTCCGAGAGGCGCATCAATAGCACAGCAAACACCATTCTTTGCGCAAGGGGTGTTTAGTCCGAGTCGTTTTGCATTGGGGGGAGCGGCAAACTCCTTTATTCTTCTGTATGCCGCATCAATATCGGGCACTATCTTATTTGCGCCGACGAGGCATATAACGCTTTTGGGACCGAAAGACATCGCAGCAATCCTGTTGCCTGTGCCGTCGACATTTACAAGTTCTCCCTTTTCGGTTACTGCATTGGAGGAGGTAAGATATGTATCGCAGAAAAAGCTCTTTCTGTATATCTCTTCTATTTCAGCGGATCCTGACGCTTTACTACGGTCGAGGAAATTATAACCTCCGCTCTGCATAAGAGCGAAAACTCCGCTTTCCTTAAGGCTTACCGAGCCGCCGCAGGAGATTGTTTCTCCCTTTTTCAAAAGGCTTCGTACCAGTTCTACTGCCTCAAGCGAGGTTTTAACATAATATGCTTCCATATTATTTCTTTTAAGATTGTTTAAGGTTTTTTCAACTGTTTGGTTCATTATTATTCTCCTTTTACTATTTTTCCGCCGCCAAGCAGGTATTCTCCGTCATACAAAACCGCCGACTGTCCTGGGGAGGCTGCCCTCTGGGGCGTATCAAATTCAAGCACCGCTTCCTTTTCTCCTGTTTTGAAAACCTTACAGGCGGAATCCTTTGCGCTGTAACGAAGCTTTGCCGTACAAGCAAAATCACTCTTTTTATCAAACGCCTGTATATTGACATTATTTATATACACACGCTTTTTGAAAAGGTGTTCCTCATCCGAGAGGACTACCCTGTTTGTAATATGGTCCTTTGATATTACAAACTGCGGTCTTCCGAGGGCAATGCCAAGGCCTTTGCGCTGACCTATCGTATAGCACTGGTGTCCCATATGCTCCCCGAGTATATTGCCGTTTATATCTACATATTCTCCTCTTTCAAAGGGCTGCCCTGAAAACCTCTGTAAAAATGCTGCGTAGTTTCCGTCGGGAACAAAACAGATGTCCTGACTCTCCTTTGCGGTTTTACAGGAAAAATCCATTTTTTCTGCTATAAGCCGTGCCTCGTCCTTTGTTATATCTCCCAGCGGCATAAGGATATGCTTTATCTGCTCTGCGGTAAGCTGCCACAAAACATAGGTCTGGTCTTTTTTCTCATCCTCGGCACGACAGATAATTCTTCTGCCGTTTACATTTTTGATTTTCGAATAGTGGCCTGTTGCTATATAGTCACAACCAAGCAAAAGGGCTTCCTTGAGCAGAGCGCCGAATTTTATATATTTATTGCACTCGACGCAAGGGTTAGGTGTGAGCCCTCGGTCATAGTCCTCAAAAAATCGGTTTATTACCTCATTTTTAAATAGTTCTCTCTTATCGAACACCTTGTGTTCAATTTTTATTTTTTTGCAGACCTCGGCCGCCGAGTCAACCTCTGAAGATTGCTTTTTATTATCTTCGTAAAGCCTAAGGGTGCCGCCTATAACCTCGTATCCTTGATTTTTAAGTATTACTGCTGCAGCCGACGAATCCACGCCGCCCGACATTGCGACCATAACCTTTTCCACGCTCTCACCTGCCCGTTTCTTTTTAATCATTATACTATTAACCGTATAAAAAAACAAGGTCTGTCAAAAAGACAGACCTTGAGGCGTATAAAAATTATTCTTTGTTTCCACCAGTGATTTCGAAATTAACTCCTGTATCCTTAGGCTCATCTTCAGTAAAGACATAGTCTTTTCCAGGGAGGATAGCGTTAAGAACGATACCTGCGATAGAAGCAACTGCAAGGGCAGAAAGAGCGATGGTAACATTACCGATAGTGAAGGTAGCGGCAGAACCGAGACCAAGTGCGCAAACAAGAATGATTGCGGCAACGATAAGGTTACGGCTCTTTGTAAAGTCAACCTTGGACTCAACAACATTTCTTACACCGATTGCAGAGATCATACCATAAAGAACGAAGGAGATTCCGCCGATAACAGCCGTGGGGATGGAACTAACGAGAGCAGCAAACTTGGGGCTGAAGGAGAAAACAACTGCGATAACTGCAGCAATTCTTATAACCTTCGGATCATAAACCTTCGAAAGTGCGAGAACTCCGGTGTTTTCGCCGTAGGTTGTATTTGCAGGAGCACCAAGGAGAGAAGCAACTGTGGTTGCAAGACCGTCTCCCATAAGGCTTCTGTGAAGTCCGGGTTCCTTAATAAAGTTCTTACCAACGGTAGCACCGATAGCAGAAATGTCACCAATGTGCTCCATCATTGTAGCAAGAGCGATAGGCATAATTCCTATGATGGCGCCGATAATGTCGCCTGTACGGCTCCAATCAACTCCGAGAATAGTAGCTTCGGGGCGAATGGGAAGTCCGATCCATGCGGCACTTGCAACACCTGAGAAATCAACTGCCCAGCCTTCAACTCCGCAAATGTTTCCTACAACGATAGCAACAAGGTAAGAACCAACAACGCCGAGAAGAATAGGAATTATCTTTAACATTCCCTTGCCCCAGATATTGAAAATAACAACTATTGCAAGAGCGATAATAGCAAGAGGCCAGTTAGCAGCGCAGTTATTAACTGCAGAGCCAGAGAGTCCAAGGCCGATTGCGATAATGATAGGGCCTGTAACAACGGGCGGGAAGAAGCGCATTACCTTTGTTATGCCGACAAGCTTGATAACAAGGGCTAAAACAAGATAAACAAGACCCGCACAAGCAACGCCTAGACAAGCATAAGGTAGCATTTCCTTATTGGGTACGGTTCCGTCCTCAAGCATCGGAGCTACTGCAGCATATCCTCCGAGGAAAGCAAAGGAAGAACCAAGAAAAGCAGGAACCTTAAACTTGGTTAATACATGGAAAATTAAAGTTCCAAGACCTGCCATAAGCAATGTCGTAGCAACATCCAGACCTGTTAAAAGCGGAACTAATACTGTTGCACCAAACATTGCAAACATGTGCTGGAATCCCAAAACCAACATTCTTGGAACGCCGAGTTTTCGAGCATCATAAATGCCTTCGTCGCCAATGACGACTTTTTCTTTTTTGCTCATTTTTAAATCCCCCAAAATTTTTATTATTTACCGACGCCTTACACATATTATATATAAGACGCCGAAAAATTACATCTCAAAGAGGCCGACCTTTATTGTTTTTAAATTTGCATCTGCCTCAACAATTATCTTTTCATTTCTCGCAGTCGGAATGTTTTTCCCGACATAGTCCCCTCTTATCGGCAACTCACGGTGGCCTCGGTCGATAAGGACTGCAAGTTGAATACATGCAGGTCTGCCGAAAGAAATAAGAGCCTCCATAGCCGCACGGGCCGTTCTGCCTGTGTAAAGCACATCATCGACCATAATCACCTTTTTATCGGTAACATCAAAGGGTATATCCGAGGTGTTTATCTCAGGGATCGGAATATCGCTTCGATCATCTCTGTGGGAAACGGTATCAACCACACCGACAGGAACCCTTACCCCCTCAATATTATAGAGGCTTTCTGCCAACAAATTAGCAACAGGCACCCCGCCTCTTTTTATTCCGACAAGGCAAATATCCTGGCTACCCTTGTTTCGCTCAAGTATTTCATGGGCAATTCTCTTTAGCGCCCTTGCAGCCGCCTCGCTGTTCATTATTTCCGCCTTAAGTCTACTCAAAAGACCTCTCCTTTTGCAAAAAAGCCCCGCAAATGCTGCAGGACCGAAAGGCAATCATAATAGAAGGGGTAAGGGGAATATATATGTATATACCTTAAATCTTGCGGCATCTCGTACCATATTAAAGATTTACCTCGAACATAATATCATATTATATTGTGTTTGTAAAGAAAGTTTTGCATTTTTTACCCCAAGATATGCCATTTTTTGAGTTTTTTTCGCATTAGTGTTAATTTCAGAGGGCGTTTTTTGTAGGTTTGCACAAAAAAATCCTTAAAAAACCGCCCCAAATAAAGTTACAAACCTGTAACTTTTGTTATCTTTTTGTAATTCTTTGTGCAATTTACACAATTTTTGCTTTTCCTATTCGTTTGACATTGTTAAACTGTGCGGATATAATACTCGAGGACTGAGAAATCGCACTTAGAAAAACCATTTATTTGGTTTCGTAAAAGGAGTTTTTGAATGTTACAAAAAATAAAGTCGTTTACAAAGGGTCTTCTCGAAAAGTTACCCGAGAATTTAAAGCTCAGATTAAAGCCCTTTGCAGCACTTGTTCTTGCTTTTTCAATTTTTATGGCTGTTGTTCTTCTTTCAACCAACACGGTCAGGGTTACCGACGGCACCAACACCTATGTTGTTTCTACCCTTTTCGGCACCCTTCAGACCGCAATGAAAAAGATCAATTTTGAATCAGAATATAAAATTATAGAGACCACTAAGAAGCTTTTCGGTACCGATGTGACCATTTCCTATCTTTTCCCCATTACCGTAACGGTTGGAGATAAGACCGAAACCTACAAGGTTTCTCCCGACACTCTTGGTAACATACTGAGCGGTCTTGGAATCAGCCTGGATGAAAATGATATTGTAAGCCCTTCGCTTGATTCATTTATTTCTTCTGAAACCTATGTTGATATTGTTAGGGTTGAATTCAAGACAGAAACCTACTCGGAGGATATCCCCTTCGGTACAACCGTTGAATATTCAAACAAATACGATACCACAACAAACAAGGTTGTATCAAACGGAGAGGTAGGCTCTAAAATCGTTACCTGCTCGGTTAAATATGTAAACGGTGTAGCAACCGAAAAGACGGTTGTAAGTGAAGAGGTCGTTAAGGAGGCGGTCGACAAGAAGACTGTCATCGGCACCAGAGCGCCTCAGTATCTTTCTGCAAGTTCTGTAAAAACTATTTCTACCCTTTCGGCACCTTCAAGTCTTAAGCTTGATAAAAACGGTGTTCCTGTAAATTATTCTTCTGTAAAGACACTTACAGCGACCGCATATACCCATACCGGAAATAACTGTTCAACCGGCGTTAAGCCTCAGCCGGGTTATATAGCGGTGGACCCCAAAGAAATTCCCTACGGAACTAAAATGTATATAGTTTCCGCTGACGGAAAATACGTTTACGGTTATGCTATCGCCGCTGATACAGGCGGATTTATTTACGGCAACCGTGTAGATGTCGACCTTTTCTTTGACACAGAGGCACAGTGTGTTAAGTTCGGTATCAGAGATGTTAAGGTCTACTTCCTCAACTAATTGAATAAACAAAAACAAAGCCGCAGAAGAGGCGCACTCCTAAGGGAAGTGCGCCTCAGTTATATTCGCCAAAGGCGAGTTATATTGCTTTGCAGTTATATGATTCGCATCGTGATATTGTCCTGCAGACAGTTAAATGAGTATAATATCACGAATCTACTATGTAACACTTATAACAGATAAGTGTCAATTTTATTATAAAAAAATAGGGAGTCACTTCTTTAAAAAGTGTCTCCCTATTCGGCTTTTAATTTGTTATTATTCTTCTGTTTCTTCTTCAAGCTTAATGTCAACAATACTTACATTGACCTTTGTAACGGCGTTGCCGGTCATGTTCTGAACCTTTTCCTTAACCGAGGTCTGTACTGCCTCGGCCACCTGTTTGGCGTTTGCCGTTTTTTGTATGCAAATATAAAGATTTATTATAACAGCGCCGTTTTTAATTTCTGCATAAACAGGTTTTAATACCGATTTTCTCGAAATTGCGTTTACAACATCAATCCTTCTGGGCGACATTGCCGCAACTCCGTTTACTTCGAGCGCCGCCATAGCAGACATCTGCTCTATAACCTCTATATTGATCGAAAGTCCTCCAATATTAGCCAAAACTTCATACCTCCGTTTTTTTAACCTTATATGTGTATTATACCACAAATTTCAATTTTCTCAACACTATTTTAAAGCGTTTTCAATTTCTTTTTCGGTCATCGAAACTATTTTTATCTGAGAAACGGTAAAATCGGTCTGTGAAATAACGGCATCCTGTATCTGAACGGTCTGTGCAGGAAGCAGTTCTTCGCTTTTTACTATTATATTGATATCCTCATCTCCGATTACAGCAAGTGAAGTGCTGAAGCCCTTTGCCTTAAGCAGTGTTTCAATAGCCGCCTCCCGTTCGGTTCGTGAGGCGAGTTCTGTCGCACGGTCGAGTGCCGCCTTCTGATTTTCAGCCGAAAGGCCTGTATCCTTCAGACTTTCTTCTATTATATCACAGGCCTCATCTCTGCTTTTCTGTCTTTGGGACCTCAGCTCATCAAAATAGACCTTTGCTAAATCCTGTTCGGTTTCCTCCTCGGACACCTCTGCATTTACATAATCTGCCTGGCCCAAATATTTGGAAGAGGTATCTCCCGACGGCTGAACATTATCGTTGGAATACTTCATATTAAGCCAGATAGCCCCCGCCAGAGCGACCACCATTACCGCCATTGCTATTTGTCCTTTGCCAAAAACCTTACCTTTTTTCATTACTCTGTTGTCCTCCCTTTAGCTGCAATATATATTTTCCTGGAAGTTATATCAAGCGCCGCCATAACGGCGTTTTTTATTTTATTGCTCGTTTCTTCGCCCACAGGGTTGCACACTATCGCAACTCCTCTGACGGCGGGCATTTGTTTTGTAATAAGCAGAGGCTTTTCGTTGCCCTCGGAATCCTTGACGGTTATATATTTCCGCTCGGTTTGTTCGCTGCTTTCGCTCTCCTGCGATTTAAGGTTATCTTTTTTCTCCTCGGCGTACACATATGTTATCCCCGACTCGAGAGAAACCGTAACCACCGACGAAATATCCCCCGATATTGCCGCAACTATCTCCCTTACCTGTTGCTCAAGATACTCTGCATATTCCTTCTCGCTGAATTCCTCTTGTACCGAAGCGTTTTGCTGTGTTTCGGTTTTTTTCGGCATCATGCTCGATACATATATAAGTACTATTCCGACAATTCCGATGATAAAGAGCAGCTGACCGCCCTTTTTACCCTTTATAAAAGTTAGCAGTTTTTCCTTCATTCGAGTACCACCGTGCTTGTCAATTTGAGTTCCTTTACCGCCGCCACCGCCCTTTCCCCCTCCTTTGCGCCGGTTATGGTTATTTTACTAATTACTATGCTGCCGTCCTCTGATTTATTAGCCTTTGCCACTATTTTTTCATATTCTATTTCCTTTTCCTCAAGCAGTCTTGCCGTAATATATTCCGCCTGATATTCACTTATAGCAATCTCCCCCACCGATGCCTCGGCAACAATATCCTCACTAGATATATTAAAGCTGAAGTCTGCATTCATAACCGCCGCTATTATAGAGGTTAGCAATATAAGCGCAAGAATATAATCGGCGCTCTTTTGCAGTTGTTCTCCTGAAAAAAGTCTGAGTCCTCCTGACATAACACAAACGGCGCAGAAAATAATGGCTAAATTTCTAATCGATTCCATAAGCTCAACAATTAGTCACTACGGCAAGAGAAATTATAAAGAGGGATGCCGTAAAGAGTATTATTCCTACAAGGGTTGCAACCACGCAGTCGGCGCATTTTAAAATATTAACCCCCTCCTTAACGCCGAAAAGCTCACCTACCGCCGTCGCAAGATACAAAGAAAGTCGCCAGAGCAGTAGCTCAAGCACAAGAGGAAGGGCAGATATCCCCAGAGCCGCAACCCCATACATTCCGACCGAGGACCTTAATAGTTTCAGAGAAGATGTAAGGGTTGTCATAGACTCCGAAAGCGCCCCTCCTGTAACCGGTATTATCGAGCTCAAAACAAACTTTATCGTCCTGAGTCCTGCACTGTCGGCATCGGCATTTACGGCAGTTTGTATAGAAAGAAGACCGAGAAAAACGGTCAAAGAGAGGGATAAAAGCCAGGTCGCCGCCTTTTTTATTGTTTCGCCCAAGGCGACAGCTCCGCCCGGCATAGTGCTGCTCACAAGCCCCATTCCGAGATAGCAGGACATCAACGGCATTATCACAAAGGAGGCAACAAGGTTTACCCCCTGCGCCGCAAAGAGCAAAAGAAAGCTCATTCCGCTTGCAACCGTTCCCTGACCGCCGACCGTCAGAATCCCTGCGTAGATTGGTATAAATGAGGTCATAAAGGTTGCGCTTCCCTTTACGGCTGAAATTGTCGATGAAATAAGCGAAAAAAGAGGAAGCAGTACCCCTGCGGCAGTAATAAGCATAAAGACATATGACAAGGTTGTTCGGTAGGGTGCAAGTCTCTCAGAGAGGCCGACTGCGGCGAATACAACCGTTATTCCGACCATCTGTGCCGCCGCTCTGAAGGGCTCCCTTCCGCCCTCTCTCAAAAAGCTCCATATCTGTGAAAAGATGTTCTCGGCAGTTATTTTATTTACCCAGTTGGGCTCCTCGGGATCAATTTCAAAGGAAGAAAAAAACTCCTTTGCGCTATCACTAAGCAACCCTTCAAGCTGCTCGGCTCCGCTCACTTTATACTGCTCCTTATAGGTGTCCTCCTCAGCCAAAACAGGAAGGGAAAATACCATTAAGAATAATAAAATAAATACAAATCTCTTAATCTTTTTCATCTGTTTATAAATGAATATGCCGCCGACAAAAGCTCAGACAGTATCGGCACCGATATTACAAAAATAGCGCATTTCCCCGCCGTCAGCGCAAAGCCTGCGAGGGCTGTTTGTCCAAAATCACGGCATATATCCGCAACAAATCCTGTCAAAAGGCAGATGCCAAGCGTCTTGAAGGCGACCGAAAAATAACCTGTTTTTATACCTGCCTCAAGAATTAACTGGCGAAGATTGAACATAGGCTCAAGAACAGAGGAAATCGAGCCGAGAAAGACTATTGTCCCTGCAATTATTGAAACTGCCAGTGCATATTCGCTTTTATACTGTCCAAGTATTACTGCCAGAATAGCGGCAATTATAAGAATTCCGAAAACTGTTATAAGGCTCATTTTCTATAACCCAAAGACCGATTTTACCGTTTCAAAAAGCTCGGCTATCACATTGACTATCATAAGAAGAACAACAACAAGCCCTGCAAGGCTGGTCATCATCGCCTGTTCCTCTCTGCCCGAGCGGACTAAAAGCTGGTGTAAAACGGTTACTATTATGCCGACTGCGGCTACCTTGAATATGAAGTCTACATCCATTTTTCTGCCTACTTTAAATAAATATTATGGCTGTAAAAAGCCCTGAAAAAAGACCTAAAATACTGTAAAGCCTTGATTTTGATTTCATATTTTCCTCTGCCTCAAGGGTCCTTTTTTTAACAAGCTGACTATAGGTAGAACAGCGTAAGATCTGCGCCTTTGTATCCCCCATTCCAAGTAGTGAGGTAAACTCCTCCAAAAGTCTTATGTCCTCTTTTGTCAGCCACTCTTTTTTTACCGAAACATTATACCCATCGGCATCAAAAAGGGCCGATGCCCTTGGTTGTGAGAAAATTCTTTCAAGCTCGGCTCCCATCCGTATCCCATCGGAAATCTCGCCTATGCATATCACGTATTCGCTCAGTTTTCTGTATCTCTGCCTTAATTTTTCAGAGGCTCTGATTCCTACAAGCGCCCCCGTTATAACCGTAAGCGCAACCCCTATAAGCTTAAGCATAGCTTTTCTCTTTAGTGACGGGGAAAACGGTTATCTCATCCCCTATTTTTCCTGAAAGCAGAGCAATATTTTCGACTGCGCCGAGGGATATCAGCTTATGCGTAACCCCTCTTGCTTCAAGCTCCTCTATGCTCGATGCGTGGGCTGTTGTAATAATACCCGTGCCCGAAAAAAAGCTCTCGGCAACCAGGTCAAGCTCGGCGGTATTTCCAATCTCATCAAAGGCTATGTATTGGGGGAAAAGTGTGCGGAGGGCTATTTCCACCCCTTTTGCCTTATCTCCTCCCGAAATCACATCTGTGTTTACTCCTACATCGAGTGTCGGTCTTCCTCCGATTGCGGCGGCTATTTCTCCCCTCGTATCTATAAGGCTTATGCGCTTTCCGTTATCAGAAAGGTGTCTTACGAGGTCTCTTAGAATGGTTGTTTTGCCACTTCCCGGGCTACCTGCGATAAGTATACCCCTCCCAACCTTGTCGTAAAGCCTCTCTGCGCAACCTATTACCTCTCTGGCTATACGTATATTTACCGAGGATATATCTCTGAAATATCCCCCTTGAAACCGTCCACAGACACCCGCTCTGTGCCCGTTTTTCATAGAAACATATCCGTTTTTCAGTTCCTCTGCCCTCGTATACAGCGAATGACCTGTAAGCCGTGTCAGAACTTCATAAAGTTGCTCTGCGGAAACTGTCAGCGGACTCGTCGGCACTGTTATTCCTGCCTCGGCATCCTTAGAAATATAGTAGGTGCGCTCACAGGTAAGGGTTACGGGTTTATTCGCCCTAAGCCTTATTTCATATGCGCTGTTTTTTACACAAACGGGAAGCTTCTTTAATACTGCAGCCGTTTTTTCGGGTAAAGGATAAAGGGCGCTCTCGAAAATACTGCTGTGGAATTTTACTTCATTCATATTTATCACCCGTTTTAATGGTATGTACATGCCCTTTAAAATAGAACTTTGCAAAAAAATAACGGCAACGCAAAAGCGTTGCCGTTTGGCTTTAATAAATTACGATTTATTCGTCATCTTCAGGCATATCCCAGTTGTGCCAGATTTCCTGAACATCATCGTTTTCTTCAAGCATATCGATAAGTCTTTCCATGCGCTTTATGGATTCCTCATCCTCAAGAGCAGTCATTGTCTGGGGTATATATGCCGCCTCTGCCGAAATGAAGGTGTATCCCTTTTCTTCAAGGGCATCACGAACCTTACCTAAATCATTGACGGCTGTGGATATCTCGAAAACATCTCCATCGAAGCTAAAATCCTCAGCTCCTGCATCAAGGGCATCCATCATAACGGTATCCTCGTCCTTACCCTCTGCCTCGATAACTATCTGGCCCTTGTGGTCAAACATAAACATAACCGAGCCCGACTGTCCGAGATTGCCGCCGCACTTGTCAAAATAATGGCGCATTTCTCCTGCGGTACGGTTTCTGTTATCGGTCAGGGTTTCGACAACAACGGCTATTCCGTTGGGACCGTAGCCCTCATATATAAGTTCCTCATAATTGTTCGACTCGGTATCTCCCGCTGCCTTTTTTATGATTCTTTCTATGTTATCGTTGGGCACATTTGCCGCCTTTGCCTTGGCAATTACATCCTTAAGCTTGGAGTTTTCGGCAGGGTTTGGTCCTCCCGCTTTAACGATTACGGCAATTTCTCTACCGATTTTAGTGAAAATTTTTGCCTTTGCGGCATCGGTTTTTTCCTTTTTCCTTTTAATGTTGTTCCATTTTGAATGTCCCGACATAAATTTACTCTCCTAAACAGAAAATTTCAACCTCTATATTCTATCACAAGTCTTCCCCTTCGGCAAGGGCTTTTTCGCAAATCAGCTCTATGTCGGCAAGAGTTTTTATCTCGCCGCACATTCTGCGCAGCATTGCCGCATTTCTTATCCCCTTCATATACCAGGCGGTATGCTTTCTCGACTCTAAAATTACGGTGGTGGGAGATTTGTATTTTTTCATAAGCTCTATCTGTGACAAAAGAGTTTTTAACCTTTTCTCTATCGGAGGAGGCGGCGATATAATACCCTTTTCCATATAATCGTTTATCTGGCTGAAAACCCAGGGAGAGCCGTTTGCCGCTCTGCCGACCATAACGAAATCACAGCCTGTATATTCATACATATTTTTAGCCGAAATGCCGTCGGTTATATCGCCGTTTCCGATTACGGGGATATTTACGGCTTTTTTAACCTCACGTATAATCTCAAGGTCACAGGGAGGGGCGTACATCTGGGCTCTGGTTCTGCCGTGGACAGTGATGGCGGCAGCTCCGTTTGCCTCACAGATTTTTGCAATTTCTACAGCATTTTTGGTGTTTTCATCCCAACCTGAGCGAATCTTGACCGTAACAGGTTTTCTGACCGAATCGACTACATTCCTGACGATTTTTCCGACCAGCTCGGGCTCCCTCATAAGTCCGCTTCCGCCGTTATTATTAGCTACTTTTGGAGCTGGGCAACCCATATTTATATCGATAAAATCGGGGTTGAAGCTCTCGGCAACCTTTGCCGCTTTTGCCATTATCTCGGGCTCACAGCCGAAAAGCTGACTGGCAAATATTTTCTCTTCTCCCTTGGCTAAAAGCTCCTCTGATTTTCGGTCTCCGAGCACTATTGCCTTGGTGCTCGTAAGCTCTCCTACCGAATAGGCCGCACCGAAGCTGTCACATATTTCCCTCATCGCACGGTCGGCTACACCCGCCATTGGCGCAAGGGCTGCATATCCTTGAATCTCAATATTTCCTATCTTCATATCTTAAAGATTATATAATATAAAAAAAATGATGTCAAATATTAAAATTTATAATGACATTGCGCTTATCTTTTGATATAATAGAATAAATATTATATTTTGGGGTTGTATTTGTTTATGAAGCTACTTGCCATAGACGGAAACAGTTTAATAAACCGCGCGTTTTACGGAATAAGGCTGCTGTCTACAAAGGACGGTAAATTTACCAATGCCGTTTACGGCTTCATAAACATTTTAAACAAGCTCAAAGAAACCGAATGCCCCGATGCTATTGCCGTGGCTTTTGATATTAAAAAGCCAACCTTCCGTCACGAGAAATATGCCGAATATAAGGCAGGTCGCCATGCAACTCCGCCCGAGCTGCTCGAACAGTTTGCCCCTTTGAAAAGGTGGCTTACGCTTATGGGCTACAAGGTGCTTGAATGTGAAGGCTTTGAGGCCGACGATATTTTGGGTACCCTTGCCGAGATGTGTGAGAAGAGCAGCAACGACTGTGTTATTGCCACGGGCGACCGAGATGCCCTTCAGCTTATAGGAGAAGGTGTTCGTGTTGTTCTTGCAACCACAAAGATGGGCGGTCCCGAGGTAACAAACTACGACAAACAGGCCCTTTTTGAGAAGTACGGTCTCGAGCCCTGCCAGATGATAGAGCTTAAGGCGCTTATGGGCGATTCGTCCGACAATATTCCCGGTGTTGCAGGTGTAGGAGAAAAGACTGCAACCGACCTTATAACCCGTTTTGGCAATATCGATTATATTTACGAGCATCTAGACGAGCTAGACATAAAACCTGCGGTGAAGGCAAAGCTTGAGGCCGAAAAGGAAAATGCCTTTTTCAGCAGATGGCTCGGCACAATATGCCGTACCGCCCCCATCGACACTACCCCTGAAAATTATCTTATCGGTGAATGTGATACAGCAGGGGTTGCCGCACTTATGACCGAGCTTGAGCTTTTCAAGCTTATGGAAAGAATGGGAATAAACCCGACCCAAAGCAAAAAAACAGAGCCGTGCGAAGAAATTTGCGCAAAAGCGGTATCGGCAGAGGAATTTTTGAAAAAGGATATATCTTCGGCAGATATTCTAATGACCGAAAATGGTTTTGCGGTATCCGACGGCCTTTGCGCCGCCCTTTTATCCGAGGAAGAAGGTTTGAAGCTTCTCTGCCAAACCGATACGCCGCTTCGTGTTTACGATTATAAATCGATTTATAAGTTCTGCAAACAAAAGGGCGTTGTCCCAAAAAATGTCATTTTTGACTCTATGCTCGGCGGATATCTCTGCAACCCCTCATCAAACTCATACGAGCTTGACCGTCTGGCCGCAGAATACGGTGCCTCAGAAAGAGATCTTGACTCTGACAACCAAAATCTTAAAAATGCGCTTTTGCATACCGCCGTTTGCGAGGCTTTGGAAAAGGAACTTGAAAAAAGCGGACAGGCTAATCTTCTTCGTGATATTGAATTGCCTCTGGCCGCCGTCTTGGGAGCTATGGAGCTTGAGGGTGTGCTTATAGACACAGCCTCCCTTTCGGCTCACAGTAAAGAGCTTACCCTCCGTATTTCAGAGCTCGAAAAAAGAATATATGAGCTTGTTGGCTATGAGTTTAATCTCAATTCTCCAAAACAATTGGGAGTTGCCCTTTTTGAAAAGCTTGGACTTCCCGCCAAAAAGAAAACCAAGAGCGGTTATTCAACCAACGCCGAAGTTTTAGAGGAGCTTCGTGACGCTCACCCTGCGGTCAGTCTGCTTTTACAGTACAGAACCCTCGCAAAATTAAAATCCACCTATTGTGATTCCCTTCTCGCCTCGGTCGGAGCTGACGGAAGAATTCATTCCACCTTCAACCAGACCGAAACCAGAACAGGCAGAATAAGCTCCCTCGAACCTAATCTTCAGAATATTCCTGTCAGGACTGCCGAGGGCAGAATTTTCAGAAAATTCTTTGTAGCCAAGGAAGGCTACACCCTTGTTGATGCCGACTACAGTCAGATAGAGCTCCGTGTTCTTGCCCATATGGCAAAGGACAAGGTAATGTGCGATGCCTTTAATTCGGGCGCAGATATCCATACCTCAACTGCAGCTCAGGTTTTCGGTCTGCCCGAGGTTATGATAACCCCCGTGCTCAGAAGCCGAGCTAAAGCTGTAAACTTTGGAATCGTTTACGGTATTGGCGCCTTCTCTCTTGCAAAGGATATCGGGGTCAGCAACAAGGAAGCAAGACAGTATATTGAGAATTATCTTGCCACCTTTAAGGGTGTTGACCGTTTTATGCAGAACACTATCGAAAAGGCAAAGCAGGACGGCTATGTGACCACCGTTTTCGGTCGGAGAAGATATCTTCCCGAAATAACCTCCTCAAACGGAATGCTCCGTGCCTTCGGAGAGAGGGTTGCAAGAAATGCGCCTATTCAGGGCACCGCCGCCGATGTTATTAAAATTGCTATGATAAATGTTTTCAACCGTCTTGAAAAGGAAGGTCTTGACGCAAAGCTCATACTTCAGGTCCACGACGAGCTTATAATTGAAGCGGCAGCGGATATCGCCGAAAAGGTCGGGGTTGTTCTGAAAGAGGAGATGGAAAAGGCCGCCGATATGTCGGTAGAGCTTACCGCAGACGTTCATTGCGGAAAAAGTTGGTACGAGGCTAAAGACTGATGAAAAAAATAATTTTCGTTTGCACAGGAAACACCTGCCGAAGTCCGATGGCAGAGGGTTATCTTAAATCTAAAAACAGAAAAGATATTACCATTTTAAGCCGTGGCCTTGCGGCAGACGGTTCGGCCGTTTCTGTAAACAGTGTTACCGCTATGCAGGAAATTGGCATAGATATAAAGGACCATATTTCAAGGCAACTCACCTTTTCGGATATCGACGAAACCACCGTATTTGTTTGTATGTCCTCTTCACACGCAGATGTGCTTGAGGGCTGCGGCGTTGATAAAATGAAGATACACATACTCGGTATTACCGACCCCTACGGCTGTGATATCGAAAGATATAAGGCTTGTAGAGATGAAATAATCGAAGCGGTAGATGAGCTTTGCGAGGACGGTATAATATGATAAGACCGTATAAAGCGGGAGATGAAATTTCTATCGCAGAATTGGAAAAAGAGTGTTTTTCTAAACCCTGGAGCAGCCAGGCGATAATCGATTCTGTCGACGAGGGAATAAAATTTTTCGTATGCGAAGAAAATGACAGTATTGTCGGCTATATCGGTCTTCAGACTGTTCTTGATGAAGGATATATTACAAATATAGCAGTAACCGTCTCTGCCCGACGCCGTGGTATAGGGAAACTCCTTTTAGACGCTCTTGACAAGGCTGCCGATGAATTTTCTCTCAGTTTTATTTCTCTTGAGGTAAGAAAATCCAATACACCTGCTATAAATCTTTATACCCTTTGCGGCTATGGGTCAGAGGGTATAAGAAAAAATTTTTACACGAGTCCAAACGAGGATGCCGTTATTATGACAAAAAGGAGGTAGACGGCTTAATGCTTATATTGGCAATAGAATCATCCTGTGATGAAACTGCGGCAGCCGTTTGCCGAGGCAGAGAGGTTCTTTCTTCGGTTATAAACACCCAGATTGAAGAACATAAAATCTACGGCGGTGTGGTTCCCGAGATAGCCTCGAGGCGCCACTGCGAGAACATATCAGAGGTGTGTGACAAGGCGGTGTCTGATGCAGGTATTGAATATACCGACCTTGATGCTATAGCGGTTACCTATGCGCCCGGTCTTATCGGCGCTCTGCTTGTCGGAGTAAACTTTGCAAAGGGACTTGCAATGTCACTTGATATACCTCTTATTCCTGTTCATCATCTTCGTTCGCATATTGCGGCAAACTATATAGATAACGAGCAGCTTAAGCCACCCTTTATCTGTCTTACGGTATCGGGCGGCAACAGTATCATTACCGAGGTGTCCGACTATACCAAGTTTAAAATAATCGGCTCAACCCGTGACGATGCGGCGGGAGAATGTTTTGATAAGGCAGCTCGGGCAATGGGACTGGGCTACCCCGGCGGCGTTCATCTCGACAAGGTGGCAACAAAGGCGGACTTTAAAAGGTATCCCCTTCCAAAGCCCCGTGTCGAAGGCTCTGAATATGATTTTTCCTTTTCAGGTCTTAAAACCGCCGTCATAAATATACTCCATAACGCCTCCCAGAAAAATGAGGAAATAGATATTCCCGTTCTGGCGGCAACCTTGAGAGAGCGTGTCTGCGATATGCTTATAGAAAATACTTTTCTTGCTGCCGAGCGTTTATCTCATAGTACAATTCTTCTTGCAGGTGGCGTTTCGGCCAACAGTGAACTTCGCTTACGAATGGAAGCCGAATGTAAAGCAAGAAACATAAATTTCTATTCGCCTCCCCTTAAATACTGCGGCGATAATGCCGCAATGGTAGGTGTCCAGGCCTACTATGAGTTTCTTTCGGGCAATACCGCCGACCAAGGACTTAACGCATACGCTACAATGCCGATAGATAATTTAACAAAGTGAGGATAAAAGAATGTTTACAAGAGATATAGGAATCGACCTCGGAACCGCAAATACTCTGGTTTATCTTAAGGGAAAGGGTATTATAATGCGTGAGCCGTCGGTCGTTGCATATGATGTTCGAAACGATGCCGTAAGAGCAGTCGGCGCCGAGGCTAAAGAAATGATAGGCAGAACACCGGGTTCTATCGTGGCGGTCCGTCCCTTAAAAAACGGAGTTATTGCCGACTACGATGTTACTGCGGCCATGCTTAAAAGATTTATAAAGGAATCCCTTAAGGGTTCGCTTTTCTCAAGAGTTCGTGTTGTAATCTGTGTTCCCGCAGGGGTTACCGAGGTTGAAAGCCGAGCTGTTCACGATGCTGTAAAACAGGCGGGAGCAGTCGATGTTGATATTGTAGAGGAGCCGATGGCTGCCGCTGTCGGCGCAGGTCTTCCCGTCTGGGACGCTACGGGAAATATGATTGTTGATATCGGTGGCGGCACAAGCGAGGTAGCGGTAATTTCGCTTGGAGATATCGTTACCGCACAGTCTATCCGTACCGCAGGCGACGACCTGGACGAAGCTATTATCAACTATATTAAGAAAAAGCACAATCTGCTCATAGGCGAACGCACCGCCGAGCAGCTTAAAATAGAAATTGGCTCTGCTCTCCCCTATGATGACGAGAAAACGGTTGAAATTAAGGGAAGAAACCTGCTTGACGGGCTGCCAAAAAATATACTCATTTCTTCTGAGGAAATCAGAGAGGCTATGAGCGACACAATCGATGTTATCATCGAAAGTATCCGCACCACCCTTGAGAAAACCCCTCCGGAGCTTTCTGCCGATATTATTGAGAGCGGTATTACTCTTACCGGCGGCGGAGCGCTTCTCAGAGGAATTTCCGAGCTTATTGCACAGGAAACGGGTATGCCTGTCCGAGTTGCAGAAAATCCCCTCGACTGTGTTGTTGAGGGAACTGCAAAGCGTCTTGAACCAGGTCACGGCTTTGATAATTATGTCTTCCGCAGAACAAAGAATTACAGATAGGTGATATAAATTGCGATTTTTCTTTCGAAGCAGACAATTTAAAATTATTCTTATCGTTGCAGCTGCCGTTCTTTTGTTGGGCATAATAACCCTTATAAGCGGACGGCTTTCCCCTCAGGCGCAGTTTGCCGATATTATAACCTCCCCCTTTAAAAAGGTAGGTACTCTTATTAAAAACTCCTTTGAAGAGCTAAACGACAGTTGGCTGAAGGCCGAGGATCTGGCAAAGGAAAATGAGGCGCTAAAGGAAGAACTGGCAGAACTCAGAGATAAGCTTGTCGACTACGAAACTGCACTTAATGACAATGAGTTTTATAAAGATTTCCTTGAAATAAAGGAAAATAATCCCGACTTCGTATTTTGTCCTGCCCTTGTTACCGCCAAGGACCCCGAGGATGAATTCAAGGGATTTACCCTTGATAAAGGAAGACACAACGGGGTTGAGCTTTATGACCCCGTAATAACCCACCAGGGCTTAGTCGGATATGTTACCGAGGTTGGCTTTTCAACCTGTAAGGTAACAACCATTTTAAGTCCCCAGCTTGTCTGCGGAGCCTATGCTTCACGTACTAACGATGCGGGTGTGGTTTCGGGACTTCGTGAGCTCGGCCTTGAAAACAACACTCGCCTTTACAATCTTTCGAGGACAAGCACTTTGGCGGTCGGCGACACCGTTGTAACCTCGGGTAGCGGAATTTTCCCGAAAAGAATGGTTATCGGCACGGTTAAAAACATATTGAGTGACCCCCTTACCTCTTCGCTTTATGCCGTTATTGAACCAAGCGTTGATTTTGATAAGCTCAAGAATGTTATGGTCCTCACCTCTTTTGACGGTCAGGGCGAAGCTCTTGGCGAAATCGGAGAATAGTGATGAGAAAAACAAACAGACAGGTAATATCTTACATTGTTAACGCCGTCATTCTTCTGCTTTTGTTTATTTTACGCTACACAGGTCTTGCAACCCTTACCATAGGACAGGCAAGTCCCATAACCCTTATACCTTTTGTGGCGGCTTTTGCGCTTTTTTACGGAGAACTAAAGGGTGCGGCGCTTGGCTTTGCCGCAGGGGCGCTTATGGACAGCTGTGTTACGACATCCTCCTTCTTCAATACCCTGATAATGCTGTTTATCGGACTGGTTTGCGGCATTCTCGCAAACTACTATCTGAACAAAAATATCAAAGCAGCCATTTGTCTTTCACTTGGTGCATCATTTTTTTATCTCTTTGCAAGGCTTATTATTTTTTATTCCTTCAAAGGCATTTCGGTCGATGCCGAATACTACGGATATTATTTTATTCCCACGGTTTTTTACACCGCAATTTTTATAATCCCCTTCTATTTCCTCGAAAAAAAGCTTCGGGAAATATAGTAATTTCGTTTTAGCTATTATTTGTAAAAGGAGGTCTTGAGGTTGCCCTTTCAAAAGAAACAACGCCAACGTTTATCGGCTCTGGCAATTTTTCTTGCTGCCATTCTGACTGTTTATTCTATCAGAGTCTTTTCCCTTCAGATAGCAAATGCCGAGATTTATCTTGCTCAGGCTATGGGTATCTCCTACCGCACGGTAACCTTAAAGGCCCAACGTGGAGAAATACTTGACAGCGATGGAAGAAAAATAGCCGTAAACCGTGAGGGCTATAACATTGTCTTTAACAAGGCATATCTTAAAGCCGAACGGCTTAATCCTACAATTACTGTCCTTTGTGAGCTTCTCTCCTCAAAAAATCAGGAGTGGTTTGACAATCTTCCTCTGACAAAAACTGAGCCCTATGCCTTTACAGAGGACGAGTCTGCGGTAGAAAAAATGAAAAATAAGCTTGGTCTTGCCCACTATGCTACTGCAGAAAACTGCATAAACAAAATGATAGAAAAATACGACCTTGCGAATTATTCTGCCGATATGCGCCGCATGATAATGGGGGTCCGTTATTCGATTGATATTGCAGATTTCTCGGTTTCAAACCCCTATACTTTTGCTGAAGATGTTTCTGCCGAAATAATGCAGATAGTTCTTGAATCGGGTATGATGATTGAGGGTGTTACGGTTGATGTCGTTCCCTTCAGAGAATATGTCGACGGCACTCTGGCTCCCCACCTTATCGGAACCGTCGGTCCGATTTTTGCAGAGGAATGGGACAAATACAAGGATAAAAATTACTCGTTTAACGACAAGGTTGGAAAAAACGGAATAGAGCTTCTTGCCGAGGAATATCTTCACGGTACAGATGGCGAAATACGATACAAAATAGATGCTAAAGGCAATATTATTTCCAAGGAGATAACAAAAACTCCCGTTGCGGGAAAGACCATCGTGCTTACCCTTGATAAGACCATTCAAAAGGCTGCACAGGACTCTCTTAAGACCATTGTTACCAACCTTCAAAACGGAGGCGGCACCGTAAGGGGCGGCGCCGCAGTTATGATGGATATAAGCAGCGGTAATGTTATAGCCAGTGCAAACTATCCGTCCTATGACCTTAACACCTTTTCAGACGACTACAGTAGTCTTATCAGTGACACAAAAGGGCTTCCCCTTACCGACCGAGCTTTCTCGGGAATTTATCCTCCCGGCTCTACCGTAAAGCCGGTTGTTGCAATTGCGGCACTTGAAAACTCTGCGCTTGAATTCGGGGAACATATAAGATGTGTCCATAATTACAACTACTTCAGCGACTATAAGCCCACCTGTATGGGATATCACGGAAGCATAGGTCTTACAACCGCCATTTCAAAATCATGCAACTACTTTTTCTTCGAGCTTGGTCGCAGACTCGGCGTTTCCACCATGCTTGATTACTTCAAGAAATTCGGGCTGGGCGTTTCGCCTGATATAGACCTTCCCTCCTCCTCGGGACTCCTTATCAATGCAGAAACAGAGGGCAGCGGAGGCAGCACCCTCCAGACCGCAATCGGTCAGATGAATGCCTTTACTCCTCTTCAACTTGCAACCTATGTCTCAACCCTTGCAAACGAGGGTTCACGTTATAAGGCAAATCTTATCGACCGTGTCGTTTCATATGATATGAGAACGGTTTACAATGAGACAGAGCCCACCACCCTTGAGAAATTTGACATAGACGAAAAGGTAATTTCTGCCGTTAAGACGGGTATGCTCTCGGTTACCGTGGACGGAACGGGAAGCACTGTTTTTGGAGATTACAAAATAAAGGTCGGCGGTAAAACGGGTACTTCACAGGTTACAAACGCCCCTGACCATTCGGTTTTCGTTGCCTTTGCTCCATACGATAACCCTCAAATCGCAATTTCTGTCGTGCTTGAGCACGGCTCTTCAACCTATGGAGTTACCTCAATAGCCAAGGCTATGATGGATGCCTACTTCTTCTCTAATGAGACTACCGTAGACACTACCCCTCCCTTTACTGTTCTCCGATAGATTTGTTTGACAAATTTTGTCGGATATGATAGATTATTATACAGTATTCAAAAGAATTTATAGGAGGCAAAGCCTATGAATAAAATAGTCGCAGTAACCTCCGGAAAGGGCGGTACCGGAAAGTCGACCTTCTGCGCTAATCTTGCTCGTGCCGCCTTGAAAAACTTCGACTCGGTTCTGCTCATAGATATGGACGCAGGTATGCGCTGTCTTGATATGTTGCTTTCGGTCAGCGACTCGGTGCTAATGGACGTGTCTGACGTTGTAAAGGGAGCCGATCTTGAAAGCTCGATGCTTGAAATACCAAAGTGTCCCGGTCTTTTTCTGCTCCCCGCCCCTGCAAAAACAGGGCTTGTAGAACCAGAAGCCTTTGGAGACTTTATCAATAAGGTTTCAGAAAGGTTTTCGCTTGTTATTATTGACTTTCCTGCAGGATCTGACTTTACTCTTTATGAAAAGCTTCCCTATAAAACAGACTTTGTTTGTATATGCAATCCCGATCCGATTTCGGTGCGAGATGCTTCATCGGTAGGTCAGATGCTCAGAGCAATAAAGCGGACAGGTTATCTTGTTATCAACAAGTATAACTACCGATATATAAACAACTTGCTTTTTTCAAATCTCGATGATATTCTTAATCAGACAGGTTTGCAGCTGCTCGGAATTGTTCCTTTCAGTGAACTTTTTATATATTCCTTCAGTACAGGAAAATTCCCAAGAAGAGGTAGAGAGGCCAAAGCCTTTAAACGGATTGTCGGACGGATTGCCGATAAAAACATTCCTCTTCCCAAACTTAAAAAAATTTAAAGCAAAACAGGTCCATACCCTATTATGCGAAAGGAGAAAATATAAATGAATATAGCCCTTATTGCACACGACGCCAAAAAAGAGCTTATGGCTCAGTTCTGCATTGCTTACTGCGGAATTTTAAGCCGACACACCCTTCTTGCCACAGGCTCTACAGGTAAGATAATTACCGAGGCTACCGGTCTTGAAATTGTCAAGTTTATGAGCGGAAGTCACGGCGGTGCACAACAGATTGCAGCTCGTATCGGTTGTGATGAAATTGATATGCTTCTCCTTTTTAGAGACCCTCTCGACCGCAAACCCTCCGAGCCTGATGAGAATGCATTGCTTCGTCTTTGCGATATCCATCAGATTCCCGTAGCAACCAATATTGCTACCGCAGAGGTGCTGATTCACGGTCTTGAGCGTGGCGACCTCAATTGGCGTGAAATTGTAAATCCGCAAAATAAATAACAACCAAAACTCCGATACCGTAATGTATCGGAGTTAATACAGTTTTAATGGAGTAAATATTATGGCAGAAATAAACAGAGCTCCTCGAGGCACAAATGATGTGCTTCCCGCAGACTCGTATAAATGGCAATTTGTTGAACAAAAGCTTATTGAAACGGCAGCTCTTTACGGTTTCAGAGAAATCCGTGTTCCTGTTTTCGAACACACCGAGGTTTTCACTAAAAGCGTTGGAGATACTACCGATGTCGTTCAGAAGGAAATGTATACCTTTAAGGATAAGGGTGACCGCTCTATTACCCTTCGTCCCGAATTTACCGCAGGTGTTATCCGCTCGGTCATCGAACACTCTCTGACCGCTGCCGCCCTTCCTGCAAAGGTTTGCTACTGCGGCGGCTGTTACCGCTATGAAAAGCCTCAGGCAGGAAGACTGCGTGAGTTTCATCAGTTCGGCGTTGAATGTATCGGCGCCTCCTCTCCGTCTGCCGATGCAGAGGTTATAGCGCTTGGTAAAAGTCTTCTTAAGAATACAGGCGTTGAAAAGATATCTCTTGAGATAAACTCGATCGGTTGTCCTGAGTGCAGAGCCAAATATCACGCCGCCCTCAAGGAGTATTTTTCCGCCCATACCGAGAGCCTTTGCGAGACCTGCAAGGACCGACTCTCTCGCAACCCTATGAGAATTCTCGACTGCAAGTCGCCTATATGCTCGAAGATAGCCCAAGAGGCTCCGGTAATGCTCGAATATTTATGTGAGGAATGCTCCAACCATTTCGACGCTGTTAAGGGACATCTTGATGCTATGAATATAGAATATAAGGTCAATCCCCACATTGTCAGAGGACTTGACTACTACACAAGAACGGTGTTTGAATTCGTATCGGGAGATATCGGCGCTCAAGCCACCGTTTGCGGCGGCGGCCGTTACGACGGACTGCTCGAGCAGATGGGCGGTCAGCCCACCCCCGCTTTAGGCTTTGCAATGGGAATTGAGCGTCTGCTTATGGTGCTTGAAAGCCAGCAAGCGCCCATGCCCGAGCCCTCAAAGTGTGACATTTATATTGCCCCGATGGGTGAAAAGGCGGCATTAAAGGCGTCAGCTATATGTGAACAGCTTCGTGACGAGGGCTTTGAGGCCTTAACCGATGTTGTCGGAAGAAGCCTTAAGGCTCAGATGAAGTATGCCGATAAAATCGGCGCTCTCTTTACGGTTGTTCTTGGCGACAGTGAACTCGGAAGTGGCAAGGTAAGGCTTAAATGTATGGCCTCTGGAGATGAACAAGAGGTTGAGCTTGATAAGATTTGTGAAGCCTTGTACGAACAAAGAATCGCTATGATAAGCGAGGCTTTTAAGGCTGAATAAGATTAAAAAGGCGGATATCTTTACCGATATCCGCCTTTGTCATTTTTCTATACTGCAGCCTTGATAGTAATGCAAAAGAATCTCTTTGTAGTTTTTACCCTGCATAGCCATATAGTGCGCTCCGTATTGGCTCATTCCAACCCCGTGTCCGTAGCCTCGCACCGTAAAGACTATCTTTGAATCTGATACCGAAACATCGAAATTTGCCGAACGAAGTGACAAAAGGTTTCTTATCTCGCTTCCTGAAATACTCTTGCCGCCTATAACCGCAGTGATTACGCTTCCGCTTTCGGTTCTGTCGATCTTTCCTATCCACCCCGAAGCATCCCCCTCAAGTGATACCGCCGAAGACATTTTTTGTGCAAAATCGTCCGAACTGAACTCTACCGTTGTAAGATATTCGGGGGCCAGTTTATCTCCATTGCTTTCAACCGAACTTAAATATGCGTAATTACCGCCCCAGATATCAACTGCATTTTCAGTCTTTCCCGAAGAAATAGCGTGATAAGCCGCCATAATAAGCTTACCGTTATAGGTTATTCTTTCATACAACACCGAGTTTACCGCCGAGCGTATTTTTTCCTCGTATGTGTCTGCATTCTCTCCCCATTTTTCTCTTGCCGCTTCGGTCGTTATGAATGCCTGGTCGATTTTGGAGTCATCGGTAATATCATATTCTCCCTGCGAGTTTTCGCCCACCTTGTATAACAAGTATGTATAAGCCGCTACCGACTGTGCCTTGAGCGCCTCGCTCTCATAAAGGGCGGGCATCTCTGCCGCAACTACACAAAACAGATAATCAGAAACCGAAAGCTCGATCGTTTCGCCACTCTCGCTTCTGAGTACACGCACCTTTTCCACCTTACCCGTCGGCAAGGGTTCCAACACCGTGTCATCGGTCATAGCAGGAACAGAAACCGTATCGGCAGACATACCCGACGCTAAGGGCAGAAATACCATTGACACGGTCAGCACTATAATTGAAATAAAATAAATTTTCTTCATATTGTTTACCGTCCTTTATTGACTTTTTTCCTTGTTGATTATAGAATATATATGAAGATTCATTTATTTTAATTCCAGCGGAGGTAGTTGTTTTGAATATACGCCAAAGTTATCTCTTTTTTGCGGTAGCAACCCTTGTTGCAGTTGCAACAAGAAGCCTTATGCTTTTCTTTTGTATTGATGCTAAAAGCGGCTTTATAAAAACCGAATACCTTGCTTTCTCAATTATTATGCTTGTAATTATTGCTGCATCGGTTATCCTGACCTTTGTTTTTTCAGCTCTTTCAAGGGTAGTAAACTATACGCCCGAACGAAAAGATGGCCTTGTGTTTAAAACAGTTTCCTTTATACTTGCGGCAGTAATTTTATATGATACCTTTTTCTCTGCTCCCACTTCGGTGTCGGTGGTTCAAAGAAATCTTAATATCATTATTTCACTTGCTGCGGCAGCCGCCCTTATTTCTCATTTGGCTTTCGACCTTTTAAAGCTTGATTATCCGAAAATTTTTACCGCTGTACCTATTATCTATTGGTTTATGAGACTTATCATTGTCTTTACTCAGTTTTCCTCATTATCAACCGTTATTGATAATACCCTTGAGCTGATTTGCCTTTGCTCAATACTTGTTTGTTCGTTACAGCTTTCAAAGGTTTTCTGTGCCCAGCTTGGAGAAAAGCAGATTGCCTTTAACCTTCCGCTTTTTCTTTCGTCGGCCTCCCTTTGTCTTGTTAACGGACTGCCGAGAATGATTATGATAGCTACAGGTAATGCCTCTCTTATGCATGAAAATGGTATTTCCCCTACCGTAAGCTTTATAGCAGGTTTGTATTTCCTTATCTTTGCAATAGAATGTTATCCGTTTGGAAAGGTGAATTTTAAAAGGATATTAAACTTTAAAAAATAAAATTTTGCATAAAAAAACCGCCTCCAACTAACAGTTGGAGGCGGTTTTAATTTAGCTTTATCTTTGAACACGGCCCGAGCCGTCACCCTTTGCAAGTTTTTCAACCTCGGCTACAGACACCCTGTTAAAGTCACCCTCAACCGAGTGCTTGAGCGCCGATGCCGCAACCGCAAATTCTACGGCCTCCTGTGTTGACTTTCCGTTAAGGAGGGCGTAGATAAGTCCGCCGCCAAAGGAATCTCCGCCACCGACACGGTCAACTATATGAAGATGATACTCCTTTGAGAAGCAGTAATCGGTGCCGTCATAAAGCATAGCTGCCCAGTCGTTGTCACTTGCCGAGATGGATGTGCGAAGTGTGATTGCAACCTTCTCAAAGCCAAATTTGTCAGCCAACTGCTTTGCAACCGACTTGTAGCCATCCTTATTGAGTTTACCTCCGTAAATATCGGTGTTTTCTGCCTCGATACCGAACACATCCTTTGCATCCTCTTCGTTAGAAATGCAGACATCTACATATTTGCAAAGTTCGGTCATAGCTGCCCTTGCCTCATCTCTTGTCCAAAGCTTTCCTCTGTAGTTTAAGTCACAGGAAATCTTTACGCCCTTTGCCTTTGCGGCAACACAGGCCTGCTTGCATATTTCAACAAGATTAGGTCCGAGTGCGGGAGTGATTCCTGTGAAATGGAACCAATCAGCTCCCTCAAATATAGCATTCCAGTCAAAGTCTGCAGGGTCTGCCATCTGTATAGCTGAATAAGCACGGTCATAAATACATACCGAGCCTCTCTGCGAAGCGCCCTTTTCAAGATAGTATATACCTACCCTGTCGCCGCCACGGACGATGTCCTTTGTATCTACACCAAAAGCACGAAGGGAATCTATTGCAGCCTGTCCTATTGCGTGTTTGGGAAGCTTGGTTACAAAGGAAGCCTCCATACCGTAATTTGCGAGGGATACCGCAACATTAGCCTCTCCTCCGCCGAAGGTAGCCTGCATCTGATCATTCTGGAAGAAACGATAATATCCGTTAGGAGCAAGTCTTAACATTATTTCTCCGAAAGTTGCTATTTTGCCCATTTTTATATCTCCTTTTATAAATTAAACACCCGAATATGCCGAAAATCCACCGTCTATAGGAAGAACGACACCTGTTATAAAACCTGCCGCCTTGTTATTAAGGAGGAAAAGCAGTCCCCCGTCAAGTTCATCGCTCTCTCCAAACCTACCCATTGGTGTTGCGGCAAGAATTTTTGCCGTTCTGGCTGTAGGTGTTCCGTCCTCATTGAATAGCAGTGCGGCATTCTGCTTTGTTGAGAAAAATCCCGGTGCTATCGCATTTACCCTGATTCCAACCTTTGAAAAATGCACCGCCAACCACTGTGTAAAGTTGGAAATTGCCGCCTTTGCTCCCGAATATGCGGGAATTTTGGTAAGGGGCGTAAAAGCATTCATACTACTGATATTTATAATATTACAACCCTCTCTGCCTACCATCTGGGAAGCAAAGCACTGTGTCGGAATAAGGGTTCCGAGGAAGTTAAGATTGAAAACATAGGAAACTCCGTCGGCATCAAGGTCAAAAAACGACTTTGTATCGGCATCGATATCCCCTATCTCAAAATACTCCTTATCGGTTGTAGCTCTCGGATTGTTGCCTCCTGCGCCGTTTATGAGAATATCGCAAGGACCGAGTTCTGTCATAACCTTATCTGCAACCTCTTTGCAGATAGCCTTGTCAAGAACATTGCATTTATATGCAACAGCTGTTCCGCCTTCTTCTTTAATCTCGTTGGCTATAGCCTCGGCCGCTGCGTCATTAAGATCAAGAAGGGCTACCTTTGCACCGGCACGGGCCAGAGTTTTTGCAAATGCTCCGCAAAGAACTCCACCAGCTCCCGTTATAACCGCAACCTTACCCGAAAGATCGGTATCAATTACATTCTTTTTCATTAAACTGTTTTCCTCCATTTTGCGCCGTATGCCTTTTCGCAGGCCTCAAACAGACCGTTCAGATAGGTCGCTCCAAGCGCTCTGTCATAAAGGCCATAACCCGGCTTGCCTGTTTCTCCCCAAATCATTCTGCCATGGTCGGGTCGTACATAGCCGTTAAAATCTGTTTCGACAAGCGCCTTTGTTATAGCATACATATCGAGGCTGCCGCAGTCGGAAAGGTGTCCCTGTTCCTCAAAGCTTCCGTCCTCGAGTACCAGAACCTGACGCATATGCATAAAGGCAATCCGGTCCATAGCGCTGTATTTCTTAACCATTTTTACCATATCATTTGTCTTTGCGCAGCCGAGTGAGCCTGTGCAAAGGCAGAGTGAGTTTGCGGGGCTGTCAACTATACTGAGCAATCTGTCCAGACTTTCCTCGCAGGTAATAATACGGGGCAGACCAAATATAGGATATGGCGGATCATCGGGATGAATCGCCATTCTGATACCACATTCCTCGGCAACAGGGATAACCTTTTTAAGAAACTTCTCAAGGTTTTTCCAAAGGCCCTCTGCGCCGATTTTTCCGTACTCGCTAATAAGCTCTCTTACCTGCTCCTGTGTATATGAGGAGTCCCAACCGGGAAGATGAATGTCGTCCTTTAAAGGATCAAGTCCCTTCATCTGTTCCCAGTACATTACAAGGCTTGTCGAGCCGTCAGGCGCCCTTCTGTCGAGCTGGGTACGGGTCCAGTCAAATACAGGCATAAAGTTGTAGGTTACACACTTGATTCCATACTCTGCGCAACGGCGGATATTTTCACAGTAAACATCAATATACTCATCCGCCTTGCCTCTGCCGAGCTTGATATCCTCGTGAACGGGGATAGACTCCACAACATCGAAAACCATTCCGTTTTCCTCTACCAGAGTCTTCATTCTTTCAAGGCTTTCCCTCGGCCAGACCTCTCCCGGAGCAACGTCATATACTGCGCTGACAATTGAGCGCATATTGGGTATCTGACGGATATACTCGAGGGGTATCGGATCGGTTTCGCCGTACCAGCGAAAAGACATTTTCATAGACTTTTCTCCTTATTTTTTATTAGGCTTTTTTATCTTGTTGAGCTTGGCGTTAAGGTCAAGAAGCTCTTCTTTGGTAAAGCTGATGTTCATCATTCCTACCATATTTGCCATACGAAGAACGGTAAAGCCGCCCATCATCTGCATCATATCATCGGTAAGCTTGAAGCCCATAGCCTCTGGTTTTCCGTCCTTACCCTTCTTCATTCCTTTCATTACCTTGCCCATAAGCTCCATAAATAAAAGCTTTCCTCGAACGGTTGCCATAACGTCACTCAGCTTATCGTTGAGTGAGAGATATCCCTCGGGCTCGGTAATATCAAACCAGTTGAGGATTGCGCCCTTTTCCTTGAGTCTGTAATCCTCGTTAAACACCTCAACCTTATTTATAACACTCTCATCACGGCAGTCCCCTGCAACTGCAACAAGCTCGGTCTTTCCCTTATTTTCAACATCGAAATAGAAGAAGTGGTCCTCCGCCTTTTTCTTGCCGAGGCTCTTGCCGTTTGCAAAAAGCTCTACCTCGGGGAGATTTGAATATACGGTTACCTTTGTTATATCTTCAACACGGTCGATATATCTCTTGGAACAGAGATGTACAAAGGGTTCATCCGACAACCAAGCCTTATAGGCGTAGAAGGAGTCCTTCTTATACTTGCGGTCGAAGGTAACCAGTCCCTTATGGTTCTGTCCGTTTTCCCCGCCCTCTGCTCTTGCATCGGCGCCGAAATCAAACATATTCCAGACGTGTGTAGCCCAGAGATAAGGTCTTGTAAAGAGCTGCTTTATAAGCTCCTCGTGATAGTATGACTGATATTCCTCTGTATAGTCGCCCTGTTTGGGGTTGGAGGTATGCCAGTTAAGCGCTTCACAGCCGTATTCACTTACTCCGATAGGTTTATTGGGGAAGGTCTTGTGGAACTTGTCAAACCAAGGTCCGTTCATAGAGGTATCTCCGCCGTACCAACCGAAATAATGGTTGTAGGAAACGACATCGGGTATCTGAACATATTCTTCCTTCATATCACACATTGAAACACAGGCCATTGTAGTAAGACGGGTCTTGTCCATCTCGTGAGCAAGGTCGTTTAAAATATGGTGGTTTTCAAGAAGGTCGGGGTCTTTTGCTCCCGCCATTGTAATCTCGTTTGAAAGTCCCCAGACAACAATACTCGGGTGGTTGTAATTCTGGATAATCAGTTCCTTCATCTGAGAGATTGTGTTCTCTCTGCCCTTGGGCATATGGTTTGAAATATAGGGAATTTCTGCCCAGAGAACAAGTCCCTTTTCATCGCAAAGGTCATAAAAATACTGTGCGTGCTGATAGTGAGCAAGGCGGATGGTGGTTGCTCCAACCTCCATAATAAGCTCAATATCCTCCTCGTGATGCTCGGGAAGCAAAGCGTTTCCGAGACCCCATCTGTCCTGATGGCGAGATACACCACGTAAGGCATATTCCTTACCGTTTAAAATAAAGCCTCTCTCGGGGTCGATTTCAAATGTGCGGCAACCGAATCTTGTCTTTACGCAGTCAAGCTCCTTATCATCCTCCAAAAGCTTTGCAACTGCAGTATAAAGATAAGGATCCTTGCGGCCGTTCCAAAGATGAACATTTTGGATTTCAAGCTTTGCCTTTGTTTCATCGGCCTCTGCCGAGGCAACAGTATTTCCATCGGCATCAAGAATTTCAATTTGAACCCTCTGTCCGAGCTTTCCTCCGGTAACAAAGGTTTCAACCTCTACAGATGCGTTTTCTCCCTTTACTTCGGGGGTAACCTTTATTCCCGGACCTCCGAAATAGTCAAGATCAAAATGAGAGTCCTCTACTGCAATAATATTTACATCTCTGTAAAGGCCGCCATAGAAGGTAAAATCGGCAGTCTGAGGGTAAACAAAATCATTTGGCGAGTTGTCCACCGCAACTACGATTAAGTTTTCGAAATCCAAAGCCTCTGTAATATTAACCCTGAAGGTTGAATATCCACCGTCATGATGAGCCAGCTTCTTGCCGTTGACATAAACATCAGCAGAGGAATTTGCGCCCTCAAACTCAAGATAGTATTGAGCGGCCTCAGGCAGATCGGTTTTTAAAATTTTCTTGGCGTAATAACAGGTTCCTCTGTAGTAGTCGTTTCCTCCGTCCTGTCCGTCTATCGCATTCCAGCTATGAGGGAGACTAACCCAATTCCAATTAGCAGGAATCGTCTGGGGAATTTGAACAGCCTCCTTGGAAAAAGCCCATTTGGCGTTGATGTTGAGAACACTTCTCATTTTTATTCCTCCTGATTAAATTTAAAATAAGGCAGACAAGCCATTCTATTTTAAGTATAATTATATTATATAATATATATACAGTCAACCTTTTTTATACTCTTGATTTCGTGTGGAATATACAAAAACCGAGGAGATTTTCTCTCCTCGGCAATTTGCTTATTTTGTAACGAGATGAACTCCGAAGCCGCCTATCTCCGACTTAAAATAGGCAAACTTTACATTGCCCTTTTCATCGTAGGTATAGCTATCGGCATCAAACTCAAAGCCCTGTGACTCGAAATATCTGATTGCTCTTTCAACGCTTGTTGTGGAAAGGCCGATATGACCGCATCTGCCGACTCCCATAAGCTTCATAACTTCGATTTCGCTTCCTGCGAATATCGACTTATTCCCATCCTTCTGCTCTGCTCCCATAATGGCCGAGAAGATATTAGCGGTGTTCTTTGCCTCTGTTTCGTTTTCAGAGTTGATTCCAATATGCTTAATCTTAATGTCAAGCATTGTGAGAACAGCCTCACGGGCGAGAGCGGTAATGCCGTCGAAGTCTTCTGCGTCAACCATTTTTTCGGGCACCATCCAGCTTCCGCCACAGGCTATTATCTTGGGGAAAGCAAGATACTCATTAAGATTTGAGGGGCTTATTCCGCCTGTAGGTATAAATCTCATATTGGGGAAGGGGCCTGCGAGAGCCTTAAGCACCTTAAGTCCTCCCGCCGCTTCGGCAGGGAAAAATTTTACAACCTCAAGTCCCATTTTGGTTGCGATGCTTACCTCTGAAGGATTGGTACAACCGGGAGTGATAGGAACATTTTGTTCTACGCAATAGCCTACAATTTCGGGGTCAAATCCGGGAGAAATAATATATTTTGCTCCTGCGGCAATAGCAGCCTTGCACTGCTCTAGTGTTACCACCGTACCTGCACCTACAAGTATGTCGGGCATTTCTCTTGCAATATTGGATATTGCCTTATCTGCCCCTGCCGCACGGAAGGTAACCTCGGCTACGGGAATTCCTCCCTTTTTAAGAGCGGTTACAAGGGGTACTGCCTTTTCGGGATCGTTCAGCTTTATAACAGGAACTATTCCGACTCTGCTGATTTGTTCAAGAACGGTGTTCATACGTTTTCTCCTTTTTTATCTTTTTTAGACCGATACTTTTCGGTTATTATACCATAAATTTTAAGCCCTGCAAGACTTATTGCCCCGGTTATGAGAAGCAAGGCTACTCCCTCAAACAATTTTCCGTCTGAAAACAGGTTTCCCCCTATAGTAGAAGATACAACCGACGGAATTCTTGCTATCATAGTAATAATCATAAATTCAGACAGCTTCATTCTGGTCAGGGGGACAACATAGGTTAAAATGTCCTTGGGTGTTCCCGGAATAAGAAAAATGAGAAAAACAAATCTTTTAAGCTTTTTCTCACTGTTTATAAATTTTAAAGAGTTGATTTTTTCTACATCAACAAAGAGCTCTGCAATTTTTATGCCCCACCTTTTAACCAACCCAAAGACTGCGGCAGAAGCAAAAGCCAGACCCAAAAAGCAAATAACCGTTCCCTCGACGGCGCCAAATGCAAGTCCCAGCCCTACCTCAACAAACTCTCCCGGTATAAAGGCTATAAAAACCTGAAGAAACTGTATTCCAAAGGCAACGAACCTGCCCCACCAGCCATAGCCCTCTATAAAATTACGGAAGCCCTCGGAGGTCTGTCGGTCGGCAAAAAATCTGTAAACCGCAAAATATGCGATAACAAGCATAACTCCGACCGTTATGACAAGCGAAGCTATTGCAATTATTCTCTTTCTTGTGAGTGTTAGTTTTTCCCGCATATTTTACAAAAACAACTTCTCCATCTCTGTAAAATTTTTAACCTCATAGGTCGGCTCATAAAGCCTTTGAGTGTCATATCTGTTGAAAAAGCAGGTGTCTATTCCCGCATTTATTCCGCCCAGTATATCAGAGGACATGCTATCCCCTATTATACATATTCTGGAGGTGTCCTTTTCCTCTATTTCCTCAAAAACCTTGAGAAAAAACTGCTTGTCAGGCTTTTTTGCGCCCAGCTCTTCCGATATGAAAACATCCTTGAAAAAGGGCTCCAGACCGCATCCGTCAAATCTTCTCCTCTGGACATAGGCGTTACCGTTGGTAACTATGTACATAGCGTACTTTTCAGATAGCCTTCTGCACGTATCAAGGGCACCGTCTAAAAGCATTTTTCCGCAAGACAGCTCCTCTATGTACCTTTGGGACATTTCTTTGGGAGAAAGGTTAAGTCCCAAAGTCTTTATAAACTCTCTGAATCTCCCGACCTTTATTTCTTCCCGTTTTATTTCGCCCTTTTCAAACCGCTTCCAGAAGCCGTCATTTATTTTCGAATAAAGCTCTCCTGTCTGTTTTATGTATTCTATTCCAAAGGCTAGACAGGTGTTTTTTATACCCTCTTCCTCAGCCGCATAAAAATCCATCAGGGTGTTATCGGCATCAAAAAGCAGAGTTGAATAATCTTTCATATTGCAAAAATCATCGGGATTGCCGATACCACAGTAGTAAATATTTTAAATATAACAACCGCCGCTATAGCCGCACCTGTTGCCGTACCGCCAAGGCGGTAGAGTCCCATCATATAATCGGGATTATCTCTGTTATCCTTTTTAAATGCGGCAATCTGTTGTATGGCGTGTTTTTTATAGATATGCATTCCGTAAAATCCAAAAACAACAGGCAATATCCATCCGCCGACATATTCATTGATAACCGAGAAAACTCCTATCGACGATGCGTTATATTGCATGGTAATATTATTAAGCATATTGCTCACATACTCTATATCCAGTGTGGGACGCAGGAACAACTCTTTAAACATCGAAAACATAGCCCCGTACATTTGGGATGCGGCTCCAAAATTAACAATAACATCTGCCAGGTTCAAAGCCGCAGCAATAATAAGAAGCCATATTGCCGTTTTGTTCATCTTACGGTATAAAAACCATGCTGCCATTCCAACAAAGCCAAAGAAAATTCCAAGCAGAAAAACAGGCCAACACCAAGATGTCTTTTTAAAATTTTCCTGCATAGAAACGAATTTAGGAACTATTTTCTCATTGTTTTTTCCTACAAAAACATTCATCTCGTTTATGGTAATATCATCGCTCTGACAGGGCTCTGCTTGATCATAGGAATTCGCCCTAGTCTGGTGCGGCTCCTCGTTTTTTCTATCAACACAGGGCAGCTCTGCTCCGCAGAACTTACAGTATCTGTAATCCGCCTGATTTTCAGTACGGCACTGTATGCAGATTTTTTTCATAGTATATCCCCCTTTTAAATAAAGGCCGCAAGTATACTTGGCAATAAATATACTGCAAAAACCGCAACGCCAAAGGCAAGTATACTGACCCCTCCAAGCTTCACTCTTTTTTCCTCTGCCTTATCCGTTTCCTTTAGCTCTGCGGCAATATCCAATACCCGTTTTTTATATATCCAGTCTCCAAACATTGCGCTTATTATGCGTGTCAAGAGGTTAACCGCCGAGCTTAATAAGGTAAATATCATAGGTATCGTACCCGACTCGGTCATTTGACGGGTCATAAGCTCGAAAAGCTCAAAATAGCTTCTGACCTCATTTTCGGGCGCTTGATTTAAGACAATCTGCATAGGAATAAAAAGAAGGGTTGCAGCAATCATGAGGGCGCCTGTTAAAAAGGCTGCACCATACATTTTTCTGAATGCGAACCAACCGTGAGGCAACAAAAATGCCGCCCAGTTCCAAGATATTTTGTTACTCTTGTCGAGGGTGCGGAATTTCGGTATATATCTGGCGGTGTTTGCTGCAACTATTTTTGCCGCCTCTCTGACCGTAACATCCTCCTCCAGCTTTTCGTCAAAGTTTATGCTCTGACCAAAGCCAAACAAGCCTGATTTCACAGAATTAAGATTAACACTGCCGCAATAAGGACAAAACTGCGCATCCTTTTCAAGCTCCTTGCCGCAGCGTTTGCACACCGCATCGCTTTCATCGGAAATCTGCGGTTTTTCCTCTTCTTCCTCTTGAGGCACATATTTATACTCGTCCTCAGTTCCGTGAAGATCGGCCATACCGCAATGTCCTACCGCTTTGTAACAATCTCTGTGATGGGGCGCTCCGCATTCGGGGCAGAATACCACATCGTCTTCTTCAAAAAGGTATGCGCTGCATACAACGCATTTTCTACCCTCTATTTTTAAACTCAAACCCTTTCCTCCTCGGAATCTCGCATTACTTCAAGATAGTCAAAAACTGTTTTAAAATATTCTCTTCCGTAATTATGATATTCTCTGTTTTCTATCATATACTTCAGTTCATCGGGGGTTACCCATTTTACCTCGGCAACCTCATTGCGCTGCAGTCTGAGGCCTGTAGCATCGGCATCGCAACGGATAAAGTAGATATCAAGCAGAGCGTTTCTTCTTTTAAGTCTGGCGGCAAACTTGAGTGCATTTTTGCCCGAGCTTATTCCAAGCTCCTCAAAAAGTTCCCTTGCGGCAGCGTGGGCAGAGGTTTCTCCCGAAACGGCAGAGCCGCCTGTAGCCGCCCATTCTCCCGGCATAAGTCTTCTTCTCTCGCTTCTTCTCTGAATAAGTAGATTTCCTCTTGAGGATACTACCCATATATGCACGACCAGATGGTATTCGCCCTTACCCAGCACCGTTCTTCCCCGAACGGCAGTCCTTCCGGTTACGACACCCTTTTCATTCATTATGTCCCAAATTTCCATTTTGTACCTTCCCGATTTTTTTATTTCGGATTACTTACCTTTTATAATAGCAAAAATATTATAAATATACAACTCATTTTTTATAAACAGATTTTGAACTTTGCTCTTGTAAAACTGCAAAATATATATTATACTTATAAAAGTGACCTTCGACTGTGTGAGAGGGTGTGCGAATGGGCGGGTCCTGTGCGACGGGGTGCCGTGAACCATGTCAGGCGGGGAACCGAGCAGCATTAAGCAGTTAACTCTGTGCGCCGCAGTAAATCGGCTCATTCGTACGCCCTGTCATACAGTCATTTTTTTAAATTGTTTTAGGGAGTGATTATTTTGGCATATAAGGCGCTTTACCGCAAATACCGTCCCAAGACCTTTTCGGAGGTGTGCGGTCAGGACCATATCACTAAAACCCTGATGGGAGAACTAGAGGCAGGAAAAATTTCACACGCTTATCTTTTTACCGGCACCAGAGGTACAGGTAAAACAAGCTGCGCCAAAATTCTTGCCCGTGCGGTCAACTGCGAATCGGCAGCAAACGGCGATCCTTGCCTTTGCTGCGACTCCTGCAACCTTATTGAAAACGAAGAGGCTACCGATATCGTAGAGATGGACGCTGCTTCAAACAATAGCGTTGACGATGTCCGTATTCTCCGTGAGCAGATAACCTTTACCCCTACAGCTCTTAAATACCGTGTTTATATCATCGACGAGGTTCATATGCTCTCCCCATCGGCCTTTAATGCCCTTCTCAAAACCCTTGAAGAGCCTCCCGAGCATGTTATTTTCATTCTTGCAACCACCGAGGTGCACAAGCTTCCTGCTACTATTCTTTCCCGTTGTCAACGTTTTGATTTCCACAGAATTGAAAACTCAAAGATAGTCGAGAGAATAAATTATATTGCCGATTCAGAAGGCTTTACGGTTACAGACCAGGCCGCAAATCTTATTGCCGCCGCCGCTGACGGCGGTATGCGTGATGCCCTTTCGATACTTGACCTTTGTCTGTCGAACTCGCAGCAGATTACCGAGCAGACCGTAACCTCCGCTCTCGGAATGTCGGGAGGAGAGTATCTTGCAAAACTCTCCGAATGTATTTTAAACGGCAACTGCGACAGGGCTCTTTCGCTCATAGACGAACTGCACAAAAATTCAATAGATATGCTACGTCTGGCGTCAGAGCTGTGTTCATACTTCCGTGACATAATGATAATCAAAACGGTTTCGGGGGATAAAAAGCCGGTTGTATGCTCCTCTGCGCAATTAGCCGTTTATAAGGATTTTGCAGAAAAATTTGATATAAGGGATATTCTTCGGACCCTCGATATGTTATCGGCAGCCATTGCTTCAATGCAAACGGCAAACCGCAGAAGTACGCTTGAAATGACCGTTATCAAGCTCTGTGACCCTGCTTTGTGTGAGGATTATGCTTCGCTTGAAAAAAGGGTTCGTATGCTTGAATCGGGCTCCTTTACGGCCCTGCCAAAGCCCCAAGCCGAAGAAAATGAGGTCCCGAAAGCAGAAGCCAAGACTGCAGAGGTAAACGATAATAAGCAGCCCGAGCCTAAAAAAGAGCCGACTCCTCCTGCCGCAGACACAAAGCCTTCAGAGCAGGAGCTTCTCCCTGTTGAAGAATGGTCGGAGATACTAAAGGTTCTCGGCCAGTCAAATCCGCTTATGCTGGGTGTGCTCAACGGCTCCAGAGCCTTTGTTTCGGGACAGTATCTACTTATAGATGCGCCTAATCAGCAATTTAAGGATCTTATAAATAAAAAGGATGCGGTCTATCGTGACGCTATACGCAAAGCCGCTCAGACTGTGCTCGGCAAAACCTATAAGCTCGGTCCCTACCGACCCAAGACAGCAGATGCACAGCAAGATCCTTTACAGGCTCTTGCCGACAAGCTTGAAAAATTAGAGGTTCCCAAGACACTATAGTCCCATAATTATAAGGAGTGAATGTTATGAAGGTTAGAATTCCAAACAACAACGGCGGTATGAATCAGCAGCAGATGCTCCGTAAGGTTCAGCAGATGCAGGAGGATATGGCAACCCTTCAGGCCGACCTCGACCAGAGAGAGTTTGTCGGCTCTGCCGGTGGTGATATGGTAACCGTTACGGTTACGGGAAAGCACGAGGTAGTATCGGTTAAGATTAAGCCCGAGGCTCTCGAAGAGTGTGACGGCGATCCCGAGATGCTTGAGGATTTTATTACAATTGCAGTAAACGAAGCCATAAGCAAGGCAGTTAAAACAAGCGAAGAGGAAATGGGCGCTATTACCAGTGGACTTAATCTCCCCGGTATGCCCGGAATGTTCTAAGCTATGCCGTACAATATAGTTTCCCTTAACGAGCTTACGGCGCAGTTCAAAAAACTGCCCGGAATAGGAGAAAAAACTGCGCAAAGACTGGCCTTTTATGTCATTACCGCACCTGAAGAATATGCCACGAGATTTGCCCATGCGCTGACCGACGCCAGAAGCAAAATACATCTTTGCTCCTTGTGTCAGAGCCTCTGTGACACAGAGGTATGCTCGGTATGCTCTGATCCTCTGAGGGATAAGAGTATTATTTGCGTCGTAAGTGACCCAAAGGATGTTCTTGCCTTTGAGCGCACCCGTGAGTATAAGGGTGTATACCACGTTCTTCACGGGGTTATCTCCCCTCTCGAAGGAATAAGCCCCGAAAAGCTTAAAATAAAAGAGCTGATGTCCCGCCTTGCCGATGGTACGGTAAAAGAGGTAATCATGGCTACCGACCCAACGGTTGAGGGAGAAGCAACTGCAGGTTACATATCAAGGTTTATAAAGCCCATGGGTATCAAAATAACCCGTCTTGCCTACGGTGTTCCGGTCGGCGGCAACCTTGAATATGCCGATTCGGTAACTCTGCAAAGAGCATTGGACGGAAGAAATGAAATATAACGCAAAACTCTTGTTTTGTAAATGAATAACTAGTGTGTTTTTTAGGTTTTCGGCTTTGCCGAAAACACCAAAATTATACATTATTCACTATTCATTATTCATTAAACTACTCGAAGAGGAGTTTTTTATGGTTACACAAAAGGATATAGACAGAATAAACGAACTCGCCCGTAAATCAAAAACAGAGGGTCTGACCGATGAGGAAAAGGCAGAACAAAAGGCACTTCGCATAAAATATATCGAAGGCTTTAAGGAAAGTCTTATAGGACAGCTTGACAGTATCACGGTTGTTGAGCCCGACGGTAGTAAGCACAAACTGAAAAAGACCCCGAAATCATGAAAATAGTTGTGCTTGAAGCGGGAGTTATGACTCCCGGCGGACTATCCCTCGACGTTTATAAGCAATTTGGCGAGGTTATAGAATATCACACCACAAAACAGGAGGATGTTATCGACCGCATTGGAGATGCCGAGATTATCCTCCTTAATAAGCTTATAATAGACGAAAAGGTTATGAGTTCTTGTCGAAATCTTAAGTTTATCGGGCTTTTTGCGACAGGCTTTAATACTATTGATGTTAAATATGCCGCAGAGCATGGGATTACTGTCTGTAATGCAGGAAATTATTCTACATCGGCCGTTGCGCAACACACTATGGCGCTTATTTTAAATCACTTTAACCGTATTTGCGATTATCATAATGCAGTGCAAAACGGCGTCTGGGAAAAATCAGAGCTTACCACCCTTTATGACTTCCCGACCGATGAGCTTTTCGGCAAAACCCTCGGCATTATAGGCTACGGAAATATAGGAAAACGTGTCGCAAAACTCGCAAAAGCCTTTGATATGAAGGTTATTGTTTACACAAGGACTCCTCAAAAGGACACTTCTGTTGAATTTGTGTCCTTTGATGAATTGTTGGAAAACAGTGATATAATCTCTCTTCACTGCCCATTAACCAGTCAAAACCGTCATATGATGAACACGGAGGCCTTTGCAAAATGTAAAAAGAAGCCCCTTCTCGTCAACACAGCAAGAGGAGGCCTTGTCGATGAAAACGCACTCAAAGAGGCGGTCGAATCGGGACTCCTTTCGGGCGCAGCGCTCGACGCCATCACGGTTGAGCCTATGAGAAACTGTGTTTTAAAGGGTGTAGAAAATATTGTCATTACACCCCACGCCGCCTGGGCGCCGATGTCGACTAGAATAAAGCTTCTCGGCATCACAGTTGACTGTATAAAGGCCTGGATAGACGGTAACCCGATAAATGTTGTATCAAAAAAATAAGCGTCTCTGTTGAGACGCTTATTTTTAATGCAGAATTCAAAATGCATAATGCAGAATTAATGAGTTGCCTTCGGCAACGGATATAAAGCAAAGTTGATTACTTATATGCAAAAAAGGGGAATCAATAAGCATTACTATAAAAATAAATATTGCCTTTAATATTTTCCGTATAAAACACATTTCCTCTGTCAACACATTGGTAACCATCCCCCTCCGGTGTCAATCCATCGGCAGAGCATACTATTTCCTGGTTGCAATCAATAGTAACGGGGCTGTTATCTTCAGAGTAGTAGAAACCATAATCCTGTGACGAAACCGAAATACCCGTAGCTTTACAGAAAACCACAACATATCCGTCAACAATATTTACTCGTGTAATTCCTTTGATAGATAATAACGTATCGGCGTCTTTTTCTTCGCAGGCCTGAAGAATTGCATCATAGTTTTTTTGGACAATACCAAAAACATCTTCTTTAGGTGTTTTTCCACAACCTGTAAGAATAAATATAAGCGAAATAATCCAAATAAAAGCAAATATTTTCTTCACTACACAACGCCTCCCCGTTTCCATTATATCCAAAACAATAAATGATTGCAACTTTCCACTAATCAGCGCCGCAGGCCCGTTTTCCCCTTCCCCTTTCCCTTTTCCCTAAAAAACACTTGCATTTTTTTCACTTTAATGTTACAATTACCCTGTTCAAATGCAATGACGAAGAAAAGTAGTTGGAAAGACCAGTCCAAAGAGAGCGGCGCCCCGGCTGAAAGCGCTGTGTCAAATCTTCCTTCGAAGTTCCCTTCCGAGCAGCGAGGCTGAAATTTCAGTAGGTCCCGACGGCAGACACCGTTAAAAGTCAAAAGAGTGTTGGCTCTATGCTAAAATCGTGGTGGTACCGCGGAGTGTTGTTTATCAAGACTTCGTCCTCGAAAAAGGACGAAGTCTTTTTTATTTTCACAAAACCTTTCAGGAGGAAACAATATGAAAAATCAGCTCGAACAGATAAGGGCTGCCGCAAAGGCGGCAATCAACGAGGCCGCAGACGGCAAGGCCGTTGAGGAGCTTCGTGTAAAATACTTAGGTAAAAAGGGAGAAATTACCGCAATCCTGAAGCAGATGGGCTCTCTCTCGGCAGAGGAGCGTCCCGTTATGGGTCAGCTCGCAAACGAGGTCAGAGCAGACATCGAGTCGGCTATTGCCGAGGCGGCAGAAAAAATGAAATCGGCGGCGCTCGAGGCGCAGCTTAAGGCAGAAACTGTCGATATCACAATGCCTGCAAAGAAAAAGGCGGTAGGCTCCTTGCACCCAATAAATAAGGTTGCAAATGACCTTATTGACATTTTTCAGTCGATGGGCTTTGATGTTGTTGACGGACCCGAGGTTGAGACCGATTATTATAACTTTGAGGCGCTCAACGTCCCCGCGGACCACCCTGCAAGAGATATGCAGGACACCTTCTTCCTTAATCCCACACTTCTTCTTCGTTCGCAGACCTCTGCAACCCAGATAAGAACAATGGAAAACCGCAAACCGCCTATTAAAATGGTCTGCCCCGGCCGTGTTTTCCGTGCCGACGAGGTTGACGCAACCCACTCCCCCGTATTTCATCAGATGGAGGGTCTTGTTGTTGATAAAGGAATCACAATGTGCGACCTCAAGGGTGTTCTCGAGCAGTTTGCCCACGAGATTTACGGGCCTGAGACCAAGGTTAAGTTCCGCCCCTCCTTCTTCCCCTTTACTGAGCCGAGTGTTGAGGTTGACGTTTCCTGCTCCGAGTGTGGCGGCAAGGGTTGCCGAGTTTGTAAGGGCAGCGGCTGGATAGAGATACTTGGAGCCGGTATGGTACACCCGAATGTGCTCCGAGGCTGCGGAATCGACCCCGAGGTTTATTCGGGATTTGCCTTCGGCGTAGGCATCGACCGTCTTGCAATCACACGCTATAAAATAAGCGATATCCGTTTGCTTTTTGAAAACGATGTCCGCTTCCTTGAACAGTTTTAAGAAAGGGGGATAAACCAAATGAAAATATCACTTAATCAGTTAAAAACCTATGTAGATATCGATGTAACAGTAGAAGAACTTTGCGACAGAATGGTTATGGCAGGTTTCGAGGTTGAGGAATGTATAAATCTTGCCGATACCTGTAAAAATGTTGTTGCCGCCCGTATTTTATCCCTCGCACCCCACGAAAACTCTGACCATCTGCAGATTTGCCAGATGGATATAGGCGAGTCTGAGCCTGTACAGATAGTAACAGGCGCAGATAACGTATTTGTCGGTGCTCTGGTTCCGGCCGCTCTTGATAACTCAGACCTGCCGAACGGTATGCATATCAAAAAGGGCAAGCTTCGTGGAGTAGAGTCTAACGGTATGCTCTGCTCAGGCGAGGAGCTAAATCTCAAAGAGTCCGACTACCCCGGAGCAGAGGTTTACGGAATTCTTATTTTAAAGGATGAGTATCCCGTAGGCACCGATATGAAGGATATTTTAGGTCTTGATGACTATATAATCGACTTCAAGATTACCGCTAACCGCCCCGACTGCAACTGTGTTCTCGGTGTTGCAAAGGAGATAAGCGTTGTTCTTAAAAAACCCTTTAATCCTCCCGTTCCGAAGTATGAAACTGTCGGCGGAGATATCAACGACTATGTATCTGTCGAGGTTCGCAATTTCGACATTTGCCCCCGTTATATCAGCCGTGCAGTAAAGAATCTTCGTATTAAAGAGTCTCCCGACTGGATGAAGAGAGCCCTTAAGGCTTCGGGTATGAGACCTATCAACAATATCGTTGACATTACTAACTTTGTAATGCTCGAAACAGGTCAGCCGATGCACGCCTTTGACCGCAGAGATATAAAGGACAGTAAAATCGTGGTAAGAAACGCCTATGACGGCGAAAAGCTTGTTACCCTCGATGAAAAGGAGCACACCCTCACCCCCGATATGCTTGTAATTGCCGACAGTGAAAACGCTACAGGCCTTGCAGGTATTATGGGCGGACTGAACTCTGAAATTAAGGATGACACAACCGAGCTTCTCTTTGAGTCGGCTAAGTTCCGCCGTGATTCTATCAGAAAGACAGGCCGTGCTCTCGGTATCCGCACAGAATCAAGCGGACGCTATGAGAGAGGAATTGATATTAACAATACTGCATTCGCTATGGAACGTGCTTTGCAGCTTATTTTTGAGCTTGATGCAGGTGACATTGTTGACGGTATAATTGATTTGAACCAGGGTCTGCCCGAGGATAAAATTATCGAAACCACCGTAGATGGAATTACATCACTTCTCGGCGTAGATGTTCCAAAGGATACTATCGTTGAAATTCTGAACAGATTAGAGCTTCCCTGCACAGCAGACGGCGATAAGCTTACCGTTTCGGTACCCTCAATCCGTGACGATGTTGAGGGCAGAGCCGACCTGGCAGAAGAGGTTATGAGAATTTACGGCTATGACCACATTGTCGGCACCGAAATGAGAGGAACCTTAACCCGTGGCAGAAAGACCGAAGCGAGAGTTAAGGATGACACCGTAAAGGCCGCCCTTATTTGCGCTGGAGCAAGGGAGATTGCGACCTATTCCTTTATCGCAAGTAAGGCTATTGATAACCTTCTTCTCCCTGATGATGACCCGAGACGACAGGCTGTAAAGATACTCAACCCCCTCGGCGATGAGTATTCGACCATGAGAACTCAGCTTACTACAAATATGCTAACCGTCCTTGCAACAAACTACAACCGCAAGAATGAAAATGTCAGACTTTTTGAAATAAGCCGCCGCTTTATTCCAAAGGCTCTCCCCCTCACCGAAGCACCCGATGAGCTTTCAACCCTCTCGCTCGGTGCATACGGCAAGGATGAGGACTTCTTCACTATGAAGGGTATGATCGAGCAGGTTGCAGAGGCTCTCGGTGTAACACTTACCTATGAGAGAAGCTCTGAGCCCTATCTCCATCCCGGTCGTCAGGCTACCGCTCTGCTTGACGGAGCAGAGGTTGCCGTATTCGGCGAGGTTCATCCCACTGTAGCCGCAAAATATGACCTTGACTGCAAGGCTTATGTTGCCGAGGTTAAGCTTGATGTGATTTATGCGACCCAGGTTAAGCCGACAATCTACAAACCGCTTCCCAGGTTCCCTGCAGTAACACGTGACTTTGCTCTGCTCTGCGATATTGACCTTCCTGTCGGAGTTATGACCGAAGCTATCCGCTCGGGAGCAGGAAAATATGCTGAAAAGGTTGAACTTTTTGATGTCTATGTCGGCTCACAGATACCCGAGGGTAAAAAGAGCGTTGCCTTCAGCGTCAGCCTCCGTTCTGCCGAAGCCACCCTTTCGGACGAGCAGATTGAGACCGCTACCAAGAAGATAATAAAGCGTCTTGCTGAGGTCGGCGCAAATATCAGATAAAAATTTACAAAATACTCTTGTAATATTAACAATTTTAATATAAAATATAAGAGTAATACTGGAAGGAGGTTATCTACCTATGCTTGACAGGACTCAAACCTTTTCTATAGGAACAGATCAGGAGCAGGAGATCAGAAATATTCTGCTTACGGTTTATGATGCTCTTAAGGAGAAAGGCTACAATCCGATAAACCAGATCGTAGGCTACATTCTTTCGGAGGATCCGACCTACATCACAACACACAACAACGCACGTAACCTTATACGCCGCATCGACCGTGATACCCTTCTTCAGAATCTGGTTAAATACTACCTGACTCACTAATCCAATCTATAGCGGACCGACTGTGGCACGGCCCGCTATTTTGCTATGAGGTGGCATATTATGAATTTTATTCCGGCAGGACCGAGCGGTCTTGTAGATTGTTTTCTGCTTGTAAAAGAATCGGTTAAAAAGACCTCCTCTAAGGGAGATTCCTACCTGGATATGACCCTTTCGGACAAAAGCGGAGAAATAAATGCAAAGCTTTGGTCATATCTTCCCTCAGTTCACGGAGAATACTCCTCGGGTGACATTGTAAAAGTCAGAGGAACGGTAAGCGTTTATAACGGAAACGACCAGTTAAAAATCGAAAAAATCCGTCTTGCAATAGAATCTGACGGGGTTAACGCTGCCGACTTTGTTCAGTCTGCCGAGTATTCGGGAGAGCAGATGTTTGCCGAGCTTCTTTCAAGGGCAGAAGGATTTTGCGACCCATCACTTAAAAGTATTGTTGTTACTCTCTTAAACGAAAACAAGGATAAACTGCTTTACTGGCCTGCCGCCTTCAAGCTTCACCATGCCATCAGGTCGGGACTGCTGATGCACACCCTCTCAATAGTACGACTTGCAGAGTCTGTCTGTGAGATATATCCCTTTATCGACCGTGATCTTCTCCTTGCAGGTGCAATTTTGCACGATATTGCAAAAACCAGAGAGTATGAAATTAACGGTTCGGGTCTTGCATCGGGATATTCAAACAGAGGAAACCTTATAGGACACCTCGCCGAAGGGGCTATGATGATAAGAAGCACCGCAGAAAAATTGGGTATAGCTTCCGAGTCGGTAATGCTACTTGAGCATATGGTGCTTTCGCATCATTCCGAGCCAGAGTTTGGTGCAGCGGTCAGACCAATGTTTATTGAGGCAGAGCTACTCAGCCAGCTTGATATGATGGACGCCAGAATGTTCGAAATGAAAGAGGCCACCGAAAACACCCAAGCCGGAGAGTTTTCAGGCAGAATGTGGTCTATGGACAACCGTAAACTCTTCAATCACGGAAGAGATGATATGGATAAAAAGACACAGCTTTTCTAAAAATAACCTTGAAAGGAATTGATTATAATGGCAAAAGTTGAAATTACAAAAGATATGTGCATCGGAGATGTTCTTGATATGGATATCGGATGCGCAGAGTACTTCTTCGAAATCGGTATGCACTGTCTTGGCTGCCCCGCATCAAGAGGAGAATCTATTGAAGCCGCCTGTGAGGTTCACGGCACCGATTGCGACGCTCTTCTTGAAAAACTCAACGCATATTTCAATAAATAATGCGTACATTGAGTCAAAGGCTCTATACCGTACAAGCCCTGATTCCAAAGGGAGCCAGGGTAGCAGATATCGGCACTGACCACGGTCATCTGCCGATTTCTTTGATTAAATCGGGATGCTGTAACAGGGTCATTGCCTGTGACATAAATGAAAAACCTCTGCTTAACGCAAAGGCTAATATTGAAAAAACAAAAACCGAAGGCATCGAGCTTCGGCTCGGCAACGGCCTTTCTCCTGTCTTGCCCTGCGAGGTCGACTGCATCGTAATAGCCGGAATGGGCGGCGAGGTCATTTCTTCAATCCTTGAGGCTGCAGACTGGATAAAGAGTGAGGGCTATACCCTTATTCTTCAGCCTATGACCTCGGCAGATTATCTTCGGAAATATCTGTGTGAAAACGGGTTTTCGATAGAGCGTGAAACAGCCCTTTGTGATGAGCAAAAACTTTACACCGTTATTAAGGCGGTTTTCACGGGAGAATGCAAGGCTCAAAGTGAAGCCTACTACCGTATCGGAGAGCTAATCCCCTCAGAGCCCTGGTCAACCGAATATATAAAGAAGCAGATAAGCATTGTAAAGAAATGCATAGATAGCCTTAATAATTCAGGCGAACCACAAAAAACACTTTTCTTTAAAGAACTACTTGCCGAAATGGAGAAGAGATTGTAATGGCTTTAGACGGAATTTTTCTGCACCTTTTGTGCAAGGAATTCGAAAGCCTTAACGGCTGCAGAATAGAAAAAATATATCAGCCGTCACGTGACGAGCTGGTCTTGTTTTTGCGCTCTGCAGGTGTCAGCGAAAAGCTTCTCATCTCCGCAAAAAGCGGTTTTTCAAGAATAGGGCTTACAGATAACCTGCCCGAAAACCCTACCGAGCCGCCCAATTTCTGCAAACTGCTCCGTAAATACATTGGGGGCGCAAAGGTTATCGGCTTTGAACAGTTTGGTCTTGACAGAACTCTTTTTATACGGCTTTCCTGCTACAATGAAATGGGCGACCTTATAAGTCCCTTCCTTGCGGTTGAGCTTTTTTCTAACCGTTCAAACATAATTCTTTGCGAGGAGTCGGGCAGAATAATCGACGCTATCCACCGTTCAGATATCGAAAGCAAGGGCAGACTTCTTCTGCCCGGAGCTGAGTATATGCCCCTTGAGCCCTCTGTCAAGCTAAATCCCTTTTCTACCTCTCCTGAGGAAATGTCTGAGGCGGTAATTTCTAGCGAAAAGCCTCTCGGAGCCGCCTTTATGTCGGTAATAGACGGGGTTTCTCCTCTTATATCAAGAGAACTTGCCCTTTTGTGCGGCGGCGATATTGACACCGAAGCCAAATCGGCAGAAAAAGGGTCGGTTATCGCTGTTCTGTCACAGTTTAAAGAGATTATTTTATCAAAGCACACCCCTACCTTGATATCTTCAGAACAAGGTCTTTCAGACTTTACCTATATGCCTATAACACAGTACGGCTCCGACGCCCTCCCTTCACTCGAGAGCTCTTACAGCCGTCTGCTTGACGAGTTTTATTCTCTGCGTGATAAGGCGGCCCGTCTTAAAGCCCTTTCCCACGACCTTGTGCGGCTTCTCTCAAACACCCGTTCCCGAATAGAAAGAAGACTGTCAGCAAGGTTGTCAGAGCTTGAACAAAGCCGTGACCGTGAGCATCTGCGTATATACGGAGAGCTTTTAAAAGCCAATCTCTACGCTATTCCTAAGGGCGCAGATTCAGCCGAGGTTCAAAACTACTATGAACCCGAGCTTCCCCTTATAAAGATACCTCTAAACCCCGCTATCTCCCCTGCCGCAAATGCAGCTCGGTATTTTAAGGACTATAAAAAGCTTCATACAGCCGAGCAGACCCTCCAAAAGCTTATTGAGGGCGACCGTCTTGAGCTTGATTATATCGAATCGGTTTTAGACTCCCTTTTAAGATGCGAGTCGTCAAAGGAGCTCGAGCAAATAAGGGATGAGCTTACAGAAACGGGATATCTTTACCGCAAAGCAAAACAAAAACACCGTCAGCCCGTCCTCTCTCCAAAAAAATATACCGACAGGCTCGGCTTTAATATAATGGTTGGCAGAAACAACCGTGAAAACGATAACCTTACCCTTAAGGTAGCCTCAAAGGAGGATATCTGGCTTCACACCAAGGATATCCCCGGTTCCCACGTTATAATACTGACCGAGGGTAAAGAGGTTGGCGAGGAAACCATTCGGTTTGCAGCCGGTCTTGCAGCCGAGCACTCAAAGGCCGCCGAGTCGGATAATGTTCCTGTCGATTATACACTTGTAAAATATGTGAAAAAGCCTTCGGGAGCGAAGCCCGGAATGGTTATCTACACCCACAATAAAACCCTTTATGTAACGCCAAAAGCAAACACTCAAATCGGAGGTTAAAGGAATGGAAAAAATTAAAGAGCTCATAAGGCTGCTCAGGCAAAAAATTCTTGTCATTATTGCAACCGCATTGGTTTTTATTACCCTTACGGTAGGATATTTTTATATTGTTGCCGATCCCGCATACCGTATATCTACAACCCTTCTTGTACATAGAGGTTATCTTACCGATGTCATGACCTACACGGCAGAGACCGAATCAAACCTCATTGACACCTGTGTTGAGCTCCTGAGCAGTCAAAAAATGTACAACTACATTATTGACAACCGTCTTCCAAGCAATGGATACGAGTGGAATGACCTTGATGAGTTTATTACGGTTAAGCGCAAGGCAAAGAACTCTCTTTTTATAGAGATAACCGTTACAACCAGCAATCCCTATACCGCCGCAATAATTGCCGACGCTTTTATTGAAACAGCTCCCGAGTTTATTTCAGAATTTGCAAAAAGCGTTCAGGTTGAAACCATATATCTTTCGGATGAGGCAGAATTTGTAATTCCCCACCTCTTTACCCTTATTATTTCGGGCTTTTTGTGCGGCGGTCTGCTTTCTTCCTTTGTAATTGTGTTTGCCCACCTTACAAACCGCAGATTCAGAGGCTCGGCAGATTTCAAAAACAGATATCCGCACACCCTACTCGGCTCGGTGCCTGATTTCAGACTTGCTAAAAGGAGGATGAAAAAATGAAGTTTTTTAACAAAACCCGTCAAAAAAATACCTCCTCTCCGATAATAGAAGCATATAAAAGCATCAGAACAAATCTCTTGTCGGTGCTCGATAACAGCGACAGCTGTAAGGTTATTACCCTCTCCTCCCCCTCTTCATCCGAGGGTAAGACCACTACCGCAATAAATTTAAGCATCGCACTCGCTCAGTTGTCAAAAAAGGTTCTGCTTATTGATGCAGATATGCGCCGCCCCTCTGTTCATAAAAAACTCAAGCTGAAAACTACTGTTGGCTTTGCCGATATTATGCTTTCAGAACGCCGTCTTGAACAGGCTATTGTGACTGCAGGAGCAACCTTTGATGTTATTACGGCGTCAAAAATGCCTGTAAATCCCGACGACATTCTCTGTCTTCCGACCTTTGATACTATTATTTCTCAGCTTAAATCGGCATATGATTATATTATAATCGATACCCCCTCCCTCGATACATACACAGATGGGCTGGTACTTGCTAAAAAGACCGACGGAATGATTCTGGTCATCAAGAACAATAAAACTATGTATAAAGCATATGATAAAACCGTAAAGATGCTGGAAGACCACAATATTGCCTTCCTCGGAACTATACTCAACGGCTCAAAGGAGAAATTATGATACAAAGCAAAACCCTAAACATAAATGAGAAAAACGGGGTTTGTTATATTACTTTTCCGAAACTAGAGGCGGTGGGAGGAAACCTTCACGCCTTTTCAACCCGTATTGGCGGGGTAAGCCAGGGCCACTGCTCATCTATGAATTTCGGCTTTTCTGTCGGCGACAAGGAAGAGGCTGTTTTTGAAAACTTTCGCATTTTCTGTAATGCGGTGGGTTTTGACAGTGAAAGACTGGTCCTCTCACAACAAACCCACACGGCAAATATACGCTGCGTAACCGAGGCTGATATAGGCAAGGGAATCTGGCGTGAAAGGGATTACTCTGATGTCGACGGACTGGTTACAAATCTCCCCGATATCGTTCTCGTTACCCAATACGCCGACTGTACTCCCCTTATTCTCTTTGACCCCGTCACAAAAACTGCCGCAACCTCACATGCAGGTTGGCGAGGAACGGTCGGAGAAATTGCTCTTAAAACGGTTGAGGTTATGATAAAGGAGTATGGCGCTAATCCTAAAGATATAATCGCTGCAATAGGTCCGAATATTGCAAAATGCTGTTACGAGGTTGATAACCCCGTAATAGATGAGGTTAACCGAATATCCTACCTTGACAGAGCAAAATGCTATACCGAAAAGGAAAACGATAAATTTATGCTTGATCTTCGAGAGATTAACCGTGAGATACTGCTTCATGCAGGTGTCAGGGAGGAGAACATAGATATTGCCGACCTTTGCACCTGCTGCAACAGTGATTTTTTTCACTCCCACAGGGCATCAAAGGGAAAAAGAGGAACTCTTGCGGCAATGATTTGCATAAAATAATTCTCGGGCACTTTACAACTTTAACAAATTATCGTATAATAATAAAAATAAAAATCAAAACTCAAGAAGGACTGATATTTTTGGCACCCAGAATCAGCGAAGACATGCTAAACGAAATGTATACCCTTTTTGCAGGTATTACAGATCCGAATGATTTTAAGCTTTTGCTCGACGACCTTTGCACCTACAAGGAGCTTGAGCAGATGGCGGGCAGAATTGCCGCCGCCAAACTCTTTATGGAGGGCAAAACCTACAATCAGGTTATCGAGGCAACCAATATCAGCTCCGCAACCCTGAGCCGAGTTTCACGCTGTGTGCAATACGGCGAAGGCTATAAAAAAATACTTTCCGCCAAGGAGGAAAAATAGATGAGAATCGAAACAAAATGTATACACGAGGGATATAAGCCCAATCAGGGAGATCCCAGACAGCTGCCCGTTTATCAGAGTACTACCTTTAAATATGATACCAGTGACTATATGGGTAAGCTTTTCGATCTGGAGGCAGAGGGATATTTCTATACCCGTCTTCAGAATCCGACAAACGATGCCGTTGCGGCTAAAATCTGCGCTATGGAGGGCGGCGCTGCCGCAATGCTTACCTCCTCGGGTCAGGCGGCAAACTTCTATGCTATCTTTAATATCTGTGAAGCAGGTGACCATTTTATTGCCTCCTCCTCTATTTATGGCGGAACCTACAACCTTTTCGGCGTTACAATGAAGAAGATGGGCATTGAGTGCACCTTTGTCGACCAGAATCTTCCCGAAGAAGAACTGGCAAAATATTTTAAACCAAACACCAAGGCCGTATTTGGCGAAACAGTTACAAACCCCACCGTTACTGTTTTCGATTTTGAGAAGTTTGCAAGACTCGCCCACAGTCACGGTGTTCCGCTTATTATTGATAACACCTTTGCAACACCCATAAACTGCCGTCCTTTCGAGTGGGGCGCAGATATCGTTACACACTCCACCACCAAATACATGGACGGTCAGGGTGTCGGCGTCGGCGGCTGTATTGTTGACAGCGGTAATTTTGACTGGATGAAATATGCCGATAAATTCCCCGGTCTTACCACGCCCGACGAATCCTACCACGGAATTACCTATGCCGAGCGCTTCGGCAAGGGAGCCTATATTACCAAGGCTACCGCTCAGCTTATGCGTGACTTCGGTTCCATTCAGTCGCCTCAAAATGCTTTTTATCTCAACCTCGGCCTTGAAACTCTGCACGTCAGAATGGAAAGACACTGTTCTAACGCTCTGGCGGTAGCAAAATTCCTTAAGTCACACGAGAAGGTTGACTGGGTGCATTATGCAGGTCTTGAGGGCGACGAGTATTATGACCTTGCCAAAAAATATATGCCCAACGGCACCTGCGGCGTTCTTGCCTTTGCTGTAAAGGGCGGAAGAGACAAGTCTATCGCCTTTATGGATAAGCTCAAGTTTGCAAGTATTGCAACCCACGTTGCCGATGCAAAAACCTGTCTTCTCCATCCTGCAAGTCACACCCACAGACAGCTCACAGATACTCAGTTAAGGGAAGCAGGTATTGCTCCCGACCTTATCAGATTTTCTGTGGGAATTGAAAATGTCGACGACATTATCGAAGATTTAAAACAGGCTCTCGAATCCATTTAACTTCCCAAGGAGGAAAAAGACTTGCCTATTAAAATACCAAACGAGCTCCCTGCAACAAAGATTCTAAATGATGAAAATATCTTTGTTATAACCGAAACCAGAGCTCTGACACAGGACATTCGTCCTCTGAAGATTTTAATACTCAATCTTATGCCGACCAAAATCGTTACCGAAACCCAACTTGCAAGACTGCTCGGTAACACTCCCCTTCAGGTCGAGGTGGAACTGCTCAAGACCTCTACCCACAAGGCAAAAAACACAAGCGAAGAGCATATGATAACCTTTTACAAGACCTTTGATGAGGTTCGTGACCGCAACTTTGACGGAATGGTCATCACAGGCGCTCCTGTCGAGCATCTGGAATTTGAAATGGTAGAATATTGGGATGAGCTTTGCGAGATAATGGAGTGGAGTAAAACCCACGTTACCTCCACCTTCCACATCTGTTGGGGCGCACAGGCGGCGCTTTACTACCACTACGGCATAAAAAAGCATCAGCTCGACAAAAAACTCTTCGGCATATTTGAGCATACCGTTGACCGCAAGAGCTCAATGCTTTTCAGAGGGTTTGACGATACCTTTATGGTTCCCCATTCCCGTCACACCACCGTTTTACAGGAGGATATTGAAAAGGTTCCCGAGCTTAAAATCCTTTCTACCTCAAAGGTGGCTGGTGTCTACGCCGTTGCTACCGACCGAGGCCGCCAGATATTTATTACAGGCCATTCGGAATACGATGCCGACACCCTTAAAAAAGAATATTTAAGGGATAAAAATGCGGGTCTGCCCATTGATATTCCCGTTAATTATTTCCCTGACGATGATGATACGAAAGAGCCCAAGGTAAGCTGGAGAAGTTCGGCTAATCTTCAGTATTCAAACTGGCTCAACTATTTTGTGTATCAGACCACACCCTACGATATTTCCGCAATTTCCAAAGAAACACAAAAGCCGTGATATACTCACGGCTTTTAGTTTAAACTATACGAGGTGTAGCAGTCTTGAATCTTAAAATAGATGCTTCAAAAACCTACGCCATAGCCCTTGAGGGTGGAGGCGCAAGGGGCGCTTATCAGGTTGGAGCCTGGAAGGCTCTTGACGAAGCGGGAATAAAATACAACGCCGTCGCAGGAAGCTCTGTCGGCGCACTTAACGGCGCAATGATGGCTATGCTTGACCGAGATATTGCCGAAAAGCTCTGGCTCGATATGCGTTTTTCAAGGGTAATGAAGGTTGATGACCGCACAATGTCGGACATCTTTAAGGGAAAGCTTTTAAATCTAGACCTTAAGCATATTAGCTCAAGTCTGAAAAAGATAATTTCAGAGGGCGGCTTCGACGTTACTCCTCTTCGCAAACTGATAGCAGAAAATATTGATGCTAAAAAAATTCTTAGCGGTCCTGTCACTCTTTTTATATCGACCTACTCGGTTACCGACCGCAAGGGGTATGACCTTAAGGCCTCCGAGCTAAGTGGAGAAGAGCTTTGCGATATGCTTCTCGCCTCTGCATATTTCCCCGCCTTCAAGCACGAAAAACTGGGCGGTAAAATCTACACCGACGGAGGCGCTTTTAATGTTTTCCCCCTCTCTCCCCTGATAGAAAACGGATATGAGAACATTATAGCCATTCGTCTTTTCGGACTCGGTGTGGAAAAGGCGGTAAAGATTCCTAAATCAACTACCGTTCACACTGTTGCTCCCACCCGTGACCTCGGAAATATGCTCAACTTTGATACCGAAGCCTGTCAGAAAAACTTTACTCTCGGCTATTTTGATGCTTTGCGGATGCTTTACGGCCTTTATGGTGTCAAATATTATATTGACCGTACGCTCAGCGAAGAGGAGGCCTATCGGCTTCTCAAAAAAATTGCAAGGCTCTATTTTAAAGATGAGGAAAACATCTCTTTGCGCCGCCTTAATGAGCATTTTATTGCCAAGATAGGAAAAGAACTCGGTGTAAAGGGAGATTACTATGATTTGCTCATAGCCCTCTTGGAAGCGGTGGCAGAAAAATATAAAATTGATGAATTTTCGGTTCGAACCGACCGTGAGCTGCTGAGGGAGATATATGCAATCTCCAAAAAAAGACGGAGCATCATCGGTCCCGCCAAATACCTATCGGGAGGCAAATGGTATGAAGAAGAATAATGCCGCCAGTTGTGAACTGTGCGTAAACTATGTGTTTGACGAGGAGGACGAGTGCTACTCCTGTCTTGTTAATATGGACGAGGATGAGTATATCCGTTTTATGTCGAGCTCAAATTTCAGTTGCCCCTACTTTAATTTGGACGATGAATATTCTATAGTCAGAAAACAAAACTGAGGAATTTATGTATAAGAAGATAAAAGAAATTACCGAGGGCGTATATCCCTTTCATATGCCGGGACATAAACGAAATGCCGATTTTTTAGACACCTGTCCCGATATTACCGAGATTTGCGGTGCCGATGATCTTAACCACCCAAACGGAATTATTAAGACTGCCGAGGAAAAAGCGGCAGAACTGTTCGGTGTTAAAAAAACCTATTTTTCAACCTGTGGCTCTACCGCCTGTATCCTTGCCGCAATAACCGCAGTGACAAAAAGCGGCAACACTCTGCTGGTTTCAAGAAACTGTCATAAATCGGTATATAATTCGGCTTTTATAAACTCACTCAAAACCGAATATATTCTGCCCCAAAGAAACTTTAAACTTGACTGCTTCGGAGCGGTTTCTGCCAAAGGCGTAGAAGATGCGCTTAAGAAAACTTCTGCTCGTGCGGTGGTTATAACCAGCCCGACCTATGAGGGCTTTGTAAGTGATATTCCCTCTATCGCAGATGTCGTACATAAAAACGGTGGGTTGCTTATAGTCGATGCGGCGCACGGAGCGCACCTTGGCTTTTCGGACCGTTTTCCGCCGTCGGCTCGGCATGAGGGCGCAGATATCGTGATAGAGTCTGCCCACAAGACACTACCCTCTCTGACACAGGCGGCTCTGCTTCATATATGCTCTGAAAATGTGGATTCAACCGCCGTGAAAGCGGCTCTATCCGTCTTTAATACAAGCAGTCCGTCATATCCGATAATTGCATCTATCGACCTTGCTGTAAATGCTCTTGAAAAGGACCGACAAAGACTGTTTTGCGAGATGTCTGACAGGATAGACCGCTTAAAAGAAGCCTGTAAAAACCTTGAGAAACTATATATTTATTCTGATGATAATCTTGATAAAACAAAGATTTTAATTGGTTGCGACAGAGCTGATATAAACGGCTTTGAACTCAAAAAACTTCTTCTTGAAGAATATAATATAGAGTGTGAGATGGCCATGCCAAACTATCTGCTCTGTATGGCATCTGTCGCCGATACAGAGGAGGGCTTTTTGCGGCTGGAAAAGGCTCTTTTTGATATCGATAAAAAAATAGGCAAAAGCCATAGTTTAAAATATGCAGTCCCGGCTCCTGTTCCAAGGCCCGTAACCACTATACGCTCGGCGCTCGAGTCAAAAACACTGACCCTGCCTCTCTTAGACGCTGTCGGCAAAATATCGGCAGATTATATCTACGCCTATCCTCCGTCAAGTCCGCTAATCGCTCCGGGAGAGCTTATAACCAATGAGGCGGTTAAGTCTGTGTTACAGCTCATAGAGCAAGGTGCCTCCGTTTACAGACAGGGCGGAGAGCCTGATAAAATAAATATTATTAAAACTGAATAATAGACACTTTTTGGCCGAAAATAATCATATGAAAAAACACAGAAACCTTTATATGATTATTCTCGGCCTTCTTGTTGGTTTAGTTAACGGATTTCTTGGAGCGGGAGGCGGTATGATAGCCGTCCCCGCCTTAAAATCGACAGGCCTTTCTACAAAACAGGCGCACGAAAATGCAGTTGCAGTCATTCTTCCGCTGACCGTTTTGTCGGCCGCTCTCTACCTTTTAAACGATAGGGTTGCTCTGGCGGATGCCTGGAGTTATATCCCCGGAGGCCTCATAGGCGCCCTTATAGGCACCTTTTTAATGAAAAAAATTTCAAATATCTGGCTGACAAGGATATTCGGCGGCTTTATGATATTTTCGGGACTAAGGATGTTATTTTAATGATAGAAGGTCTTATTGCAGGTGCGCTTTCGGGGATTATCGGATCTATGGGACTTGGAGGCGGCACCGTTTTGCTCATATACCTTGCCGCATTTTTGGGTGTTGAACAACTAAAGGCACAAGGGATAAATCTCATTTTCTTTATTCCTATCGGGCTTCTTGCGGTTATCATATACTGTTTCAAAAAGCAGATAAAGTGGAAGGTCGTAGCCTTTTTTGCAATTTCGGGACTAATCGGCGCCGCTCTCGGCACCTTTCTTGCAGGGTTTATCGGAGCCGAGTGGACACGAATTGCATTTGGGATACTTCTGATAGTTTTAGGAGTAAAATCGATGTTTGCAAAAAAAGAAAAAAGAGAGTAATAAAGCGCAAGGACCGACAAAGAAAGTCGGTCCTTACTTTTTGGAAAACTTTATAAAAAAGATGGAATTCAGTCTTTATTTTTGCTGCAACAGTTGCATTTTGAGCAGCTGCTTGAATCGGGGCAACCGATACATTTTTTACCGCCTTTCTTCGCCTTTACTATATACCCAATGGCTCCGCCTATAATTGCTGCTACTATTGCTATTATAATGTAATTTTCCATATATTACGCCTTCTGTAAATTATACTCTGATTTGAATTTCTTTTGATTGTTAAGGATTATAAAAACTATTATTGCTACCATAGCAAGAACTGCAATAAGTCCCGGAATGAAGGCTGTGCCAAAGGTTTTTTCGGTAATAAGGGTTCCTATCTGGTATACAAAGAAGGATACCGTATATCCGACTCCAAGCTGTAATCCGATGCCGCCCCAAAGCCACCTTGCGCTCTTCATTTCACTGTTCATAGCACCTATAGCCGCAAAGCAGGGCGGTGTGTAGAGGTTAAACATAAGATATGCAAGTGCGGCAACCTTTGTAATTGCCATAACTCCTGCAACCTCGGCTCCTGCGCCCTCCATTAAAGCCAGTTCTTCGGTATCAATAAGATTTTCAAGACCGACAAAGCATACCGCCAAGGTTCCTACAACATTTTCCTTTGCGATGAAGCCTGTTACTGCCGCTGCAGCAAGTTGCCATGAAAGCACTCCTACAATCGGAACGAGCAGATATGCAAAGGGACGGGCAATTGATGCAAGTATTGAGGTGTCCGCCGTCGCCGCTTCGGTAAAGCTCCAGTCAAATGTCTGCATTATCTGTACCGCAGTATTGCAGAGAAGAATTATTGTAGCCGCCTTAACAATATAGGACCAGCCTCTGCTGCACATTGATTTGAATGCTCCCGAAAGCGAGGGGGCTTTGTACTCGGGAAGCTCGATGATAAAGAAGGATTTTCTTGCCTTGTAGCCTGTAATTTTATTTACCAGAAGGGCTCCTAAAAAGATAAGCACTATGCCCGAAAGGTACATAAGGGCGCTAACCCAACCTGCGTTATCAAAAAACGCTCCTGCAAAAAGGGCTATGACAGGTATTTTTGCTCCGCAAGGAATAAAGGGCGCAAGCATAGCGGTGGCTCTGCGCTCACGCTCATTTTTGATTGTGCGGCTTGCCATAACTCCCGGCACGGCGCAACCAACCGTTATAACAAAAGGTATTACCGATTTGCCCGAAAGCCCAACCCTTTTGAATATGGGATCAAGCACTACGGCAACCCTTGACATATATCCGCAGTCTTCAAGAAGTGCTATCAGGAAATACATTACCATAACAAGCGGTAAAAATCCGAGAACTGCGGCGGCACCGCCTATGATTCCGTCAACCAGCAGGGCTGTTATAAGGGGATTTGCATTGGCAAAAAAGCCTCTTACCCATTCCTGAAACATTTCTATATAGGTTACAAGTCCGGGTATAACTGTGCCGTTTTCAAACTCATATCCCTCTGCAATCCAGGTTCCGAGGGTGGTCTGGGATATGTAAAAAACAAGGAACATAACAACCGCAAAAATCGGTATTCCGAGCCACTTGTTTGTAAGAATATCGTCAATTTTGTCAGACAGGTTTCTCTGGCTTGTCTGTATTCTTCGCACCTCAACCCTGTCAACAATTCGGTTTACAAAATCAAAGCGTTTCTTATCGGCCGCAACCACCGACCTTTTGTCAAAAAGGTTTACACCTGTCTGGCTGTAGGGCGCCGTCTGCTTCTTGCCTTTGAGGAAAACGGCAGTCTTAATAAGCTCTGCGAGACCGTCGGCCGAAGTAGATACTGTATTAACTACAGGACAACCTAGTTTCTCTGAAAGCGTATGGATATCTATTTTTGTATCCTTTTTCTCGTTTATATCGCTCTTGTTAAGGGCGACAACCACAGGAATTCCAAGTTCTAAAAGCTGTGTTGTAAAGAAAAGGCTTCGGCTCAGATTTGTTGCATCGACGATATTTATAATAACATCGGGATTTTCGTTTTTAACATATCCGCTTGTGATACTCTCCTCCGAAGTAAAGGGTGACATTGAGTATGCACCGGGAAGGTCAACCGCTATAAGCTCCTCTTTTCCATCGTAAAAGCTTTTCTTTATAGCGCTTTGTTTCTTTTCTACCGTAACTCCCGCCCAGTTTCCGACCTTTTCGTTCTTACCTGTAAGGGCGTTGTACATTGTGGTCTTACCGCTATTTGGGTTGCCTGTTAAAGCAATTTTCATTTGGTTTTCCCCCTGCTTTTATCAGTTAGCAAAGGCTAACTTGTTCTTAAAAATAATTTGCGAAGTCACTCTCCGCAAATTTTATATAATAATAGCCTCTGCGAGCTGATTATCTATACTATATCTTCCGTCCTTTATGGAAACGGTCATACCGCCCTTACGATGCGCTACAACGGTTATAGGCTGACCTGTATAACAGCCGAGCGAGAAAAGAAAAGCATCCAGCTCCTCGTCATCGGTCAATATCATTTTAACAATGTATTCCTCCCCGACTGTCGCCTCTCTAAGATTCATACCCTGCCTCCATAAGCAAACACGAATAATGGTTAGCCTGTGCTAACTGCATTGACATTATACTGCCTGTGCCAAGATTTGTCAATAGTTTTTTTGCTTAAATTTTTGAGATTGAAAGATTTGTTGTTTTATGATAAAATATATTCACAGGTGGTGAATTTAATGCAGATACAGGAATCGGGAGAAATGTATTTGGAAACAATATTTGTTCTCTCAAAGAAGGGCCCTGTCCGTGCAATAGATGTCGGAGAATATATGGGTTTTTCCAAGCCAAGCGTCAGTCGTGCTATGGGACTTCTCAAAAGCGGCGGTTATGTTGTTTCGGATGCTGACGGCTATCTCTCTTTGACCGAAGCAGGTCTTGAGGTTGCTCAAAAAATCTTTGAACGTCATACACTTATTACCGACTTTCTCATAGCTTTAGGTGTAGATAAACAAACAGCTAGTGAGGATGCTTGCAGAATAGAACACCACATCAGCGACCAATCCTTTGAAGCTATAAAAAAATTTGCAAAATCATTCAACAAAAAAAACGGGTAACATATGTTACCCGTTTTTCTATTCCCTTATAAGCCGACAGTAAAGCTCGGTATTTTCCCTGAGTATTCCCGCTAACCAATCGTTAATACAGCCTTCGGCTATGCGCCAATGCCAGTTATTACCAAGGGTTGAGGGGGTGTTTATGCGCCCCTCGCTGCCCAGTCCCAAAAGGTCGGGCATCATTAGTATACAGGTGTCTGCGACACTCATCATAGCCGCCCGCATCATTGCCCAGTTAAAGCCCTCATTTTCGTCTACATGCAAATAGCGTCTTGCCATTTCGACATCCTCGCTGTTTGCGGTTTTTGTCCAACCCAAAACCGTGTCGTTATCATGTGTTCCTGTATACACAACACAATTGTTATTATAGTTATGCGGAAGATAGTCGCTCTCCTCTCTGGAATCAAAGGCAAACTGAAGCACCTTCATTCCCGGAAAGCCTGTTTCCGAAAGCATTTCTCTGACATCGGCGGTCAGAAAACCTAAGTCCTCTGCAATTATGGGAAGCTCCTCCCCAAACTCTGCCTTTAGCTGTAAAAAGAGCTCGGCACCCGGACCCTTGAGCCATCTTCCGTTCTTTGCCGTTTCCTCATCTACCGAAATAGCATAATAGGATTCGAAGCCTCTGAAATGGTCTATACGAACGGTATCGTATATCCGAAGCGCATGTCCCAGTCGCTTCTTCCACCACTTATAACCGTCCGACTTCATTTTCTCCCAATTATAAAGCGGATTTCCCCAAAGCTGACCGTCTTCGGAAAATGCATCGGGTGGGCAACCCGCCACCAAGGTCGGTTTGAGCTCTGAGTCGACCGAAAACTGCTCGGGCTCTGCCCAGAGGTCTGCGCTGTCAAGGGCAACATATATGGGTATATCACCTATTATTTTTATTCCGTTTTTATTGGCATAGCCCTTGAGCTCAAACCACTGCTCATAAAATTTAAACTGAAGAAATTTGCAAAACTCAATACCGTCTGAAAACTCCCTTATTGCCTCAGCCATTCTTTCTGTGTCACGCTTTTTAAGGCTCTTGTTCCACTCGAGCAGGGGTTGCTCGGGATTTTTCTGTTTTATTGCGTAAAAAAGTGCGTAATCGTCAAGCCAATAGGCGCTTTGATTGAGAAAATCATAGTAGTCCTTATCGGGCTTAAATCGCCCAAAGGCAAGTCCCAGAAGAGAAAGCCTGTTTTTGTAAAGGGCATCGTAATCCACCCTTGAGGGATCGCTTCCGAAGTCGAAGGAGTCGGCCTCCTCTTTTTCCAAAAGCCCCTCCTCGATAAGACTGTCTATATCTATGAAATATGGGTTCCCCGCATAGGAAGAAAAGGACTGATATGGCGAATCTCCGTAATTAGTGGGATTGAGAGGCAGTATCTGCCAGTAGCTCTGTCCGCCCTTTTTAAGAAAATCTACAAACTCAAAAGCCTTTTTGCCAAAGGTTCCTATTCCGTAGTTTGAAGAGAGTGAGAAAATCGGCATAAGAATACCGCTTGACCTCATAATATAATCATCCTTTTACTGCTCCGGACAATACGCCCTTAATAATGTGTTTTTGTCCGATGATATATATCGTGACTATCGGAATAAGGCAAAGCATAATGAGCGCCATTGTCGCACCGTAGTCCACCCTTCCGTAGCTTCCCTGTAAGAACTGAATGTGAATGGGAATGGTCATAAACCTTGTTCTGTCCAGCACCAGATAAGGAAGCAGATAGTCATTGAACACCCACATTATCTGCAGAATACCGACCGAAATGTATGTCGATTTCATTATAGGTGCAACCACCCTGAAAAATATCTGCAGAGGTGTGCAGCCGTCTATTGCCGCCGCCTCCTCAACCTCCATCGGAATTCCCTTGACAAAGCCTGTGAAAAGGAATACCGCCAACCCTGCGCCAAAGCCGAGATATACTATCGGAATGGTAAAGGGTGTGTTGAGATAAAGTCTGTTTGCCGTTTTAGAAAGGGTAAACATAACCATCTGAAAGGGTACTACCATCGAAAAAATACAAAGATAGTATACCATTTTACAAAAAAGGCTGTCAACCCTGCTTATATACCAGGCCGCCATAGAGGTGCATAAGAGTATAAGGCCTACCGATAAAACGGTTATTATAAGACTGTACAGCATCGACATATAAAAGGGATAGTTTCCGTGGGTAATGCCGCCTAAATAGTTCTCAAGTCCTGCAAAGGTTTCGGCATTCGGAAGCGCAAAGGGCGTTAGTGTTATTCCTGCGCTTTTCTTAAAAGAGTTCATAAGCACTATAGCTATGGGCAGTACCCATAATACGCTAACAACTGAAAAAAAGACTGTCAGCAGTTTTGAAGAAAATGAGGTGCTTTCTCTTGTTCTCATTATGCCTGAACCTCCTTTTTCGAAGTAAAATAAAGCTGTCCGAGAGCGATAACAACCACCGCCACAAAGAAGATTACCGCCTTTGCCTGACCGACGCCCATATTGGTAGTCGATTCGTAAAATGACTTGTAAATATTAAGCGCCAACATCTCGGTTTGGTGGGCGGGATCTCCGTTTGTTAGAGCAAGGTTCTGGTCAAAAAGCTTAAAGGAATTTGTAAGTGTTAAAAATGTGCAAATGGTTACAGAAGGCATAACACTCGGCAAAGTTATATTTTTAAGCAGCTGCCACCAGTTTGCGCCGTCTATTTTGGCGGCTTCTATATATGACGACGGAACATTCTGAAGTCCTGCGATATATATTATCATAATATATCCTATCTGCTGCCAACACATAAGTATGATAAGACCCCAGAAGCCCCAGGTAGAATCAAGGGCAAGGGTGGTTCCCGCAACCCTGTAAATAAAGCCGTCAAGTATTATCTTCCAGATATAACCAAGCACGATTCCGCCTATGAGATTCGGCATAAAGAACACCGTTCTGAACACAGTGCTTCCTCTGATGCCTTTGGTAAGGGCTAGGGCTATGGCAAATGCTATTACATTTATAAGCACTACCGACAGTGCGGTAAATACCGCCGTGAAGGCAAAGGACCTGAAAAACTGCTCGTCCTTAAAGGCAGAAATATAGTTGTTTATACCCGTAAACTGTAGATTTTTAAGTGTCTTAAATCTGAAAAAGGACAGATATATTCCCTGTAAAAAAGGCCAGACAAATCCTATAAGAAAGGCTGCAAAGGTCGGAAAAATAAAGACGAGCGCATACCTTTGTACCGCTCTTCGCTGTTGAGCGTTGGCAATAGCCGAGGAGTTGTGTTTATACCGTTTTGCTTTCATTAGGCTTCCTCCTGAAAGATAAATTGAAGATAATAAATAAGCCGTTTTTATTTATTATCTTCGACCTGTCTTTCGTTATTCTTAAAATCCATTGGCATGAAAAAGGGGCGGGCATATGCCGCCCCTTAAATTTATTACTGCTTGGAAAGATCGTACTGTTTTTTCCAACCGTCAACAAAGGCAGTCTTGACTGCATCCCAGTCTCCCGTTCCTGCTGAATAAGCAGCAAGAGCGCTGACAAGCTCAGAACGCCAGGTATCTACGTTTGGGGTATAGTTAAACGCCCAGGAAACATTATATGCTCCGTTTGCAACATAGTCGTTCATTATATTGCAAAGAACATTATCAACCGGTTTTGCAGACTTGAAGGGCGATACAAAGCCCATATCATCTGCAAGTGCACGGGTTCCCTCCTCAGAGGTTACAACCCATTTAAGAAAAGCAAGAGTTGCCTGTATATCCTTTTCATCTGCTTCCTTATTTACTGCCCAGTAGTTTTCGGTGCCGCAGGAAATACCCTGTTTTTCATCTCTGACACCTGTATAGATGGGCAAAAATCCGATGTTTTCATCCCCTATTGCCTTTATATCGCTGTAAGCCCAGGTTCCGTTCTGATAAAATACCGCCTTTTCTCCGACAAACTCGTCAGCGGCATTTACCGCAGTGGTTATTGCCTTCTTGTCGATTGTCGAGTTGTTGATATAAAGGTCCCAGAGGTTTTTATAATTTTCAAGATAGGTTCCCTTTATGCTCTGGGGCTGTGCTGTTATTTTATCGGCTTCAAACTCATAAAACAGCGGCATATTTGCCAGATGTCCCGAAAATCTCCAGGAGGAGCTTGAGTCGAGTGTTGATGAGGTGAAGGCCGAAAAGCCAAGTTCACTTTTTCTTTTTGTAATATCCTCGGCTACCTTTTTCAAATCATCAAAAGATTTTATCTGGTCAACGCTATAACCTGCCCTTTGGAGCAGCTTCTTGTTAACTATGATTCCAAAGCCTTCATAAACATAGGCAACTCCCTTGACTTCATCTCCATCAAAAAGAGCAAAATCGTCGCTCGTAAGCTCTTTATAAATTTCTGTGTCTTTAAGATCAAGGCAGTAGTCGCCCCAGGATTCAAGTCCTACCGCTCCGCTAACCTGAAAAAGCGTAGGCACCTTGTTTTTATCTATTTCTGCCGTGAGGGTTTCCTGATATTTACCCTCTGCCGCAGTCAAGACATTCACCTTTACACCCGTTTCGGCAGTATATTTCTGCGCCAGTTTTTGCCAGGCTTCGTCCTGCTCGGGTTTAAAGTTCAGATAGTAGACCTCCCCGTCATCGTTACCACCGCCAAAGCAACCGGCGCAAAGGGTGATTACCATCAGCGCACAAAGAAAAACCGATAGAAATCTTTTCATAATTTTTTCCTCCTAAAATGATTATACATTTAGTATTCCGCATAAACATCAAATGATGATTATTGCGAAGGTCATTATAGCATAACGCTTTGTGCATATGCAACAAATATCGATCGGCAAATTATGGCATATTGCTACATTTTTCCTCCCGATAAATCAAATGTCGATGAATTATGACAGCCTTAGATTTTTGTTTTATGAAAAAATAATAAAAACCTTAAATTTGTTTTATAAAAATATCGACAAGCGGCTTTTTTTTTGGTATAATATAGTGAATATTAACTTTAAGGAGTTTATTTATGAGAACAGTTTCAGACTATTTCGGCGAGAATGTTTTTAGCGAAAGTGTTATGAAGGACAGGCTTCCCAAAGAGATCTTTGAGCTTGTCAAGCTGGCTATCTACAACGGAAAAAGACTGGATTCCTCGGTTGCTGCAGTCGTTGCCGACGCAATGAAGGACTGGGCTATTGAAAAAGGCGCTACCCATTTTACCCACTGGTTCCAGCCAATGACAGGTTTTACTGCCGAAAAGCACGACAGTTTTATAACTCCTGACTCTAACGGTAAAGTAATAATGGACTTTTCGGGAAAGGAACTCATACAGGGAGAATCTGACGCCTCATCCTTCCCCTCGGGCGGTCTTCGTGCCACCTTTGAGGCAAGAGGCTACACCGCCTGGGACCCCACCTCCTTTGCCTTTATTAAGGATAATGTGCTCTGTATTCCTACCGCCTTCTGCTCATATTCGGGCGAGGCGCTTGATAAAAAAACTCCCCTCCTTCGTTCGATGGAGGCTATCAATAAACAGGCTCTGCGTGTTCTTAAAATTTTCGGCAACTCTGATGTTACCGCCGTTCGCACAACGGTCGGTCCCGAACAGGAGTACTTCCTTATTGACCGAGAGGTTTACGAAAAGCGTGAGGATCTTATCTACACAGGTCGTACACTCTTCGGTACAAAGCCTCCAAAGGGACAGGAGCTAGACGACCATTATTTTGGAACAATAAAACCTCGTGTACAAGCCTTTATGACCGAGCTTAACGAGGAGCTTTGGCGCCTTGGTGTATATGCAAAAACCGAGCATAACGAGGCGGCTCCCGCTCAGCACGAGCTGGCTCCCATATTTGCGACCACCAATATTGCCGTAGACCACAACCAGATCACTATGGAATGTATGCAGAAGGTGGCAAAAAAACACGGTATGGTTTGTCTGCTCCATGAAAAGCCCTTCAGAGGGGTTTCGGGAAGCGGTAAGCACAATAACTGGTCTATTTCTACAAATACAGGTGTAAACCTTTTAAATCCTGGCGAAACACCCCACGAAAACGCACAGTTCCTGCTCTTCCTCTGCGCCGTTATAAAGGCAGTAGACGATTATCAGGATCTGCTCCGCATATCTGTTGCCTCTGCAGGTAACGATCACCGTTTAGGTTCCCACGAGGCTCCACCTGCCGCCCTGTCAATATTCCTCGGCGAAGAGCTCTCGGATATTCTCGATGCAATTGAAAAGGATATCCCCTATGGTGGTCGTGAAAAAGAGCTTATGAAGATTGGTGTTCACGTTCTGCCCAAATTTCCCAAGGATACTACCGACAGAAACCGCACCTCTCCCTTTGCCTTCACAGGTAATAAGTTCGAGTTCAGAATGCTTGGCTCTGCCGCTTCGGTTTCCGAGCCAAACGTTGTTCTTAATACTGCAGTTGCAGAATCTCTGCGTCAGTTTGCTGATGAGCTTGAGGTAGCTGAAGATCTTGAGTCTGCACTTCACGAGCTTATCCGCAAGGTTATCCGTGAACACAAGCGAATTATCTTCAACGGCAACGCTTATGATGAGTCTTGGGCAAAAGAGGCAGAAAAAAGAGGTCTTCTTAATCTTAAGACAACCCCCGAATGTCTGCCCTATCTTTTAAAGGAAAAGAATATTACCCTTTTCTCTACCCACAAGGTATATTCACAGGCAGAGCTTAAGAGCCGTTATGAAATACTTCTTGAAAACTATGCAAAGGTCATAAACATCGAGGCTCTTACGATGATAGATATGGTTCACAGGGATATCCTCCCTGCCGCAAGTCGTTTTGTTACGCAGCTTACCGCTGCGGTTGTTTCAAGACGGGCTGCAAACAAGGCTATCCCCTGTGATTATGAGATAAATACCTCTAAAAAGGCTGCCACGCTCATATCAAATGCAGCGTCTGAGCTTGAAACCCTCGAAGCAGAGGTTGAGACGGCAAAAACAATAAAGGGTTCGTTCGAACTTGCCGACCACTACTGCTCAAAGGTTATTACCTCTATGGATACCCTACGCAGTTATGTTGACAGTCTTGAAACCATTACCGATTCGGCTATCTGGCCCTATCCCTCATACGGAGATATGCTTTTCAGCATAAAATAAATACTAAAACTTTAAAAATATAAGGAGGTGCAAAGAATGGGTAAGATTATTTCAATCGTCAATCAGAAGGGCGGTGTCGGTAAGACAACCTCTGCCGTAAACCTTGCCGCCGCTCTCGGTAAAAAGGGCAAAAAAATTCTTCTTATTGATGCAGACCCTCAGGGTAACACAACCTCCGCCTACGGAATAAACAAGCAAAAACTGGTTTGCTCGGTTTATGATCTTCTTATCGGAAAGGTAAAGGCTGTCGATGCTATCCTTAAAACTCAGTTTGAGGGTGTAGATATTATTCCCTGTAATATGGATCTTGCGGGTGCTGAAATAGAGCTTATTTCGATAGAAAACCGGGAATCAAGATTCAAGAACACACTTTGTCTTGTCAAGGCCGATTACGATTATATTTTTATTGATTGCCCCCCCTCTTTGGGACTCATCACAATAAATTCTCTTTGCGCTTCGGATACCGTTCTTGTTCCCATTCAGTGCGAATATTTTGCCCTTGAAGGACTTTCACAGCTTATGGCAACCGTTCGTCAGGTAAAGCGCCTTTATAACCCTTCTTTAGAGCTTGAGGGGGTTCTCCTTACTATGTTCGACGGCAGACTGAATCTGACACAGCAGGTCGTGGTTGAAGTAAAAAAGTTTTTTGACAAAAAACTTTTCGCTACCGCCATACCCCGTGCGGTCCGTTTGTCAGAGGCGCCAAGCTACGGTATGCCGATTCAATATTACGACCCCAAAAGCAAGGGCGCCAAGGCATATGATGCCCTTGCTGATGAATTTATAAAAAGAAACGGGAGGTAAGGCTCTATGGCAGTAAAAAAAGGCGGTCTGGGACGAGGACTTGATTCCCTCTTTGATGAGAATTCAATCGACAGCTCCTCAACCGAGGTCATGCTCTCGCAGATTGAACCCAACCGAGATCAGCCCCGTAAAGAATTTGATGAAGAAGCCTTAGTCGAACTTGCAGAATCTATTAAAAAACACGGTCTTTTACAGCCGATACTTGTCCGTCCCAAGCAGGACGGTTATGAAATAGTTGCGGGAGAGCGTCGTTGGCGTGCCTGTCGTATTGCGGGTCTTCGCACCGTTCCTGTAGTTATAAAGGAAATGGACGAGCGTGAGGTAATGGAGGTTGCTCTTATTGAGAACCTTCAGCGTGAGGACTTAAATCCCGTTGAAGAAGCTTTAGGCTACCGCTCACTTATGATATCCTTTGGGCTTACTCAGGAACAGGTCGCTGAGGCGGTCGGCAAATCCCGCCCCGCCGTTGCAAATACTTTAAGACTTTTAGAGCTCACACCCGAAGAAACCGAGGCTCTCAAAAAAGGTAAGCTTTCGTCAGGTCACGCAAGGGTTATACTCTCTGCGGTAAAGGGCAGTGAGCTTCGTGCAACACTTTTCCGTCTGGCTCTTGCCGGTGCCTCTGTGCGAGATCTTGAGTCTATGGCAAAAAGCCTCAAGGACAAGCCCGGTCGCATAAAACAGGAAAAGCCTCATTTTTATAAAGAGGTTGAGCTTAACCTTAAAAATGAGCTTGGCCGAAAGGTTAAAATAACCCCCACCTCAAAGGGTAAGGGCACAATAACACTTGAATTCTACAGCGACAAAGAACTCGCTGAACTTGCTAAGAAAATCGTTGATTAGGAGATATAGCTATGCTGGACATTAAAACTGTAAGACAGGATCCCGAAAGGGTAAAACAGACGGTCAGAAACCGTCAGGGAAATCTCGACCGTGAGATTGATGAGCTTTTGGAAATTGATGCAAAACGCCGTGAAATTATCTCGGCTGTCGAGGTGTTAAAGGCGGAACAGAATGCCGTTTCCAAGAAGATACCTCAGTATAAAAAGGAAGGCAAGGATGTTACCTCTATTTTTGCCGAGATGAAGGAAATTTCGGAGAAAATCAAGGCAGACGACGCTGCCCTTTCAGAGCTTGAAGCAAAGCAAAAAGAGCTTCTTCTCTGCATACCGAACATACCCTCTGACACAGTCCCTGTTGGCGCTGATGATTCCGCCAACCCCGAAATCAGAAGAAACGGAATCCCAAAGGACTTTGATTTTGAGCCCAAGGCGCACTGGGATATCGGCGCAAAGCTTGGTATTCTCGACCCCGAAACCGCCGCAAAGGTAACAGGTACTCGTTTTCACTTCTACAAGGGACTCGGCGCCCGTCTTGAACGTGCTATTATTTCCTATTTCCTTGATACCCATACCGAATACGGATATACCGAAATTCTTCCTCCCTTTATGGCTAACCGTGCTTCAATGACAGCGACAGGTCAGCTTCCCAAGTTTGAGGAGGATGCCTTTAAACTTTCAAACAACGAATACTTCCTTATTCCTACCGCAGAGGTTCCCGTTACCAATATGCACCGAGATGAAATTCTTGACGGTGCTGATCTTCCGATTAAATACTGTGCTTACTCTGCTTGTTTCAGAGCCGAAGCAGGTTCTGCAGGCCGTGATACCAGAGGTCTTATCCGTCAGCACCAGTTCAACAAGGTAGAGCTGGTTAAGTTTGCTGATCCCGAAACCTCTTACGATGAGCTTGAAAAGCTCACAAACGATGCAGAGCGTGTTCTTGCAGGACTTGGACTTCCCTATAGGGTTGTTTGCCTTTGCACAGGTGACCTCGGCTTTTCTTCGGCTAAAACATATGATATTGAGGTCTGGATGCCCTCTTACAACCGTTATGTAGAGATTTCTTCCTGTTCAAACTTTGAGGATTATCAGGCTCGTCGTGGTTCTATCCGCTTTAAGAAGACCGCAAAGGACAAGGCCCAGTTTGTTCACACCCTTAACGGCTCGGGTGTTGCTGTCGGCAGAACGGTTGCGGCAATTTTAGAAAACTATCAGAATGCAGACGGTAGCGTTACCGTTCCCGAAGCCCTCAGAAAGTATATGGGCTGCGATGTCATTAAGTAAGGTGTTTTTTCTATGGAATTAAAGGGTAAAAAAATAAACTTCCTCGGTGACTCCATAACCTACGGCCACGGTACCTCCTCTCCCGATAAGCGTTTTTCGGACCTTATCGCAAAAAATGAGGGCATAATTGCACGAAACTACGGTATAAACGGTACCACCATCGCCTTTGACAAGACAAAAACGGTTGGACAGAGCTTTTGTGAAAGGGCTTTATCTATGGATGATGACGCCGATATTATTGTTATATTCGGCGGAACAAATGATTTTTGTCACGGCTCGGCGCCTATCGGTAATATGAGCGACAGAGAATATGACACATTCTACGGCGGTTTACATACCCTTTTTCGTGAGGTTGTTGAAAAATATCCCGATTCGGTTGTTTGTGCGCTGACCCCCCTTCACAGATGCGATGAAACTAACTCGAGAGGAGAAGCCCTTAAACAGTTTGTTGAAATCATCCGTGAGGTCGCAGAGTATTATTCAATACCTCTGTGTGACCTTTACAAGACCTACGGGGTTCAGCCCAACATTCCTGTTATGAAGGAAAAATATATGCCCGACGGACTTCATCCGGGCGATGCCGGGCATACTATCTTAGCAAACAAGATAACAAGCTTTTTAAAGAGTCTTTAATTTTTAAGAACCCGTTTTTTAAGGAGAATATATGCAACAAGATATAAATCTGAAGCCTATTGAGGTTTTTAAATTTTTTTATGAAATCTCAAGCATACCCCACGGTTCAGGTAATATGGACGGTATTGCAGAATACTGTGTTGTCTTTGCAAAACAACGGGGCTTTAGGTTTTACCGTGATAATGCTAACAATGTAATAATATACAAGTCTGCTTCAAAAGGCCGAGAAAATGCAAAGCCGATAATCCTTCAGGGCCATCTGGATATGGTCTGTCAAAAGAATACTGACAGAGTTTTTGATTTTAAAAAGGACGGTATAGAGGTTGTTGTCGACGGCGATTATTTAAGAGCAAACGGGACAACACTCGGTGCCGACAACGCAATTGCAGTTGCAATAATTCTTGCTCTGCTTGACAGCGATACTGCTTCGCATCCTCCGATAGAGGCCGTCTTTACAACCGATGAAGAAATCGGTATGATTGGGGCAAACGCCCTTGATATGTCACGTCTTTCGGCTAAAAGAATGATTAACCTCGACTCTGAAGAAGAGGATACCGTAACGGTCTCCTGCGCAGGAGGAATTGACTTTAAGGCGACACTTCCTATAACAAGGCATAAGGTCAATGCAAACAAAACCGTTATTGGCATTAAGGGCCTTAAGGGAGGTCACTCGGGGGTTGAGATTGACAAAGGAAGAATAAACGCTCACATTCTGGCGGGAAGATTTTTGGACCTGCTCCAAAAAGAATGTGACTTTGACCTTGCAGATATTACGGGCGGCGATAAATCCAACGCCATTCCAAAATATTGTTTTATAACACTTTGCTCGGCCGACTCCCTACTTGCAAAAAAGGCAGAAGCAATTCTTGAGAATATCAAGAATGAAATTTCAAAACAAGAGGCTGAATTTGAATATACGGTAGAGTGCTTTTCTGCCGTGCCTGACGAGATTATAAGCAAAGAGGAACTTCTGTCTCTGATTTTCGCCCTTTGCTCAATCCCTGACGGTGTAGTTGATATGTCGGCTGATATTAATGGGCTTGTTGAAACATCATTAAACCTTGGAATTTTAAAAACCGAAAAGGATTCTATTGTTTTCGGTCATGCGCTTCGTTCAAGCAAGGCCTCGGCGCTTGATACACTCGTTGATAGACTTTATTCTTTCTGGTCGCAGACAAACGCTAACTATCACACCTCGGGTTACTATCCCCCTTGGGAGTACAAAGAAGAAAGCTGTTTGCGACAGCTTTACTGTAGGGTATATAATGAGCTTTGTAATGCAGAGCCAAAGATTGAAGCGATACACGCAGGTCTTGAATGCGCTGTTTTTGCTTCAAGGATAAAGGAACTTGACTGTATATCTATCGGACCCGACCTTTTTGATGTGCATACGCCGAACGAAAGAATGAATATTTCTTCGGTAAGAAAAATATATAATATTCTTCTTGAGCTTCTCAAGAGGTGTGATTAGGAGAGAATTTATGGATAATAAAAATCAATTTAAACCCTATATTCCCGCCGAAAAAATTACTCCCGAGCTTACTGTAACCTCAATCGTTATGGGTGTTCTGTTGGCAATTATATTCGGTGCGGCTAACGCTTATCTCGGCCTTCGTGTCGGTATGACGGTCTCGGCATCTATCCCTGCTGCCGTTATTGCGATGGGTGTTATCAGAATCATAATGCGCAGAAACTCAATACTCGAATCAAATCTTGTACAGACTGTCGGATCTGCAGGCGAATCTCTCGCTGCAGGTGCCATATTCACTATGCCTGCCCTCTTCCTCTGGGCAGCAGAAGGACATATGGACAAGCCAAATCTTATTGAAATAACCCTTATCGCCCTCATCGGCGGACTTCTCGGTGTCTTCTTTATGGTGCCGCTTCGCAATGCGCTTATCGTAAAGGAGCACGGAACTCTTCCCTATCCCGAGGGAACTGCCTGTGCAGAGGTTTTACTTGCAGGAGAAAAGGGCGGCGCAAACGCCTCGACAGTTTTTGCAGGTATGGGCTTTGCGGCTCTCTTTAAGTTTATAATCGACGGACTTAAAGCCGTTTCAGGCGAAATTACCGCCTCAGTAAAGGGCTTTGCAGGTGCTATCGGCACACAGATTTATCCTGCCGTTATGAGTGTTGGATACATTTGCGGCGCAAAGATATCCTCCTATATGTTCGCAGGCGGTGTCCTTGCCTGGCTTGTGCTTATCCCCGCTATCGTGCTTTTCGGCGGCGACTCGGTCGTTTTCGGCAAGACAGTTTCCGAGGTTTATGCAACAGGCGGCGCAGCAGGTATATGGAGCTCATATGTAAGATACATCGGTGCAGGCGCACTTGCGGCAGGCGGTATCATCAGCCTTATCAAATCACTACCCCTTATCGCAAAGGCATTCAGCGGTGCAATTAAGGGTATGGCAAGCGGCGGCGCTGCATCGGGCGGACGCACAGCAAAGGATATTAACATCGTTGTTGTTCTCGTTTCTATTCTTGTGCTCACTGTTCTTGTATGGCTCGTTCCCGCAATTCCCGTTAATCCCATCGGTGCTGTCCTTGTTGTAATCTTCGGTTTCTTCTTTGCAACCGTTTCCTCCCGAATGGTAGGACTTGTCGGCAGTAGTAACAACCCCGTTTCAGGTATGGCCATCGCAACCCTGCTTATAACCACACTGGTTTTAAAGCTCACGGGCAGCACAGGCTACGGCGGCATGAAGACAGCTATCGCAATCGGCTCTATAATTTGTATCGTTTCTGCTATCGCAGGTGACACCTCACAGGACCTGAAGACAGGCTTCCTTCTCGGCGCTACTCCTAAAAAGCAGCAAATAGGAGAAATTATCGGCGTTGTTGCGGCGGCCTTCGCTATCGGAGGAACCCTTTATCTGCTTGATACTGCTTGGGGCTTCGGCGGCGACGAGCTTGCGGCTCCTCAGGCAACCATTATGAAGCTTATTACCGAGGGTGTTATGAACGGAAATCTTCCCTGGGGACTTATATTTATCGGTGTGTTTATCGCAATTGTAGTCGAAATAGTCGGTATCCCCGTGCTTCCCTTTGCTATCGGCGTTTATCTCCCCGTACAGCTTAACGCCTGTATTATGGTCGGCGGACTTGTCCGTCTCGGTCTTGATAAGATGAAAAAGGATGAAAAGGAGAAGGAAACCATTGTTAACGACGGTATTCTCTTCTGCTCGGGTATGATTGCAGGAGAAGGCCTTGTCGGAATTCTACTTGCGCTTCTCGCAATATTCGGTCTTGATAAGATGATAAATCTCTCCGAGCTGCTTTCAATTCCGCAGATTGTTATGGATATTGGCGGAATTCTTCTCTTCGCAGTAATAGTACTGACCGTCCTCAAATTCACAGTCTGGAAGAAACGAGCACAGGCAAATGAAGAAGAATAAGCCATTACCGAAAAATTATCTCGAGCAAATTCCCATAAGGAATGAAAGTATAAAATGGTCCTGCGAAGAAGGGCTTGTTACCCTTGAAATAGAAAACAAGGGGGTTGCAAACCGTATTGCACAAAAGCTTTTAAAAAAGCCTAAAATAAGCTATATCCATCTTGATAAGAACGGAAGCTTTGTCTGGACGCTTATAGACGGCGAAAAAAATCTTCTTGAAATAGGAGAGCTTGTTGACGGACATTTCGGCCAAGAGGCGCATCCCCTTTATGAACGACTGGCAAAATTCTTCCAGATTCTTCACAGCTATAACTTCATAAGCTTTAAATAGCATAAAAAAAGAAAGGTTCGTGTGAACCTTTCTTTTTATTATTTAAGTTCGAGCATCGCCCATGAGTTTTCCGAATCATAACTGTAACTAAAGCCCAAATTATGTCCTTTTGCTTTAAGTGCATTTGTGAGGGCTGTAGCGGCAGCGTTGTTCCAACCGATTATTTCCAGTTTCTTTATATTATTGTCTAGCATATATGAGGCTAACTGGTCGGCATTGTTTTTATAAACAAACCCTGTTTTCTGGTAATACCAATCATCAGTACTGTTACAGGTCGGAAGCTGAGGATTGTAGGGTTTGCCGTCTTCAACAATATCCTTGTCGCTTAGACTTCCCTCGGTCGTATTTATACTGTGGTCTTTTTTAATGTTTGTGTCGGTAAGATTAAAATAGTTGTGCCTTATACCGCTCTGCTGGTCGTCCCAGGTAACATCAAGATGGTACCACTTACCGTTTATCTGCACCAGATTCCACATATGAGGTCCTTCTGCAACCCCGCTGACAGTCGTTGAAAGAATCCCGAACTCGTAGAGCATCATCTGCATCGCTCTTGTATATCCTTCGCAAACCGCTTGTCCCTCAACCAAGGCACCATATGCAGTATAACTTAGAGATGTCGGTGCGTTATTGTATGTAACCCTCTGGCAAAGTATATCGTGAAGCTGAAGCTCTATTCCATATGGATCTCTTGCCGTTACTTTTGACTTTATTTTTTCAACCTCATTTTTTAGAGCAGTTAGCATTCCATCCTTTTTCGACCGCTCTACCGTATAGGTCGCCGTAAAACTCTCAATGCTCTGGTTAACATTTTCGGGAGAGTTGTTGACAAAGAGAATCGCCATATGTTCGGTATGGGTTTTACCTATATACCAGGCGTATGGCAGCCAGAAAAGCTCGGGGTGGTCGTTTTTAAGTGCTATTGTCGCAACATAAATATCTCTCTCGGTAATCTTGTCGGCCTCTTCGATATCAATATATCTCTCAGGCATTTCCACTACCGCATCAAGAATTTTCGTGTATGCCTTCTTTTGCACCTCGGTAAGCTTACCGTAGCAGTAATAATCCTCGCTCTTTACAGGTTCAAAGACAACCGGAGTCTGAGGTTTGGTATCGGAAGATGTATTAGAAGAACTGTTTTGCTCTGCAGAAGAGCTCTGTGATGGGTTTTGGGTTGAGGAGGACGATTGCTTTATATTTGAACTGTCCTCGATGGTGGATTCTGCAGAGGACTGTTCTGCCTCCCCGCTACTTGAGGAATCGCCCACAAGAGAAGATATATTGTGTGGTTTTCCCGAGCAGGACACAAAAAAGACCAGTACGAACACCAGACACAAGGCTAACACTCTCTTCATTTTTATCCCCCTCTTACTTAAAAATGCAATTTCCTGCCATTTCTTTAAACGGTTCTACCCAGTGATAGCATACAGGGTAGACTAAATCGTTCTCTGTTTCTTTAATTATAAACTTAATATCATCTAAAGACAAGCCTATTTTAGAAATCCTTTCAAAAAATGCAGAAAAAATTGCAATTCGGTCATCAAAAGCCGTCATCTCCTTGAGCTTGTTTCTTAAGCCAACCGAGGAAAATCTTCTTTCTGAACCCGCCTCACTCATCGTAATACCACCCAATCGGTCGCAGAATCGGCAAAGAAAATCAGCAGTAAGGTCTATCGAATAACTGATGTCGTACCCCTCTTTAGCCGCCTTCTCATTTGTAGAATCCTCATAAAGAGATACATATATACTGCCCGTGTCGAAATTCAGGAACAGTAAAGCGCCCGAACCGTCCTCGTAGCGACATAGTATTCCGCAACTGGTAACATCAGAATAATAGTTTATGCCCGAGACATTCTCTCCTGTGGGAAATTCACTCTTTTCAATTTCAACCGGCAAAAGCAAAAGTCCGCAAAGGGCAAGAACCGCCGTAGTTATAATAACCGATATTAAAACCGCTATAGTCCTTTTTTTCTTCATGTAAAAGCCCTCCTCTGCTCATACTATTGTCGGTAAAAATTTATTTTTCTATTCATTTGATTTTTTATAGGTATTATGATACAATACTACAGTACTAGCAATTATTTATTTCCGCTCGTGGCGCAGCTGGATAACGCAGCAGATTCCGATTCTGAAGATCGGGGGTTCGAATCCCTTCGAGCGGGCCAAAAAAGAGAGTGTCAACCCTTGTGGTTGGTGCTTTCTTTTTAGCTTGTAGGGATTTGAACCCGAGAGGGTCTGTCGTTAATAAAAACAGTACGGCGTACTGTTTTTTAGACAGAGCGGCGCAGACGGGTACTGTCGCAAGGCGACGGTCGTCAAGCTATAAGTATGCGAAGCAGACGGTCGAATCCCTTCGAGCGGGCCAAAAAAGAGAGTGTCAACCCTTGTGGTTGGTGCTTTCTTTTTAGTCTGAAAGGGATTCGAAGTAGGAGCGGTAGTGAATGACAGTCCGGTGGACTGTCAGAGCCGTGGCTCCGCAGGAATAGCCACAATATTTTTGACAATAAGTTCCATATATGTTATAATACTTTCATAAAAATAAAAGGAGATGTTTTTATGAAAGTATCTATGAATTTTAAGGTGTTATCTGCAGTCGTTTTTTGTTTTATATTAACTGCTACGCTTTGCGCCTGTAAAGATAAAACACATGTTTCGCCCGATAATGACGGTACTTCTCTGACTGCATCTACCGTTTCTACCGATGATGCCTCTTCCGAAGACTCTTCAGCGGACGAAGCCTCATCAACCATATCTTCCGACCCAAAACCTGAAAGTTCATCTGTTGTAGCGGAATCATCAAGCAAAACCTCGAGCAGTGCGTCCTCTGCACCCACTACCTCCTCTACCGTAAGCACACCCACAAAAACTCCCGCCCAGATTATTGTTGGAAAATGGCAAGGAAGCGCAGATATGGCGCCCTTGTTCTCACAGGAGGGATATAATGTTGAGGGTGCTATGATGGTTTCCTGTGAAATAGAGTTTACCTCGGGCGGAGTTGTCTACGAAATAATCGACAGAGACTCCCTTAAAACTGCCTACACACAACTGTTCACAACGGCATTAGATGATTCCTTGGCGCAAAACGGTCTATCAAAAGTGGAATTTGAAGCCAGTATCGGACAAACATGTGACGAGTATTTGACAAACCTTGTGCAAACAGCACTCAATGCCGTTCCCCAGAATATTATAAGCGCATATAAGTTTGAGGGAGACAAGCTATATGTAAGAGACCAAAACAGTACTGATTTTGAGAAGAAGGAGTATTCCCTTAACGGTCAAAACGAACTTACAATTATAGATGCCGGGCTTCCTATTAAATACACCCGTGTGAACTAAGTGGGAAACTGTTGAATTTACAAAAAAAGCACCATCTTCAGATGGTGCTTTTAAAATGCTCTTTTTATTCAAGTACAAACTTATCAAAATATTCGGGTCTGTGGTAATCCGGCTCTTTGGTCTTTACGGGATAATATGTTGCAAAGTGTCTATTTACATCACAACACTTATAAATATTACCGTAGAAGGTTTTTGTATGTGTGCCTACCATTCTGTCCATAAACTCGAATGGAATAGTAAAGGCAACCATCCAACCCTTATCGTTTATTTCGGTTTTAACATCAAAGAAATCTCTGTCTTCTTTAGGGAACACAAAGTCTTTTCTTGAGCGTCTCAGGCTCATGTACATTGTTCCGAAAGGATTAAATTCAAAGTTTATATATCTTTCGTCATCTGCATTCGGTCTGAAGAAAAACTCCATACAGCTATCCAGACAAACCGCACTGTTCTGCTCGGTCTTTGTGGCAAATATTTTGGTTTCATCGGTTTCCATTTTAATATGAAGACCAAAGTCGCTGTAGAGAAGTTTTGCAGTCATTTTAGGACTTTTAATATATCCGCTCCAGTTATCAACGCAAACATCGGCAACAACAGCTTTATCCCACATCGGATCGTGAAGTCCGAGCTTATCGGCATCTACTTTTTTGATTTTATACATAATTTTTACCTCCGGAACCATTTACCACAAGTATAACACATCCTCCCTCTTTGTCAACGGTTTTATAACCATTATAATTGAATAGGTTAGGCGAAACAAACCCGTTTCGACTAACTGCAATCATTATTGACAAGGCTCTTTTTCTGTTGTATACTGTTTACAGAAGCTTTGCATAACTGACGGATTTTGCGGATTACCGCAAGGGAGTGTAAAGTGATATATAGCCGACCGTCTGGGCGATTCAGTATGTTAAGCTGAATTGTCTTTTTGTTTTTTCAAGGAGTGTTTAATATGGCAAACGACTACAATTTCTTTAAATCGGGTGCTTGGCAGGAAGAAATAAATGTCCGGGATTTTATTCAAAAGAATTATACTGAATATACCGGTGATGATTCCTTCCTTTCTTCTGCAACCGAGCGGACAACAAAGCTTATGGAAAAGGTAAATGCCCTTTTTGCAAAGGAAAGGGCTAACGGCGGAGTACTTGATATTGACACCGAGACCGTTTCCTCTCTTTTGAACTATGCGCCCGGATATATTGATAAGGAAAATGAGCTGATAGTCGGCCTTCAGACCGATGCGCCCCTTAAAAGAGGTGTAAACCCCTTTGGCGGTATCAGAATGGCAAGACAGGCATGCAGCGCCTACGGATACAAATTAAGTGACAAAATTGAAGAGGAATTTTACTATCGCACTACCCATAACGATGCGGTTTTCAGAGTATACACAGATGAAATGCGAGCCGCAAGAAAGTGCCATGTAATCACAGGACTTCCCGATGCATACGGCCGTGGCAGAATAATCGGTGACTACCGCCGTGTTGCGCTTTACGGTATTGACCGTCTTATTGAGCTCAAGAAAAAGGATAGAATTGCGCTCGGCAGAGAGCTTTTAGACCTCGAAAAAATCCAACTTGCCGAAGAGGTTGCAAAACAAATCGCTTTCCTTGCAAAGCTCAGAGATATGGCGGCTATGTACGGCTATGACATAAGCAAACCTGCTACTAATGCAAGAGAGGCTATTCAGTGGACCTATTTTGCATACCTCGGCGCAATTAAGGAGCAAAACGGCGCTGCAATGTCACTTGGCAGAGTAAGTACCTTTTTTGATATTTATATCGAGCGTGATATCAAAAACGGTCTTCTCACCGAACAGGAGGCGCAGGAGCTTATTGACGATTTTGTAATAAAGCTTCGTCTTGCACGTCATCTTCGTACCCCTGAATATAATGAGCTTTTCGGCGGAGATCCCATGTGGATAACCGAGGCTATCGGAGGAATGGGAAAGGATAACCGAAGTCTTGTTACCAAGACCTGTTTCCGTATGCTCAACACCCTTTACACCTTAGGTCCCTCGCCCGAGCCGAATCTCACTATCCTCTGGTCAAACTCACTGCCTGAAAACTTCAAGAAGTTTTGCGCTAAGGTTTCTATTGATACCGATTCTATACAGTATGAAAACGATGATGTTATGCGTCCCGAATATGGCGATGACTATGCGATAGCCTGTTGCGTATCTGCTATGAAAATCGGCAAACAGATGCAGTTCTTTGGCGCAAGATGCAATCTTGCAAAGCTTTTGCTTATTGCCATAAACGGCGGATATGACACAACAAGCGGTATACATATAGGCCCTCAGCTAGAGGTTTTGTCAAAGGATGACTTTGACTTTGAAACTGTTATTAAACGGTTTAATATTTACCTTGAGTGGCTTTGCCGTCTTTATGTCAGCACAATGAATGTAATTCATTTTATGCACGATAAGTATGCCTATGAAAAACTGCAGATGGCACTTCATGATACCGAGGTCGGTCGTTTTATGGCGTTTGGTATTGCGGGGCTTTCTGTAATTGCCGACTCGCTCAGCGCAATAAAATACGCAACGGTTGAGCCGCTATTTAATGAAGAGGGTTATATCACAGAGTTCAAAACGTCGGGAGAGTTTCCTAAATTCGGAAATGACGATGACAGGGTTGACAGGATTGCCAAAAGCCTTACACACGACGTCATCACCGAGCTTCGCAAGACTCCGACCTACAGAAACGCCATACACACCCTTTCTGTTCTTACCATCACTTCAAACGTTATGTACGGTAAAAACACCGGATCTACCCCCGACGGCAGACCTGCAGGCGCCCCCTTCGCTCCCGGTGCCAATCCGATGCACAACCGTGAAGAAAACGGCGCTCTTGCTTCACTCAATTCTGTAGCTAAAATAAGCTATGATGACTGCCACGACGGAGTTTCCAACACCTTCTCGATTACACCCGAGGCTCTGGGCAGAACTTCTGACGAGAGAATTTGCAATCTGGTCAGCATTCTTGAAGGTTACTTTGCGAAAAAAGCACACCACATAAATGTAAACGTTTTAAACCGAGAAACACTGATGAAAGCATATGAAAACCCTGAAGCATACCCCAACCTCACTATAAGGGTATCGGGCTATGCGGTCAACTTCAACAAGCTCTCAAGGGAGCAGCAAAAAGAGGTCATCAGCCGCACATTCCACGAGGCGTTATAAGAAATATGATTAGAGGTCGTGTTCATTCAATCCAAAGCCTCGGCACATTAGACGGTCCCGGTGTTCGCTTTGTAGTCTTTATGCAGGGCTGTAATCTGCGTTGCGGATGTTGCCACAATCCTGACACCTGGAGCCTTTCGGGAGGAAGCCTATATACTGCAGACGAGATTTTTGAAAAGGCAGAAAGGTTCAAGGAATACTTTGGCAAGGATGGCGGTATTACCCTTTCGGGCGGAGAGCCTCTTTTGCAAAGCGATTTTGCTTTTGAGCTTTTTTCCCTTTGTAAAGCGCATGGGGTAAACACCTGTCTTGATACCTCGGGAAGCATTATAAACGATTCGGTCAAAAGGCTTCTCACGGTTACCGACAGGGTGCTGCTCGATATAAAATACACCACCGAAGAGGACTATAAAAAATATGTCGGCTGCGATCTCAAAAGGGTAATAAACTTTTTGAGTTTGCTCGACGAAAAGGGTATTGCTACCACCGTCCGTCAGGTCATTATTCCCTCTCTGAATGATACCGAAAACAACATTTTTGCCCTGAAGGACATCCTAAAGCAGTACTCCTGCATAGATAAAACCGAGCTTTTACCCTTTAAAAAGATATGTCAGACAAAGTATGACAGTTTAGGGATAAGCTTTCCTTTTGCCGAGTACAAAACGCCGTCAAATACTAAAATGCAGATTCTTGAAGAGTTGCTCTCAAATTGTTACAAAACAGCAACAAATAGTTAAAAACGATAAATAATTATTGACAAACGATAATTCTAACGTTATAATCTTCCCGTAAGTTATGGAATTATTTTCCATCATTTACGGGATATTTTTGTTTTGAGGTGTTTTTATGAAGAAAAGTTCAGTAATTTTCACAGGAGCTTTTATCATTGCATGTATGCTGGCTGTACTCTTTTTGGATATGTTTGCACTTGATTTTGCCAAATGGTTTGTAACATTACGAAATCTTGATGCAGTTTTAAAAATAGTTATCCCAATTGCTTTTTGGATTTGTTCCGTTCCGACCATGATAGCGCTCGGTTGTTTGCTCATGCTTCTTAAAAATATTTTGAGTGAATATATATTTCACTCAATCAACAGCCATATGATGACTGTCATTTGTTGGTGCTGCCTTTCAGTTGCCCTTGTTACATCTATAGCTACATACTGGTACATTCCCTTTATAGCGGTTGCTGCATCAATGATCTTTTTATGCCTTATCGTGAGCATAGTTCGTGGTTGCTTTAACGCGGCTATTACCTTGCGTGAAGAAAACGAACTGACTATTTAAGGGAGGACCGTATAAATGGCAATAATTATTAACCTCGATGTTATGCTTGCGAAAAGAAAAATGTCCTCTCTTGAACTGGCTCAAGCCATCGATATTACCCCCGCAAACCTTTCTATTCTGAAAACAGGAAAGGCAAAAGCTATTCGGTTCAGCACACTTGAAAGTATCTGTAAAGCTCTCGACTGTCAACCTGCCGATATACTTGAATACAGACCTGATCAGGAGGTAATCTTATGAATTTTTGTCAAAGATGCAAAAAAGAAATAGATGATAACCGCGCTGTTTGCGAAGAGTGTCTTGAATGGATGAAGCAAGAAAATATTACTGAACTGCCAAAGGTTTTACGACCTACAGCCGACTCCCGAGATATAAAACTTGCCGCACTTCTTATACTTCCCTGTCTTTTGTTGATAAATTGTCTTTTTTGGAGCAATGTAGGACTCGGCGTTACCATAGGTTTTCTCCTTATCGGCATAATTACTTTTTGGTATATATCCAAATCAAAACAAAAGCCTTCTGTATATCGTTTCATATGTACGATATTTTTTATACTGATGGCGGTTACACTTTCCCTTTCCGACCACTCCCTGACCAAAGGCCTTTCGGTTGTTGTTATTTTGCTTCTTTATCTTATAATAATTACCGACCACTTTGACTTGCGTAGTCATAAAAGCGGTTCATACTCTGCCATTCTTGATATTCTTAGAACTGCTTTTGATTTTGGACTTGGCAATATAACGAACGGAATCTATGCTCTACTCCATAAAAACCATGCGGATGGCGAAGTAACAAAGCGCCGCATAGGACATGTTTTCTCCGGTATCGCTCTTGCAATTCCTGTGTTACTGATAGTCGTGCCGTTACTCATATCCTCGGACGCGGCTTTTGAATCAATTTTCAAAGACATATCGCTGTCCAAAATTTTTGAGATTGTAATCACTTTGCTCTGTGGAGGATTATATTTTCTTTCGGTATTCAGTCGTCTTTTTATGGTAAAGAATGCTGAAGTTAAGCCTGCGGCAAAATCTTCTTTTAAGGGAATAACCGCTATATCGGTTTACTCTTTTCTTGTTGCCGTATCGTCTGCTTATGTGCTTTATCTTTTTTCTCAACTTGCGTACTTTTTTAATGCTTTTGCAGGTCTTTTGCCAAAAGATTTCACAATGGCAGAATATGCCAGACGAGGCTTCTTTGAAATGTCTGCTGTATGCGGTATAAATCTGTTAATTATTCTTCTTACTACTGTGCTCTGCCGTAAAGAAGGGAATATACTTCCTAAGCCGCTTAAAGCCCTAAACGGTTTTCTATGTTGTTTTTCGCTTCTGCTTATAATTACTGCAATCTCAAAAATGGTACTCTACATTGACCGTTTCGGCATGACAAGGCTTCGCATATACACATCATTATTTATGGTATTTTTAGGGCTTGTTTTTGTAACAGTTATTCTTAAACTATTTATCCGCAAACTTCCATATATGAAAATAATTCTCATAACCGCCTGTTCAGTTTTGCTACTCTCTTGCCTTTTTGATGCTGACCGCATAATTGCAAACTATAATGTAAATGCATATCTTAACGACAAGCTGCAAAATGTGGATGTTAGTACACTTGAAGACCTAGATTCCTCTGCTATAGATCCTTTGTTGAAGCTCTATCACCATACAGAAGGTGAACTGCACACAGAGGTGAAGCATGCACTCAACCGCAGATTTAAAGCTCATTTTAATATAATCAAAATAATCAAAGATGAGACGGGTATTTATATAATAGAGGGTTCTGATTTTGATATAAGAGGTTTTAATGTCACAGAATACCTAGCTCTTAAAAGTCTACGTGAAGGCTGGACGGAATTTTTTGATTGGGAGCTTTACAATGGCCAAGAAGCAGACTACGATTTACCAGACCCTAACAAACAATAAATAAAGAAGTGAGCAAGATTTGTCTTGCTCACTATTTTTATACTTCATATCCTTGTGTATGGGCATGTTTTCCGTAAAAATCGGTTACCGTTATCCTGAAATAGCCGTCATCAGCCCGAAGCTTAAACTCTGCCTCCCTCACAGGAAGGTCATCTGTCGCATTTACAGCATCGGTTCGTCTGCCTGCGGTAGAAAGGGCTATTCTCGCTGCTTTTGAAGTTTTTATAAACACCCTGTCCGAGTCCCGTGTAAGACTGTAAATCAAAGGACCGTTCGATGCGTAAAACTCTCCTCTTTTTAATGCAGAAATTATTTTTTGATAGGACAGCTCGTCCGAGTTTATCATAACAAAGCCTCCGAACATATCGGAGTTGGGGCTGTCAGTACCGAACCTTGCGTGGCAGTCATCTGCCATTGTGCAGAATATCTTTTTCCCCGCACGAAGAAGGTCATCGAACACATTTATACAGTAGTCATAGCCTCCCGAAACGGCCGAGGCATGATTATAAATCTCGACTGCAAAAAGCCCTTCGTACTGAAGATACTGAACCGCATTCTCAAGCGACCAGTTAGGATGATTATAGGTAACCAAAAAGCCCTTATCGGTTGCGGTCCTTATTATCTCGTTTATTCCCTTTGCCGAATACTCTCTTTCATATTCCTCTGAAAACCTGATAAGATGCTCTATTTGTTCGTTTTTAAAATGGTCATAGACCGAGTTGTAACAGGGTGTCAGAGTATTGTGTTGGTCCTCGGCATAAAAGTTCAGGTGGCAGACCTTCATATTATAGTTTTCAAGGGTTGACTGGTGTGGGAACTCTTTAATAGCCACCTCACAGGAGGTAATGGTTAAAAAATCCTCGTCATCAAGATGAGAATTGTCTATTAAATGCTCGTGGTCACTAAAGGCAACTATCTTATAGCCTTTTTTCTTAAATTCCTCCTTGAGCTCGGCTGTCGTGAGCTTTCCGTCGGAATTAGTGCTGTGACAGTGAAGATTTGCTTTATAAAAGTTTTTACTGCTGTCGAGTAATATCTGCAATTTTATCACCTTTTTTTATCTGAAAAATCTCGCAGAAAAATCTGCGAGATTTCACTTATTTTATCATCTCATTAAACTCTTCTTCGCTTATAACCCTGACTCCGAGCGAGTTTGCCTTATCGAGTTTGCTTCCCGCCTCTTCTCCCGCCAGAACAAAGGAGGTCTTTTTGGAAACAGAGGAGGAAACCTTTCCGCCCATACTCTCAATTATTGCCGAAGCATCACTTCTTGTGTATGTGGGGAGGGTTCCCGTAAGGACAAAGGTAAGCCCCTCAAACCTTGAATCAACCGCTGTATCGGGCTCGGTCATATTTACCGAAAATGCGCTCAGTCGGTCGACCATAGCCCTTGTTGATTCGAGTGAAAAGAATTCCCAAATACTATCGGCAAGTACCGAACCGATACCGTCGATAGCCTCAAAATCCTCCTTTTGCGCCTTAAAAATATCCTCGATATTTTTAAAGCTGTCGGCAATAAGCTTTGCCGCCTTCTGACCAATATGTCTTATACCAAAGGCAAAAAGGAGTCTTGATAAGGGGTTTTCTTTAGATTTTTCAATAGCCGAAATAATATTCTGCGCCGATTTTTCGCCCAGTCTTTCAAGCTCTGCTATATCTTCGGTACGAAGCATATAAAGGTCTGTGGTTTCCTTTATAAGCCCTGCATCAAGCAGAAGTTCAAGCACTGCGGGACCTAATCCCTCTATATCCATCGCATCTCTTGAGGTGAAATGGATAAGGTGGCGGAGTATCTGGGCAGGGCACTGGGCGTTTGTGCAACGGATTACCGCTTCCCCCTCCTCCCTGAACACAGGACCGTGACAGGAGGGACAGATGTCAGGCATTACAAAGGGCACAGAATCGGCATTATGCTCCTTTACTGCAACCACCTCGGGAATTATTTCCCCTGCCTTGCGGACTATTATGGTATCTCCAAGGCAGATTCCCTTTTCTTTAATAAAATCTTCATTATGGAGCACCGCTCTGGATACGGTGGTTCCTGCGAGAAGTATCGGTTCAAAAACAGCGGTGGGTGTAAGAGCGCCTGTTCTTCCGACATTTATTTCGATACCTATAAGCTTTGTCGGCTTTTCTTCGGGAGGATATTTGTAGGCTATTGCCCATTTAGGATACTTTGCTGTGCTTCCCATTTCCTCTCGGGCAGAAAAATCATCCACCTTAATTACGGCGCCGTCTATATCAAAGGACAATTCTCCTCTGCTGTTGCCGATTTTTTCAATCTCTGAAATTGCCTGATCAATAGTTGCGCAGCGCTTATAATTCGGCACAACATTAAAGCCGAGGCTTTTTAAGAAATCCAATGATTCTATATGTGAAGAGAGGGTTTTGCCCTCAATTTTTTGCAGGTTGAAGATAAAAATGTCCAGTTTTCTTTCTGCAACAATTTTACTGTTTTTCTGACGAAGTGTTCCTGCCGCAGCATTTCTTGGGTTTTTAGCAGGGCTTTCGCCCATAAGCTCCTGTCTTTCTACAAGCGCAAGGAAGGATTGTCTCGGCATATAGACCTCTCCCCTTACCACAAGCGTCTGGGTAAAGGGTATAGTTTTTGGTATATTCTCTATTGTTAAAAGATTTTCGGTTACATCCTCGCCAGTTATACCGTCCCCTCTGGTTGCCCCTCTGACAAATTTTCCGTCTCTATACTCCAGAGAAACCGAAAGGCCGTCAATTTTAGGCTCTACCGAGTAAATACTGCTGCCCTGTGAGTTTCTTACCTTCTCATCAAAACTGCGAAGCTCATCAAAACTGAAGGCGTCAAGCAGACTTTCCATCTTGACCGAATGCTTTACTTCGGAGAAAAGTTTGGAGGCGTTGCCGCCGACCTTCTGCGTGGGAGAGTCAGAAGATATAAGTGAGGGGAACTGAGCCTCAAGCTCTCTCAGTTCTCTGTTTAAAGCATCATATTCAAAGTCGCTTATCTCGGGAGCGTCCTGATTATAGTATCTGTCGTTATGATACCTGATAAGCTCGGACAGCTCTTCTGCCCTTTTTTTCGCCTCGTTTATATTCATCTTTTTTCTCCTTTATTCCACAAGCTGCGCTCCGTAATCAAAAATATCATCTACGATATCTTCATTTGCATAATCTATTTTAGTATAAGCCTCGGGAACATCCCCGATTATTACCGTCTGGGCAAGGACAAAATCGGTCGTTTGCACTATCTCGGGATTTTTCCCGGGAACCGCAAGACTTCCCTTTGTTCCTACCGTTACCGAAATTCTGTGTACCGTCTGATTTATTCCTGCCTCGTAAAATTCTGATTTAATATCCGAAAAGACAACCGTTGCAACACTCACGTTATACTTAACCTTGGGAAATCTTAAAAAAGAATAATATATCCCGAAGGCAGCCGAAACGGGCACCGAGAAGCCTACGCTTCCATAGCCTCTGAGTTCGGTCAGCACCGCCTGTGTAATATCGCTTTTAAGGCAGTTTATGTAGTTTGTGTCTATCTCTACCGAGGTAACCTTCAGGTTTTCATCACGGGTAACTATGCAGATTTGGTCATAGGTCACCGAATATTCCTCCAAAAGCTCGGACGCCGCTTTGTTTACCGAGCTTGTTAGCAGAGAGGCCATTCTGCTCTCAGCATAATTGAAGGCTACACTTCGAAGTCTTATATCAACATATACCGTAAGTGAGCAAAGAATTAAAACTGCCGCCATTGCCAGATAAAGTATCCGCAAAAGCCTCTGTTTTTTATTGCTTCTTTTTTGCAATTATAAATCACCGCCTTCCGTAATACATACTACGAAAGGCAGCTTTGTTTAGTGAAATTTATTTACCTAAAGCGGCATGTTTTATAAGCTCGACCGCCTTTTCAATGCCGATGCTGCTGTTGATGCAAAGGTCATAGCCCTTGGCGCTTCCCCATTTTGTATCAGCATAATAATTGTGGTACGCAGCCCTCTTTCTGTCTTCCTTTTTCAGTATAGCTGAGGCTTTGCTGCGGCTTATTTTTTCATACTCGCTTATCCTGTCTATTCTCTTTTCTTCATCGGCATATATAAATACCCTTAAAAGATTTTCGTGGTCCTTTAATATACTGTCTGCGCATCTTCCGACTATTATACAGGACTCCTTTTCAGCAAGACCTCTGATTACCTCTGAGCATACCAGGAAGGCCCTTTGGTTTAAGGGTGTGTGATTTGCTGCGGAAAAGGCAATAGGATGAGGATATACACCAGTTGAAAGTGCATAAAGGAAACTGTTTGTAGCAGTTTCGTCAATGTCGTGAAGAATATCCTCATTATAACCGCTCTGCTTTGCGGTAAGGCTTATAAGTTCTTTATCGTACATTTTTATATTTAATTCAGAAGAGAGTTTTTTAGCAATTTCACGTCCTCCGCTTCCGAATTCTCTGCCGATTGTTATGACTAAATTCTTGCCCACAAGCGCTACCCCAATCTCATAATTTTACTATTAATATTTTACCATAAAAGTCGTAAAAAATCAATTATTTCTTGACTTTTAGATGGCCTTATATTAAAATATAGTTCGAATAAAAATAAATATGCGGGTGTGGTGGAATTGGCAGACACGCTGGTCTTAGGAACCAGTGCCATGTGCTTGCAGGTTCAAGTCCTGTCACCCGCACCAAAGCATTCAAACCCGAACCTACAACCTATCGGTGAAACGTTCGGGTTTGTTGTTTTCTTAAATGATTTCAATTAAGTCTTTGTTTGTGGTCGCACAGAGTTGCCTCTCTGTGCGACCACTTCTTCGTTTCAAAGAAATATATATATGTGTTTTGAAATTTTTCATAAAATGTTGCTTTTATAAGGCTTTTATGATAAAATAAATAATATAAAAATCCTTTAAAACGCTTACATAAACATTAAGCGTGAAAAAGCAATTAAAGAGGAAGAAGGCAAGCGGTTTTGAAGACAAAACGTTTTATAGTGTTAGTTTCTGTACTATTGGTAATGATAATCACTTTTGCTGGATGCGAAAATGAGAATACTAGTACAAATGACAATGTTAGCACAAAAGGTCACCTCGCAGCGGAAAAATGTCTGCAAAAAGCTATTTCTGATAATGGTTATGGCAGACAAAAATATATGGCTGGCAATCTTTCTTTTACTGTTGGTAGCACATTTAAAGATTTTGCTGATGAAGGCTTTAATGTTAGTGAATCCGTATATAACGAAAAAATTGAACCTTGGGGCTTTATTAAAACTTATGCAAGTTATGATAGTAAAAAAGCCTCTTATGCAAGCTTAGATATCTATTTGCTCAATGAAAGTGACACGGTACAAAGTGCTTATAACTGTCGTGTCATCTGCGTTTTCGGTGATGTGGAAATCAAATCAGATGGCTTATTTGAAATTGGTATTACTTCAAAAAAGGATATTGCAGCAAATTATAATACGGAAGATTTGATGTCTGAAAAAGAATTAACCTATGGTTCTGTATATTATGATGCATCTGAAAACGATCTGGCATATGGTTCTTCGTTTAATCATATAAAATTCAAATTTGAAGCAGACAGCAATTTACTGGAAGGCGTGCAAATAGTATGCTGCGATAATGTTTTGTCTGAAATGACGATCTCTGATAAAAGTTCTTTATACTATTATTCTCCTGTTGCTACAGCATCGTTGTTATCACCGTATATGGACTCATCTGTATATTTGGGAAAGATGGCAATAAATATCGATAGTAAGCCGCTAAATGAGAAATTTAATACAAAAACATTAGCTTTAAAACTTAATGGCATTGATTTCAACTTTGGAAATAATGAGGAAACATACCACACTCTAACCCAAAAAGGTGTAGCTTTTTTAATCGAAGATGATTTTGAAGATATTGAACCAAATTCCAGTAGTAGCACAGGAAACAATGATGGTGTCGCTAAAATTGGAGAGAAAACAATTACTGACATTGGTTTTGCCAATTATCACTCCGCACAGGCCATATCTTGGAAAGACGCCATAATCGAAGATATCACTATTGAAAATCCCAATGGTGTGAGTACAAACAACTCAAATGCACCTTCGTTTAACCTTTTTGGAGTGACCGAAAAATCAACCATTAAAGATATTGTTGATACATTGGGATATCCCTATTCGATTGAAGGATCACATGAATCACCACACATTGCCGAATTGCTTTACTCCTTCAATTCAGATAGTAAGAGTATGACTTTAAGGATTTCCGTTGATGCAATTAACAACAGCATATATGAATTTAGAATTTATACTGTAATGCATAACTGATTTAAATAAATACATAACCATAACCCTAAAAGAAGCAAACGGTTCGATTATAGAATGCTCAGGTGCACCATCAAAAGCACTTCGAAAGAAGTGCTTTTTGATTGCCAAATCCCAAAGCAATACCGACTGTCAATTGTCTCAAAACTGTAAATCAGACGGCGAAATTGTTGTTTTTCGTAAAAATATCTCATTTATCTATTGAATTTTTATTTATTTTATGCTATACTTCGATTTATAAAGTATCATTAAATATATATGCGCGCGAACAAAGTGTGTTTATATATACGACGGCGGCAGGAACTTGGTGTTCGCCGCATCAAATAATTATAGTAGCAGGTTTTAATCATGAACACAAAAACATTACAATACATATTGAAAAGAATCGGTTTGGCTCTACTAACGATATGGATTGTTATCACAATCACATTTTTTGTAATGCACGCTGTTCCCGGCGGCCCGTTCCTTGGCGAAAAGGCTATTTCGGAAGCCACAAAAGCAGCACTTGAAGCCAAATACGGACTTGATAAGCCGTTGTTCCAGCAATACACGACTTATCTAAAAGACGTTGTTACGAAATTCGACTTCGGTCCTTCGATTAAGCAACGCGGAAGAGAAGTTCTTGACATCATTCTCGACGGCATGAGAACCTCCGCAAAGCTCGGTCTTACTGCTGCTTGTATTGCACTTATCAGCGGTACTGTTCTCGGTTCCGTTGCAGCTTTGCGTAGGAACAAGTTTATTGACCGTGTAATCATGGTTCTTACCACCGCATTCGTTTCAATGCCGTCATTCATCATGGGTACGTTTATGCTCTTGCTGTTCACGGTTCAATTCCATGTCTTCCCGGCAAACGGCGCAGAAGCAGGCGGCTTGATTCTCCCGACCATTGCCCTTTCGCTTTCACCGATGGCCAACATAACACGTCTTACCCGTTCTTCAATGCTTGACGTTCTCGGTCAGGATTACATCCGCACCGCAAAAGCGAAGGGTGTTTCGGGCACGAAAATCATTTTTGGCCACGCTTTGAAAAACGCTCTTATCCCTGTTGTAACTTATTTTGGTCCGATGCTCGCTTATATCGTTACCGGTTCGCTTGTTGTTGAACAGATTTTTGCAGTTCCCGGTATCGGACGTTCGTTCGTAAGCAGCATTATCAACCGTGACTATACTCTTATTATGGGCACCACGATTGTTCTTGCAATTTTGATTGTACTTATGAACCTTATCAGCGATATTCTTTATAAAGTTATCGACCCCAGAATCACTTTGGAATAAAGCCCACAGAAAGAAGAAAGGATATTAAAAATGAAGAAAAATCCATTCAGCTTACATCTCGATGTGGACGCTTTTATCCCTGCTACTGCATCAGAAAAAGAATATTTAGTGCAGATGCGCCCGTCTTCCACCTTTTTCCGTGACGGCTGCAAACGTTTTGTTAAAAATAAAATTGCACTTATCAGTCTTATCGTTATCGTATTAATTACGCTTTCTTGCATCATTATCCCCTTCTTCTGGCCTTATTCTTACGACCAGATGTTGGGT